>JBKHEJ010000009.1:0-28943 GCA_046540855.1 Nitriliruptoraceae bacterium
TCGGCCGGTTCGTCGGCGACGTCCTCGGGCACGGTCTGGGCGGGGACAGCCTCGGGTTCGTTGTCGGTGCCGCAGGCGGCGAGCACGACGAACAGCAGGGCAACAGCGAGCGATCGGGGAGTGGTCATCGGCGTCTCGTTGTCGTCGGGGCCGGATGGGATCGGCGGGTCGGGCGGGTCGGCGAGGGCGGATGGGTGGGGCGGTCAGGCAGGCCGTGACGTCACTCGCCGCGAAGCACCGTGTCGGCCGCGGCGGTGCCCTGGAACGTCACGCCGGCGATCGTCACGTCGATGTCGATGCAGGCGCCGTCGTCCTCCAACCGCTGCAGGTCGATCGTGCCGGCGAGGTCCTCGCCGAACAGCGGGTCGATGCGCTCGGCGGTGATGAGGCTGGCCGCGAAGGCGGTGCGTCCCGTGCCGGGCAGCGTGGCCGTGTCACCGGTGCCGAGCTGCGGGTCGTCGGTCGCGGCGCCCTGCTCGCCGAGGTCGAGCCACACCAGCTGCCCGGACTCGGTCGGGAAGTCCGGCGGGCGGCCCGCAACGTCGTGCTCGGCGATGGGGAAGTCAGCCGCGAAGACCGTGACGACCTCGCCGCCGTAGATGGTCTGGATGTTGGCGGAGTCCAGCGTGGACGTCGTGCCGTCCGGCTTGGTCAGCTCGATCGAGGTGGTGCAGGCGGTCTCACCATCGGTGTTCGCGGCCGCAGCCGCGGGTTCGGCGTCGGTGTCCGTGCCGCAGCCTGTGAGCGCGACGAAGAGCACGGCGGAGGCGAGCAGTCGGCTGGGGCGGATCGGCATCGTCGTCTCGTTGTCGTCGGTGGGCAGGCGTCGGACACGGATCAGGTACAGGTCGACCCGTCGCCCGCCGCGCAGGGACCACCAGGCCTGACGGGGATCGAGGCGTGGCATCCGTGGTCGTTGGATCGTGCGCGGGGCAGGCATCGGGGTCGGGCGACGGCTCCCGGTCCCGCCGTCCGAACAGCGTCAGCAGCGGGGAGCCGAGGTTCCCCGGGCCGGAGACCATCACCTCGGGAGGACGGAGGACGTTGGGAACCGGCTCGAGGAGCACGGAAGGGAGGCTACGAACCCACCCGCGAGGACGGCTATGGGAACTTCTACTCAACATCTCCGCATGAGTACCAACGCCCCTTGCGATTACGCTGCGCGAACCATGCAGCCGATAGACCCGCCTTCCGCCCTCGTCGGTGACCTCGTCACGACGTGGCGCGCCTGCGCCGCCGGTGCGAGCGCGGTCCGCGTCCTGGTCGGACCCGCCGGCATCGGCAAGTCGACGATCCTGTCGACGTTGGCCGCAGACGTCGGTGAGCGCGCCATCGGGTTGCGCTGCCAGGGCGGCGCGCTCGCTCCGGCCGGGTCGACCGCGGCATCGTTGCTCGCCGCCCTCGGTGCCGATGCGACAGGCGGGGACACCGGGGACCCGCTCCCCCTCGCTGACCGGCTCGAAGCAGCCCTGCTGTCGGCGACCGGGGACGGGCCGCTGGCCGTCCTCATCGACGATCTCCACGAGGCCGACCCCGTCAGCGGGATCGCCCTCGGTCTGGCAGCACGCCGGGCCCGCGTCTCCGGCCTACTGCTCGTGGCCGTGTCCCGGCCCTCCCAGGAGGTGCTGCGGCTGACCGAGGGGTTGCCCCTGCGGGACGTCGCCCCCCTCGACGAGGATGCGAGCCGTGCCCTGCTCCTGGCCTCCAGCGAGCACCCGATCGATGACGCCGTCACCGAGCGGCTGCTCGCCGTCGCGCAGGGCTCCCCGCTCGCGCTGACGCGGCTGCCGCAGCTGTTCCGCGCCGAGGAGCTGTCGGGGTCGGCGCCTCTGCCCCGGCCGCTGCCGCTCGACGGTGACCTTCGAGCGGTCTTCAGCGGCCAGATCGCGAGGCTGAGCGAGCCGGCCCGGGCACTCCTCGAAGCGGCGGCGGTCTCCGAGCACGGTGACTGGGCGGCGATCTGCCGCTGCACCGACGTCGACGTCGAGGCGGGGCTCGATGACCTGCTCCGCCAGGGGGTCGCCACGGTCACCGGCGGACGCTTCCGGCCGAGCCACCCCCTGCTGTTGGAGGCGGCGGTCGCGCACCTCGATCCCTCCAACCGTCGCCGGCTGGAGCGGTGCTTCGCTGAGGATCCCCACCTCCCTCCGGCGAGCCGGCTCCTCCACCGCGCCCGGGCAGCGGTCTCCCCCGATCCGGCCCTCGGCCGCGACCTCGCGACCGCGGCGGCGACCCTGCTCGGCGAGGGCGGTGGGGAACTGGCCGGTCGGTTGCTCGACGTGGCGCTGACCCATGCGAACGAGCCGAGTGAGCGCTGGTCCCTGCTGCTGCGTAGCGCCGAGGCGTACGGGCTGTCGGGGGATCCGGCCACCGCGCGGGCCCGCCTGGCCACGGTCGTCGAGGAGGCGCCGCTCGATCCGGTGGGCATCCTCGCGTCGATCCCGCTCGCGGCGATGGAGTCGCTGAGCGGCTCGCCGCGTCGGGGGGTGCAGCGCCTGCTCGAGTGCGCGCAGGCGGCATCGCCGGAACTGGCCGTGCCGATCGCGCTCGCCCAGCCGATCCCGCTAGGCATGCTCGGCGACGTCCCGGCCATCGTGCGCGCCACGTCCACCGTCGTGGACGCGCTACCGGTCGGCAGTGCCGAGCACGCTGCCGCCACCATCATCCACAGCCACGGGCTCTTCGCACTCGATGAGGCGGCAGCGCTCGCGGGGCTGCCCGAGAAGGTCGAGGGTGCGGCCATCGCGGCCGGGCTCGCGTTGGACCCGTCCTTCGGCCTGCACGTGGGGCGTGCGCTCGGGTACGCCGAACGCTACGACGACGCGGAGCAGGCCCTGTTGTCGGTGATCGCGCGGGCACGCGCGACGCGTGCCCGGTCCTCGCTGGCGATGGCGTTCGGCGCGTTGGCGGACGTGCGGCTGCGCTCGGGGCGGTTCGATGACGCCCGTGATGCGCTCGACGAGGCGATCACCTTGAGCCTCGGCATCGGGCAGCGCGCGTTCGCTCCCTTCTGGCTCGGCATGCGTGCCCGCATCGACGCGATCCGGGGCGACGACCCGGACGCTGATCTCGGGCTGGGGGTGGCGATCGCCGAGTCCCTCGACCTGACCGGCGCGCTGTACTACCTGTGGTCGCACGCGGGCAACGTCGCGCTCAGCCTCGGCCGGCCACGGCAGGCGATCGTCGAGCTGGAACGGTGCCGGCGCTTCGAAGCCGGGATCGGCGTGCTCACCGCCCAGGTGTCACGGTGGCGGGTCGATCTGGTCGACGCCTACACCCAGGTCGGCGACCACGACGAAGCCCGTGAGGTCCTCGCGGAGCTCAACTCCGCGCCGGTGACACATGCGACGAGGTGGTCGCGGGCCGCGATCCTGTGGATGCACGGCATGGTCGAGGCCGACCGTGACCCGGTGGCCGCCGCCGGCTCGTTCGACCAGGCACTCGCCCTCCTCGACCCCAGGATCGATCGCTTCGACACCGCTCGCCTGCACGCACATCGCGCACCGGCGGCGCGCAGGCTCGGCGATGAGGTCGCAGGCGAACGCGCGACGGAACAGGCGCTCGCCGGTTTCGAGGCGCTGGGTGCCTCGCGCTGGGCGGCGCAGGTGCAGGGCCGGCCCGGCGCCGGTGGGAGGACAGGTCAGGATCCCCTCGGGGTGCTCACGCCCGCCGAGCGCCGCATCCTCGACCATGTGGCACGGGGCCTGACGAACCAGCAGGTGGCGACACGGCTCGGGGTCAGCGCGCGCACGGTCGCCAACCACCTCTACCGCTCCTACCAGAAGCTCGGCGTCGCCTCGCGGACCGAGGCGGCCCTCCTGGTGGCGGCGGAGGCACGGTTGGGAGCCTGAGGACGGTCCGCCCTCAGCGCGCGTGCTCCTCCTCGCCGCCGGGTGGACCGAGTTGCGCGTCCAGCCACCCGAGCACCAGGCGTAGCACCGCGTCCTGGTCGGGCTCGAGCATGAGCTGGTGGCCCATGCCTCGCAGCAGCCGTGCCTGGACGCCGAAGCGCCGGGCGGTGCGGATGACCGCGCTCGGCGGGACGACCCGGTCCTCGGCGCCCCCGAGGACCAGCAGCGGGCTGGTGAGCTCGCCCGTGCGGCGCGGGAGTACCAGTTGCTGGGTGGCCAACCACGACTCGGGCCCGAGCCGGTCGGTGCCTCGGCGCGCGGTCGCCGGGTCGGTGCGGGGGCCGTAGAGGGTGGCTGGGCGCGGCTGTGGTGGGCGTCCTGCGAGCGCGCGGGTGAACGCGGCCGGGTCGTGGCGGGCCAGAGCGGTCGCGACCTCGAGCCCGTGGTCGGGCGGGACGGAAGCGAGCAGTACCCCCGCCGGCGCGGCGCGGTAGCGCTCCAGCACCCGCTGGACGACGAGCCCACCCATGGAGTGGCCGACGAGCACCGGCGGGGACGGCAGTTCGGTGACGGCCTGCAGGACGTCGTGCTCGTAGTCGCGCAGCGGCACACGGGCGAAGGCCTCCGGGGTCTCGCTGCCCCCGTGTCCCCGCAGGCTGACCGCGTAGGCGTCCCAGCCGGCGTCGGCCGCGGCCGGGAGCCAGTGCTCCGCGAAGCACCAGGCGCCGTGCCACGCGCCGTGGACGAACAGCAGCGGCGGGCGTCCCCTCGGCTCCGCCGGGTGGGCCTCGAGCAGCTCCCGGTGGCGCAGCGGTGGGGCGGGCGCGATCCAGTCGCGGCGGCGCAGCACGGGCTCGCGCCGCGGCACCCGCGGTGCCCCACGGTCGTGCTCGCTGGCTGCCCGGGGCGAGTCGCCCATCACGCGCCCACCCGGACCTCGTCGCGCAGCAGCGTCCCGAGCCGTGCGATGTCGCGGTCCAGCACCTGGATGTAGTCGAGGTGCTCCACCTCGATGGCGTGGCGGGTCGAGTCCAGCAGCTGGACCCCGCCCTGGGCGCGCTCGTCGAGGTGGTCGGCGCCGTCGGAGAGCCAGGCTGCCGCCAGGTCGGGTCGTGCCCGCTGCAGCTGCAGGAACCGGGCGAGCAGCACGGTCTGCCAGTGGACGAGGCAGAACTGCCCGGAGTCCGGCTGGATCAACCCGATCACGAACAGGTCGTCACGCCCGGGGTGGAAGAGGTTGCGGTACAGCAGCGGCCGGCCGTCACGCCAGTGCAGCGCGTCCTCATCGAGGAAGGGGAAGCGGATGAGGTAGCCGGTCGCGAACACCACCAGATCGGCCGTCACGCGCCGCCCGTCGGTGAACTCGACCACGTCACCGTCGAAGCGCGCGATGTCTGGCACGGGGGTGATGTCGCCGTGGCCGACGTGGTAGAGCAGGGTCTGGTTCACCGTCGGGTGGGTCTCGAGGAAGCGGTGGTCGGGGGTGGGCAGCCCGAGCCGCTCGTACCGGCCGACCACGAGCCGGGCGGTCTTCTCGAACAGCCACTGGGTGGTCCGGATCGGCAGGCCCAGGCTGAAGATGAGGTCCGAGACCTGGTCGGCGGGACGGCCCAGCGCGTACTTCGGCGCGTACCAGTAGGCGCGCCGGGTCGAGTGGTAGGCCACCTCGGCGCGCTGGGCGGCCTCGACGACGATGTCGCAGCCCGTGTTCCCGGCGCCCACGACGACCACCCGTCTGCCGGCGAGCTGGTCGGCGTGGTGGTACTCGGCCGAGTGGAGCACCTCGCCGGTGAAGCTCTCCTGGCCGGGATAGCTCGGGCGTTTCGGGAACCAGTTGTGCCCGTTGGCGACCACCAGCCGGGCGTACTCGACCACCTCGGTGGCGCCGCTCGTGCGGTCGCGCAGCGTCACCCGCCAGCCGCCGTCCTCCAAAGGCTCGCAGCCGGTTACCTCGGTGGAGAACCGGATGAGGCGGTCGACGCCGAAGTGGCGCGCGTACCGGCGCAGGTAGGCGAGCACCTGGGTGTGGTGCAGGTAGTCGGGATCGGCGTCGGGCATCGGGAAGTCGGGGTACTGCGTGAAGGGCTTGGAGGAGATCATGTGCGTCGAGGCGTAGACGCGGGCCTGCTCCCCGGCGATGTTCCAGTTGCCGCCGAGGTCCCCCTCGCGCTCGACCACCTCGACCTCGAAGCCCGCCTGACGCAGGTTCTTCGCCGCGGCGAGCCCCGAGCTGCCCGCCCCGATGACCAGCGTGTCCCGCATGCCTCCCGCTCCCCGATCGGCGCTGCCGATGGCGCGCACGGTAGTCCGGGGGCCAGCCGGCCGACAGGGCCCTGACCTACGGCCCGGAAGCCGGTCGCTGGTCGCTCCGCGACGCCGGTGAGCGCGTACGGAAGATGAGCTGTCAAGCGCGCGTCGGCGTGCGTTCAGCGCATGAAGTCTTGCCGTCTGGACGGAGCGGTGTAATCGTATTTGAACCTTCATATGAACCTTCTAATGCAGGATACGTGCGAGCACCTCCTGGTGTTCGGTGGAGGTCAGAGGGACAGGGTGTGATGGCATCCATCGTCGAGGTCGCGGCGAGGGCGGGTGTCTCCCGACAGACCGTCTCGAACGTGCTGAACGCTCCCGAACGGGTCCGCCCGGAGACCCGGTCCCGGGTCGAGGAGGCCATCGAGGCGCTCGGCTACCACCCGAACCGCACGGCTCGGAACCTCAGGAGCCAGCGGGCGCACCTGCTCGCCCTCGATCTGGCGCCGACCGGGCCGCACGAGGTCAGCCCCGTGCTCGACCGGTTCGTGCACGCCCTGTCCGAGGTCGCTGCCGAACACGGCTTCCACCTGCTGATCTTCCCGCGCACCGACGACCCGGTCACCTCCCACCTGCCGCTGGCCGACACCCGCACCGTGGACGGGTTCGTGCTCGTGGACACCGAACGGGACGACCGCCGCGTGCGGGTGCTCGCCGACCGGCAGGTCCCCTTCGTGACCTTCGGCCGGACCGGTGGCTCGCCAGCTCACGATGCCGTCGACGTCGATGGGGTGCGCGGTGGGCAGCTCGTCGCCGAGCACCTCGTGGCTGACGGCTGCCGGCGCGTCGGGTTCGTCGGCTGGCCGGAGGGCTCACTCGCCGGTGACGATCGCTACGCCGGGCTCACGGCGGGGTGGCTCGATGGCGGCCGGGCGCTCTCCGACGTCGCTCTCGTCCGCTGCCTCAACGTGGTCGAGGACGGCGTGCGGGCCGTCGACGAGCTCGCGGTGCGGCCAGGTGGGCTCCCGGATGCCATCGTCACCGTGAGCGATCTGCTCGCCGTCGGCGTGATGCGGGGCCTGCGCGCCCGCGGCCTGCGGGAGGGTCGTGACGTCCGCGTCGTCGGCTACGACGACGCGCCGATCTCCGCGCACCTGGAGTTCCCCCTGACCACGGTCCGCCAGCCGCTCGACGAGGTGGCACGGCGGGTACTCGCGCGTCTCCTGGCACGGCTGGACGACCCGGACGTCCCGGCGGTCACCGAGCTGCTCGAACCGCACCTGGTCGTCCGCAGCACCTGAACGACCTGCTCCCGCGTGAGCGGGAGTGCTGCTCGTCCTCGGGACGAGCCTGACCTGAGGGAGGATACGGATGACGATCTCGATCCGGCGGAGCCTGGTGGCGGTGGCTGCCGGTGCTCTGGTGCTCGCTGCCTGCGGCGGCGACGGTGACGGCGACGCTGGCCTCGACGAGCTCGGGCTCGACGAGCCGGCCGACGAGGAGGCAGAGGACGACGCCGGCGAGGAGGCGGAGGACGAGGGCGGGGAGGCGCTGCCGGACGCCGGCGACGCGGACCTGCAGCTGCTCGGCTGGTCCGCCTCACCGGCTGAGAACGAGGCCCTCGAGGAGGTCCTGGCAGGCTGGCCTGAGGGTGAGGCGGCCCTGACGCTCTCCAGCGACTTCGAGGCGACCCTGCGCGCGTCACTTGCGGCGGGGGACCCCGCGGACGTGTTCTACGTGGACTCGAGCCGCTTCCCGGATCTCGCCGGTGAGGCGGTGCTGGAGCCGATCGGTGACCGACTGGACGACCCGGACGACTTCTACGAGCCGCTCAGGGAGGCCTTCACCTACGAGGGGGAGCTGTACTGCCCCCCGAAGGACTTCTCGATCCTGGCGTTGCAGTACAACGTCGAGATGTTCGAGGAGGCCGGGCTCGAGCCTCCGACGACCTGGGAGGAGCTGGCCAGCGTCGCGGAGGAGCTGACCACCGACGAGCGTGCCGGGATCGTCCTCGGACCGGAGCTCGCGCGGCTCGGCATCTTCCTGCACCAGGCCGGTGGATCGGTCCTGACCGAGGACGAGACCTCCAACATCCTCTCGGAGGAGAGCCTGGAGGGTCTGCGGTTCATCGAGCAGATGTTCAGCGAGGGCTGGGCGGCCACGCCCGCGGAGCTCGATGCTGGCTGGGCCGGCGAGGCCTTCGGCCAGGAGCGTGCGGCGATGACGATCGAGGGCAACTGGATCATCGGCGCGATGAGCGGCGAGTTCCCCGACGTGGAGTACGAGGCGGTGCCGCTGCCGATGGGCCCTGAGTCGAACACCGCGTACGCGTTCACCGTGTGCTACGGGGTGGCTGCCGACAGCGAGGACGCCGAGGTGGCGGCCTCCCTCGCCGGCTACCTGACCTCCACGGACGCGATGCTGGACTTCACCCTCGACTTCCCGGTCATCCCGTCACGGGAGTCCGCACGGGAGGAGTGGGTCGCGGCCAACCCCGGGACCGAGGCCTACCTCGAGGCGGCTGACGACGCCATCAGCTGGCAGTTCCCGACCGGGTTCACGCCGGCCCTCGACGAGATCAACTCGGTCCTGCAGGGCATGGCGGACGGCTCGATCGACGCGGCGACCGCTGCGGAGCGGATCGACGCTGCCGTCACGGACGTCCTCGGCTGATCGCAGCGGGTGACGTGGGGTCCGGCGTGCTCCCTGGCCGGACCCCACGGTCACCGCCCGCGAGGCCGCGCGCGTGCGCCCGCGCTGCGGCCGTCCCCGTCCGGCGCCTGCGGGAGGAGCTGCCATGGCGACCCATCCGACCGACCGCGAAGCACCGACGCGTCCGGCTGCGACCGCAGCGGGCACGGCGCCCGATCAGCTCGCAGGGCTGCCTGCGCGCGCCCCTGACGACGAGCCACCACCTCGACGCGCGAGGTGGCGACGCTGGTCATCCGACGAGCGGTTCATGGGCTGGGTGTTCATCGTGCCCGCCCTGCTCGGGATCATCGTCTTCCTCGCGCTCCCGATGGCGATGTCGCTCTACGTCAGCTTCCGCGACTGGACCGGGCTGCGGCCGATGGGCACCTCCAACTTCATCGGCCTCGAGAACTACCGGGAGCTGCTCATCGAGGATGGCCTGGTGCGTCGCGACTTCGCGACCGCGATCCGCAACAACTTCTACTACGTGCTCGGGGTGGTCCCCGTCCAGACCGCGATCGCCTTCGTCCTGGCCGTGATCGTCAACAACAAGGTGCTCCGCGGAAGGACCTTCTTCCGAGCCACCTACTACTTCCCGTCGATCACCTCGTCGGTGGCGATCGGGCTGGTGTTCATCTTCCTCTTCCAGACCAACGGGGCCATCAACGCGCTCTTCGGCTTCATCGGCCTGCCCGACGACATCCGGTGGCTCTCCGACGCCTCCGGGCTGCTGCACCACCTCTTCGGGCTGTTCGGCGTGGACGAAGCACCCGGTTGGCTCGCGGACACGAGCGTCCTGGGGCTGTCGCTGTGGGAGTGGCTCTCCGGTCCCAGCGTGACGATGTTCGGGATCATGCTGCTGGCGACCTGGACGACGACCGGCACGCTGATGCTGATCTTCCTGGCGGGGCTCCAGAACATCTCCGTCGAGGTCGAGGAAGCCTCGCGGGTCGACGGTGCGACCCGGCTGCAGCACTTCCTCCGCATCACCTTGCCGCTGATGAAGCCCACCCTGTTCTTCGTGCTCACCATCGGGCTGATCGGCACCTGGCAGGTCTTCGACCAGATCTACGTCATCTCGGGCGGTGGGCCCCAGAAGACGACGCTCACCCCGGCCTACCTCGTCTACCGCGACGGCTTCGACGGTTCGGCGATGGGTCGTGCCGCGGCCATCAGCTTCCTGCTGTTCATCCTGATCATCGCGTTCACCCTGCTCCAGCGGCGGGTGCTCCGCACCGACGACTGAGGAGGCCATCCCATGGCGACGACCACCGTGGTCTCGGGCCGGACCCCTCTGGACCGCCTGACCCGACGCACCCGACGGATGCTCGGGTACGGCGTGCTGCTCGTGTTCGCGTTCCTCTACCTCATGCCGTTCCTGCTGGCGATCTCCGCCTCGTTCAAGACCCGAGCCGAGGTGGCAGCCAACCCCCTTGGGCTGGTGCCTGACGAAGCGACGCTGGAGGCCTGGCAGGTCGTCGCCAGCTCGGCGTTCCCGACCTGGTTGCGCAACTCGGTGATCGTCACCTTGTCGGTCACCGTGGGGCGGCTGTTCCTGGACTCCCTCGCCGGGTACGCGCTGGCACGACTGGACTTCCCCGGCCGCAAGGCGATCTTCGCCTTCGTCGTCGCGACCCTGGCCGTGCCGGGTATCGTCCTCGCCGTCCCGCGATTCCTGGTGCTTCGCCAGCTCGGGATGCTGAACTCGTTCTCCGGCCTCATCCTGCCCCTCGCGGTCGACGCCTTCGGGATCTTCCTGATGAAGCAGTTCTTCGAGTCCATCCCGCGTGAGATCGAGGAGGCCGCGAAGGTCGATGGTGCCAGCGTGTTCACCACCTGGTGGCGGGTGGTCCTCCCGATGGCTGCCCCGGGCCTGATCGCCCTGACGATCCTGAGCTTCCAGGGATCCTGGAACGAGTTCCTGCACCCGTTGATCGCCGCACCGACCAACGCGAGCGTCTGGACGCTGCCCCTCGGGCTCAGCCAGATCGCCCAGGCGACCGGCGAGTCGCTGAACACCCCGGTGGCGATGGCGGGTTCGATGCTGACGACGCTGCCGGTGCTGCTCGTCTTCCTCGCCTTCCAGCGCTACTTCATCCAGGGTGTCGCCGCCACCGGGGTCAAGGGATGACCGAGGCGTCGCCGCGAGCGATCCCCTCCCAGACCCCGCTGTCGTTGGTCTCGGCCGGCACGGTCGTGACCAGCGATCCGGCCGGGGCGTTCGAGGAGGGCACCTTCCACGGCGTCTACCACCACGACCGACGGTGCCTCGCTCGCTACCGGCTGACGATCGACGGGGTGGAGCCGAACGTGCTGCGTGCCGCCCGGCGTGGTGCGGCCGGACTCGACACCGCGATGGCCACGTCCTTCGACGCCCACGGCGATGCACGCGGGGTGCTGCTGCGCCACCGGGAGGTCCGTGGCGACGTCCGGGACCGCTACACGCTGCACCGGCTCGCGCCCGGGCCACCGATGGAGATCCTGATCGAGCTCGGAACGGACCGAGCGGACCTGCTCGCGGTGAAGGCGGCCGAGCCGGGTGAGGAGGTGGCCGAGCTCACGCCTGCAGGCTCCGGCCGGCTCGTCGCCGCCGGGTCGGAGGGCGGCGAGGCGATCGCGCCGGGCTCTCCCCTGGTCGAGGTCACGCTCCACGGCCCGCAGGTGCAGACCTCGGCTGGCCGGTTCCGCATGCTCGTCGACCCTGGGGTCGGGGAGCGCATCACCTGGGAGGTGGTGATCAGCGTCGGCGGGCGGACGTCGGCCACCGCCCGCGAGGACCCCGATGGCGCGGCGGGATCGAAGCTCGTGGTGCGCTCCGGCGACCACCGCTGGGAGCCGGCCGTCACCGGGACGGTCGAGGATCTGACCGCGCTGAGGATGGAGGCCGCCGGCGAACGGTTCACCGCGGCAGGCGCTCCCTGGTTCATGGCGCTGTTCGGGCGTGATGCGCTGCTGACGGCCTACAGCGCGCTGCCGCTCGGGACCGGTCCGGTGCTGGACATCCTCGAAGCCCTGGCACGTCGGCAGGGCCGGCGGCATGACCCCCGCACCCTGGAGCAGCCGGGTCGGATCCTGCACGAGCTGCGCACGGGCGCGTCCGGGGTGTTCGGGCTCGAGCCGGGCGAGGCGTACTACGGCACCGCGGACGCGACGCCGCTGTTCGTGCTGGTGCTCGCGGAGGCGGCGCGGTGGGGCGCGGACCCGGCGCGCGTCGGGGCACTGCTCCCGGCAGCGCGGGCTGCGGTCGCGTGGTGCGTCGAGCACGGTGACGTCGACGGCGATGGGTACGTCGAGGCGGTGCCGCACGAGGGCGGCATCGAGAACCAGGGCTGGAAGGACTCCGGCGACTCGATGGTGCACGCCGACGGCAGCTTCGCCGTGGGCCCGATCGCGCTCGTCGAGGTGCAGGCCTACGTCTACGGTGCCCTGCTCGGGCTCGCCGACCTCGAGCGCGCCGCCGGCGACGAGGTCGCTGCCGACCGGCTGCACCAACAGGCGGCGGGGCTCAAGGAGCGGTTCCTCCGGGACTTCTGGAGCGATCGGCTGGGTGGGCTCGTGCTCGGGCTCGATCGGGACAAGCGGCCGCTCGAGGTCGCGACCTCCAACATGGGGCACGCCCTCTGGACCGGCATCCTCCCCGCGGAGCGTGCCGAGCAGGTCGCACGTCGGGTCACCTCCGACGATCTGTTCGCGAGCTGGGGCATCCGGACGCTGGGAGCGGGGGAGCGGGCGTACTCGCCGCTCGCCTACCACCGCGGTGCGATCTGGCCGCACGACACCGCCATCATCGCAGCGGGCCTGGCGCGGGTCGGGGCCAGGGAGGCCTTCAGGGCGGTGACCTCGGAGCTGCTCGACCTCGCGGAGCGGTTCGATCACCGACTCCCGGAGCTCCTCGGTGGGACGTCACGCCAGGAACTCCCCGTCCCGGTGCCCTACCCGGTGGCGTGCAGCCCGCAGGCCTGGAGCGCCGCGGCGCCACTGCTACTGCTGCGTGCGATGCTGGGTCTGCAGCCGGACCTGCCCCGGGGGGTGGTTCGGCTGGCGCCGTCCCTGCCGGTCGGGCAGCACCTCACCGTGGAGGGCCTCCACCTCGGCGAACGCGAGGTCGCGATCACCGTCGGGAGCGCCGGGGTCGAGGTGGCCGGCATCGAGGGGCTGGACCTGGTGCTCGACCAGGACGACGGGTGAGCGTCTCATACGCCCTCGCAGGAAGGGCGGTCCCTTTGATGACCTCGTCACCGGCGGCTCACGACCTGAACGCCGCCCGGTCCGCGACGGCAGCGTCAGCCGCGGTAGGGCTGGACCACCTCGCTCGTCCAGGTGTCGCGCTCCGGGAGCGCGGTCGGGTCGATGTGGTGCACCACCCAGGGCGGCCCGACCGGTTCGACGCCGGTCCGTACCATCCAGTCCTCCACCGCTGCGACGGCGCGGTCCACCTCGTCCGGAGCACCCTCGTGCCAGGCCGTGGCGACCGGCCCGGCTGGCAGCGACGAGAGCGTCACCTCGTCCTTCGGCGTGATCCGCTCCGCGGTCGGCACACCGGCCTCGACATCGACGTGGCCGTCACGCTCGTGGTAGCGGACGAACGGCGGGCCGGCGATCGCCACCCCGATGCGCTGCAGGTGGAGCGTGACCGTGCCGTAGACCCCGGACAGCCAGGAGATCAGCTCGCTGGCGTCCATGCGTCGGCGTACGACCGCGGTGTCCTGCTCGTCGAGGGTGCGGGTCTCGATCTCGTAGATGGCGCTACCTCCGGTACGACACCTGCTCGAGGGTAGGAGCGGTGCTCAGCCACCGACCCCGGCCGTTGGTCGCTGCGGCCGGACCATGTCCCTGACCGCTTCCGTTCCGCCCCGCCCGGCCCACACCCACCACCTCGCCGGTACCGCCCGGCCCTGAGCCGCCTGCGGCGGGCCCGGCGACGGTGCCGTCGCGGTCAGCTGAGGGCCCGGCTCGCCGCCGCCGCGAGGAGACCGAACGCGTTGGTCGCCCAGTGCGCGAGCACCGGCGCGAGCAGGCTGCCGGACCGCACCTTCAGCCAGGTGAACCCGAGACCCGCGACGGTGGTCACGGCCACGGCACCGGCGATCGCCGCGATGCCCTCCGGTGAGCTGGCGACGACGCCGTTCAGCTCCAGGCTGACCGCGGTGGGGGCCACGTGCCACAGGCCGAACAGCGCGCTGGTCCCGAGCGCGGCCCGGCCCAGGCTCGTCCCGCGCAGGAACACCGCGAGGAGGACGCCCCGGAACAGCGTCTCCTCGAAGGCCGCGGTACCGACGGGGATCCTGACCAGCGCAGCGCTCACGAGCGCCGAGCCCTCGAGCTGTGCACGCTCGTCGTCCAGCAGCGTCGCCACGCCGGGCAGGGCGTCGGCGAGCAGGACGCCGGCAACCAGGACGACCGCGATCACCGCGGCTGCGCCGCCACCCCAGCGCAGTCCGTCGTAGACGCGGTCCCGCTCCAGGCCCAGCTCGGCCGGCGCCAGCCCTGCGCCGCGGGCGACCACCAGCAGGGTGATGGTGAGGAGCAGGTTCCGCGCCGTGTAGCCCGGGTCGCCGATCACCCAGTTCGCCACCAGGCTCCAGGCCAGGACCGCGAGTCCGAGCACGAACAGCGCCCACGGCGGGACCGCCCGGCCGGGTGCGGGCAGGGCCGCTTGGGATCGGCCGTCATGGTCCTGATCCGGTGATGGGCCGCTCGCCGCGCTGCCCAAGGGCTCGTCGAGCCCGGGGACCTCGTCCGCCGTGTGGGTGGTGTCGCTCGCGGCGCGCTCTAGGGTCGGCATCCGCGGCCCACCGAGGAGCGCGCGACAGAGGTCGAGGACGCGGTGCCCGAGGCGCGTCGCATGCCGGACCGTGGCGTGGAGCGCGGTGCTGAGCACGGCCTCCCCCGGGTCGCATGCGGATCTGGTGCCATCAGCCCGACGGGGGTCCGGGTGGGTTCCGACCTCCGCGGCTCGGCGAACCATACCGCCGGTGGACGGCCGATCCGGGCGCGTCCGGTGCCGCATCCGCGGCTCAACGGCCTGCCGCTCGACCGCCCGCTGCTCGACCGGACGCTCAGCCTTCCACGACCTCCACGGTGAACCAGTGAGCCGTGCCGGTGGTCTTGTCCTTCGCCTTGACGTCGAAGCGGTCGCCCACGGCCACGTTGGCGTAGGTGAGGTCGACGGCCCACGTCCCGTCCCCACCGACCACGGTCGTGGCCCGCCCGTGGGCCTCCGTCCAGATGAGGACCTCCCGGCCCGGGACCCCGGTGCCGCTATAGGTGTTGGACGGGGCGCCCACCGTCACGGTGGTGCGTTGCTGCCCGGCCGTGAAGGGTGCCGCCTCCGGGGCGACGGTGGTCAACGTGAACGACCGGGCCACCGAGGCATCGCGGTCGTGACGGGCCGTCACCGGGAACGACGTGGTCCCGGCCGGTGGGTCGAAGGTGACGGTGATCTCCCAGTCGCCCGCCTCGTCCGCCCAGGCGTAGCCCCACCCGTGGTCGGACACGACCTTGACCTTCGTGCCGGGAGTGGTCGTGCCTGTGTACGTGTTGGTGTAGGGCGCGCTCGTCAGCTCGGAGCGCTGCTGGCTCGCCGTGAAGGCCACGGGTTCGACGTCGTTGACGGTCGTCAGGTTGAGGATCTGCTTCGTGCCGGGCTGGTCAACGAGCTTGACGGTCACGCGGAAGCTCTTGGTACCGGGCGGTGGCGTGAAGGTCACCGGGATCCGCCAGTTGCCTGCCTCGTCGGCCCAGCCGTGGGCGCGGCCGTACCGGCTGGTGATCTTGACCTTCTGGCCCGCTGGCGCCGTCCCGGTGTAGACGTTGGTGAAGGGCGACGAGGTGAGCTCGGCAGCCTGCTGCTGCGCGCTGAAGGCCGCGCCGGATGGCTCGCCTCCGCCGTCGTCCGTCTGACCACCCCCAGCGTCGATCGGTGCGGCCGTGGCCGGCTCGTAGGTGACCGTGCGGGTGGTAGAGGTCTGGTTGCCGCGGCTATCGGTGGCCGTGAACGTGACCGTGTTCCGGCCCTCCGTCGCGACCAGTGTCAGCGTCCAGTCGCCGTCCTGGCCGACGGTGGCCGAGTACCGGCCGACCTTCACCGACGCCTCGGGCTCGACCGTGCCGGTGAACGTGATCGTGCCGTCGCTCACGGTCGCGCCGTCCGCAGGTGCCGCCACGACCAGTTCGGGCGCGACCCGGTCCGGTGGAGAACCCTGGGTCGGCGTGGTCGAAGGGTCCTGCTCTGCTTCGTCCGTGGGCTCCGGCTCGGGCTCGGGCGCGTCGTCGGGCGGCGTGGTCGAGGGGTCCTGCTCTGCGTCGTCCGTGGGCTCCGGCTCGGGCACGTCGTCGATGACGATCCCGTCGTCCTCGTCGGTCGGGGTCGTGTCTCCAGGAGCCGGGTCGGGTTCATCGGGGAGCAGGTCCGGTACACCGAGGACCTCCGGTGCCGCCGGCTCGCTCAACCGATCCATCACGACCGGGCCCACGACGGCGCCCGCGCCGACCACACCGACGACGCTGAGAAGGCCGGCCGTGGCCAAGGTCGCCACGTGCCGACGGCCACGTCGGATGACGGACGGCAGCGCCGGGCCGGGATCCAGGCCCTCGCCGTCGAAACCGTTGGTCTGGCTCCGCAGGCGGTCGATCAGCTGGTCCATGGGGCATCCTGACGCGGGGTCATGGCGATGAGCGGCTGGGTCGTGGGGACCTGCATGAGGTCGCGGAGGCGGTCGAGCCCGCGCTTGCTGTGCGTCTTGACGGTGCCGGTCGAGCACCGCATCGCCGCGGCGACCTGCTCGACGTCGAGCTCCGCGACGTAGCGCAGGAACACTGCCTCTCGTTGTCGTCGGGGCAGGTGCCGCAGCGTCGAGACGAGCCACTCGTCCTGCGCGTAGACGTCGGTCGTGTGCGCCGGGGTGGCCGCGTGCTGCTGTTCGAGCTGCGTCCCGCGGCCGTGCCGACGGAGGTGACTGATCGTCAGGTTCATCACCACCCGGTGCAGCCACGGCACCGCGTACCCGCCGTTCTCGAGCTTCCGCCAGCGGCCGTACGCACGCGCGAACGCTTCCTGGGCGAGATCCTCGGCCACCTCGCGGTCGCGGCAGATCGCCCAGGACGACGCCACCACCTCTCGGTAGTTCCTCTGGTAGGTGTCCTCGAACGTCACGGCGCCCCGATCCCCGATCCTGTGGAGTACAACGACCGACCGCGGCCTTCGGTTGACACCATCTTCCGACCGAGCGAACCGCGCCGGGTGCGTGCACGGCGCGGTTCGTTCACACCGACCGGGTCGGTCGAGTGTGGTGACGCTCGGAGGCGGCCTCGGCGACGGGGGTGGTGATCCTCCACGCCCGATCGGCCGGCTAACGGATCGGTGGGACCTCGGTGTCGGGATCACCATCGATCGCAGCGGAGAGGGCGGGGGCGAGCGCCTCGGCGAGGACGGGCACGCTGAGCACGCTGATGAAGCCGGCGCCGCCGAGCTCCCCGGAGGTGGACAGGAACACCTCCCGGCCCTGCTGGTGGACGTCGAGGGCGGTGTAGACGGGTTCGGCGACGGGGCCGGTACCAGGCTCGACGTCGAGCCAGACCATCACGTCGTTGTCGAGCAGCTCGACCCGTTCCAGCGAGAGGGCCGCCCCATCGGCGTCGCCGACCAGTTCACCGATCGCCTCGGGCACCTCGAACCCGAGGCTCGTGATCAGCCGAACGATGCCGGTGTCCGGCGAGTACACGTAGACGCCGTCGAAGTCGGTCCCGACCGCGGCGGTAGCCCCGGCGAACCCGGGCTCCTGGTCGCGGATCCGGTCGACGGCTGCCTCGGCATCGGCGACCAGAGCGTCGGCCTCCTCGGGCATCCCGAGCACCTCGCCGACGATGCGGGTCTGCTCCTGCCACGGCACCCCGAAGTCGACGTAGTCGGCGGGCTGCGCCACGGTCGGGGCGATGCCGGTCAGGGTCTCGTAGACCTGCTCGTCGAGGCCGGCGTACAGCCCGATGATCACGTCCGGGTCCAGCGCGGCGATCGCCTCGAGGTCGAGCTCGATGGACCGTCCGACCACCGTGGGTACCTCGCCATCGAGCAGGTCCGCGGCCCAGGGCCACACGCCGCCGGGGTGATCGCCGTACCAGTCGTTGGTGCCGACCGGGACGACACCGAGGGCGAGCACCGGGTCATGGTCGGTCAGGCCCACGGTCACGACGCGCTCGGGGCGCTCCTCGATCGTGGTCTCCCCGTGGCGGTGCTCGATCGTCACCGGGTAGGCCGCGGCCTGCTCGTCGCCCTCCTCCTCGGCTCCGGGAGGATCCTCCTCGTCCTCGTCGGCCGCGGCATCACCATCGCCCTGCTCCGTGCCCTCATCCTCGACGCCATCGCCCGTGTCCGGTGCGGGCTCGGGGTCCTCCGAGGTACCACCGGCACAGGAGGACAGGGTCACGGCTGCGACGAGCAGCGCGGCGAGGACCGGTCGGATCGACACGATGGCGGCTCCAGGTAGATAAGGTTAGGAGAACCTAATGCTAGCAGGCGCCACCGTCACGGCCCATGCTGTGGTTCCTCGGTCCCGCCGACCGACCCGGCCCCGTGCTCCCCAGGGCGGACCGCTGCCGGTCAGGTGGTCCCTTGCTGCTGCTCGTTCGGCCGCGTCCTAGCGGAGAATCGCACCCTTGCGAGCCGCGCCCTGCCCTTCGCCATCGGATGCCGGCACCCAGGTACGGGAGGGTATGTCAGTACAGGTGCGCGGACATCAGTTCGTGGCTGTGCTCGTACTGTTGCCGCGACCGCTGCTCGTCGCGGGCTGCCAGCGTGGCAACGATCGCGTCGCCGAGCACCAGGTGCATGAGGCGGCTGACGCTTGGCAACCGCGCTTCACCGTCACCGAGGGCGAGGTTGATCTGCATGCCGCGGACACCCGCTATGAGCGGATGATCGGCGAGGTCCGCGACCGGAGAGCGGTGGTAGCTCGTCATGCCGATGAGTGCGGCACCAGCCTCGCGTGCTGCCTCTGCGGCCAGGATCGTCTCGCGTGTCGCACCGGTGTGACTGATCGCGAGGCAGGCGTCTCCGGGACCCAGGGACCCGGCAACCACGTGCGCTTGGTGGGGGTCCGCCCGGTGCTGGGTGCGGATGCCGAGTAGTTGGAGGCGGTAGGCCAGATCCAGCGCGACCGAGGCCGAGGTCCCGAACCCCACCACGAGCACCTCCTCCGCACCTCCGATCGCCTCCACGGCCGCGGCGAAGGCGGCTTCGTCGAGGCGGGACGCGCTCTCAGCGATCCGTCTGCCTGCGAACTCGGCGACGAACCGCAGCATCGACCCGGGATCATCTGCATCGGGGCTCGCGGGGGTCGTCGTGGGCGCCAGCTCCCGGGCAAGGCCGAGCTTCATCTCTTGGAACCCGGAGAATCCGAGCCGCTGGCAGCAGCGCGACACCGTCGATACCGCCGTGCCGGCGAGGTCGGCGAGTTCGGTGATGGACTGCTCGATCACGGCTTCAGGCGCGTCGAGCATCACGACGGCGACCCGTGCCTCGGATGGGTTCAAGTGCTCCAGGCCGGCGCGTATCCGGTGGAGGGTGCCGGTCATCGCGCTCCTCTCTTTCGCAGTTCAGGACGCTACTCGCTCGCGGCGTGGAGGTCGCACCGTCCAGGCCACCGCGATGAGGAGCAGGGCGTAGATCGCCAGCACGCGCAGACCGACCGTGAAGGACCAGGTCTCGAGGACGCTGAGAGCGACGGGGCCGACGGCCGTGGCACCGATCGTGATCGACGCGAGTGCACCCCGGATACCACCGACATGCCGGGTGCCGAACCAGGCGGGTAGCAGCGTTCCCTCCACCGCGCGGATCGCCCCGGGAGCCGCACCGATCAGCAGGCCGTACACGAGCGCGAGCCCGCCCGGCGCCACGATCGTGCCGACCCCGAGCCCGACAGCGCACACGCCCATGCACAACGCGAGCGAACGGTTGCCCGGCCACCGGTCTGCGATGGTGCCCGCCGCGAGTCCGGAGACGAGCCCGCCAAGCATCTGCGGGATGAACACCGCGGTGGCCTCGAGCGCGGTCAGCCCGCGTTCGGCCATCACCGAGATGTGGTGGAACGTCACCGCCGTGACCAACAGGTTGATGGATGCCGAGATGGCTGCGATGCCCCAGAAGCTCCAGGTGCGTAGCGCCTGGCGGCGGTCCAGCTCCTGTTCAGAGGCGGGCATGTTGCCCCGCTCCTGGGGCGCCGGAGTCGGCGGCGCCGGCTGGGCGGGGAGTAGGAGCGCGACGAGCACGAGCACGGCTGCGATACCACCGGCGGCTACGAGCCACGCCATGGGCCAACCGAACCGTGCGATCACGCGCCCGAGTAGCAGGGGGGCGCCCGCCAGCAGCAGCGCCGACCCCGTCGACAGTAGGCCCATCGCCAGGCCACGACGCTGCCGGAACCACACCGCAACGCCCGTGCCGGTGACGACGCCGAGCGATCCCTGCCCGAGCAGGCGGAGTGCCAGGAAGGACGCGGCCACCCCCAGCAGGCCGGTGACGGTGGCGGTTGCCGTGGTGGCCACCGCGAACAGCCCGAGCACGATCAGCAGCGCGCGACGGACGCCGACCCGATCGGTCCACGAGCCGACACGCGGCAGCGCCGCCGCTCCGGCCAGGGTCGCCACGAGGTAGGCGGTCGACAGTTGGGTCCGGGAGACGGGCAGGGACTCGAGCATCGGATCGATGAACACCGAGACACCGATGGTCTGCCCGGGGGCGCTGATGCCTGCTGCCAGGGTTAGTAGCAGCAGCGCACCCCACGACCGTCGTCCATCGGGTTGGTGGTGCGAGGTCGTTGGCGTGACCGTCGTTGCTGTCATCTGTGTCTCTCTCGGGCAGGTGTACGTTGTTATGGAAATCATTTCCCAACACGGCGAGAGAGGTTAGCCGGGGCAGATTCGGCCAATACCTGCCGCATAGCGCGTTCTTTATCAACTTTCTGACTGTTCATCTGGCCGTTAGCGCACCGACAAGTCGCCTCCGTAACGTCGGTCTGGAAATCATTCCCCCGCCAGCAACGACGAGGCGAGTCGGTGGATCGAGGCACGATGCGCCCGGTGAAGGTCCTCTCCGTGCAAGGCACACCTGCCGCTGGTGCGGTCGTGAGTGACGGCACTCGCGTCGCCCGGACGGACGCGAGCGGTATCGCGCGTCTCGACTGCGAGGGGCCCTTCGTCTACCTGGTAAGCAGGATCCCGGGCGCGGACACCATCTGGTACCTCCCATCAGACGCCCCTGACCTGTGCTTCACAGCGAGCTCGTCGCCGGCCGACGAGATCAGTTTCGTACACGTGACCGACCTCCATGTGACGGATCCGTTCGCCGGGGGTCGGCCGCGCCGCTTCGAGGTCGCGTGTGATCGTGCCGTCGCTGAGCTTGCACGCATGGAGGCGCCGGCCAGCGAGCAGCGGGTACGCGCGCTCTTCGATCAGCTCCCGCGGTTGGCGCCCTCTGCGGGTTTCGTCGTCGCGACGGGCGATCTGACCGACCGGGCGAGCGACGCTGAGTTTGAGGCCTACCGACGGGCGAGCCGCGGGTCACTCCCGGTGGTCGATGTTCCCGGCAACCACGACCATCGCGTCGATGACGAGGGTCACCTCGACGTCAGCGCCTACGAGCGTCATCTCGGCCCGCGCTGGTACAGCTTCGACGTCGGTCCCGTTCACCTCGTCGTGCTGGACTGGTTCTCCTGGACGCTGCGGCGGGACGACGACCAGCAGCGCGCCTGGCTTGCGGCCGACCTGACACTCGCCGGGGGTCGACCCTGGGTCCTGCTGGCTCACGACCGCATCCGTGACCTCGACCTGACAGCGTTGCCCCGACCGCCTGTCGCTGCCTTCACCGGGCACTGGCATGCGACCCGGATCGTGCACCACGGCGGCACCGCGCATGTTGCGACCGGTTCACCGCTCTTCGCGGGTCTGGATCGCACCGTGCCATCTCTGCGCGAGGCGACGATCTCGGAACACGGTCTGCGGCTGCGGAGCGTGGTGCCGCCGACCGGCACGCCGCTCGAGGGTGGTCGCCCCGGAACCTCACTCGCTCGGACCCGTGATGCCCTCGACGCACCGGCCGGCTGGGCTCGGCGGTTGCCCGGCAGCGGCATGAGCGGCCCGCCGGTCGCTGCCGGCGAGTTCGCTCTCATCACGAGCACCGACGAGGATCGGGGTCGCAGCACCGTGACCGCCCTGGAACACATGACGGGCGAGCCGGTCTGGCAGGTCACGTTTGCCGAGCAGTTCCGGGACTCACCAGCGGTCGAAGGTGACCTGGCTGTGCTGGCGTCGGTCTCGGGCACCCTGCACTGCCTGGAGGTGCGCAGCGGGACGAAGCGCTGGTCGCGTGCTGCCTTGGATCCGTTGCTCAGCTGGGTCACGAACACCCCCTCGATCGGTCGTGGGCTCGTCCTCAGTGGTGATGCCTCGGCGGTGGTTGCCTGCCGGCTCGAGGACGGCACGCTGGTCTGGCAACGCCGGGATCTCGGCCAGCACCTCAACCATGTCAACTACACGGCCCCAACCGTGGTCGGGGGCCATGTGGTGGTCGGGTTCTGGCCTCAGGCGCCGGGGCTCATCGTGCTGGACGCCAACAGTGGGCAGGTGCAGACCCCGGACAACGCCGTCGAGCACGCGGCGACCGCCGGATGGGGCGACGGCATCCCCCGGGCTCCGCGCGCCGACCTGGTACGGATCGCCGAGGATGTGCTGGTCATGGAGGCCGGACGGCTCGTGCGCCGCACGCTGCCCGACGCCACGGAGCGGTGGTCGGTTCCCGCGCCGGGGTTGTTCGCGATCGCTGCCCCGGTCGTAGCTCGGGACGTGGTGCTCCTGGTGGACCACGGCACGGCCCTCCAGGCCCGGGACGCGGGTACGGGCCGGTGGCTGTGGCGGTTCGATCAGAGCGGCGACGCCGCGCTTCCCCGACTGCCCTACGCGCGGGTAGGTGCCGCGCTCGCCAGCGCACCCGCGCTCGCGGACGACGTCGCGGTGCTGGGCCTCAGTGACGGTCGCCTGAGGGTGGTCCGGCTCGACTCCGGGGCCGTCGTTGGACGTGGCTCGGTACCCGGAGCGCTTCTCGAGCACCCCGTCGTGATCGGCGACACCATCGTCACCCTGGACCTCGACGGGGTCGCTCGGGGCGTCCCGCTGCCTGCGGTCCGGCAGGAGCCGGAAGCCGTCGCCGGGCAGGCGGTGACCGCGTGACCGCTCCCGTGATCCCCGACGCCACCACGGCTGCCCGCGACGGACGGGTCGCCGCCACCCAGGTCGATCGAGCCGCGCTGACGCACGTGCTCTCACCGATGCAGCCGCGTCCGCTCCCGCGTCTGGTCCCGGAGCGCTGGCAGGGGCCCGTCCTGCTGCTACCAGCGTTCCTCTTCCTGGCAGCCTTCACGCTCCTGCCTGCGGTCGCGGTGTTCGTGCTCTCCGGCATGGAGTTCAGTTTCCTCACCGACACCGCTAGATGGATCGGCACGGAGAACCTCGAGCGCCTGTTACCGAGCGAGGAACTCGCCCGCGCGGTTCGCAACACCATGGTCTACGTGGTGTTGACCGTCCCCACCGCCATCGTGCTCGGCCTCGTGGTGGCGCTCGCGATGCAGGCGGTCCAACACGCCCGCGGCTTCTGGCGGGCGGTGTACTTCCTGCCGGTGGTCTCGACCCTGGTCGCGAGCGCCGTTGCCTGGCGGTGGCTGTTCTTCCCGGACACGGGGTTGATCGACCGCTCCGTCGGCGAGGTGTTCGGGGTCCAGGGTTGGCTCACGGACCTGTCCCTCGCCCTGCCGGCGGTCGCGATCGTCGGCGTGTGGTCGATGGTCGGGTACAACGCGGTGCTGTTCCTGGCCGGACTGACCGGCGTACCGGAGCCCACGAAGGAAGCCGCGCGCCTCGACGGGGCCGGCCGTTGGTCGCTGTTCTGGCACGTGACCTGGCCGGCGCTCGGCCCGACGACGCTGTTCGTGACGGTCATCAACCTCACCTTCGCCTTCCAGGCCTTCGAGACGATCATCGTCATGACCGGGGGTGGACCCCTCGGGCGGACGGAGACCCTGCTCTACGTGCTGTGGCGACGCGGTATCGACTACCTCGACATCGGCGGGGGCGCGGTCGTCAGCGTCGTGCTCCTGCTGCTCCTAACGGTCGTGACCCTGGTCCAGCTCCGCACCTTCGGCAAGCGGCTCGAACGCGGGGGACGGCGATGACCGCGCACCAGCCCTCGCGGCAGTACCGACGCTACGGCCCCTGGGGTCAGTTGGCGCTCCACGGCTCGCTCGCGTTCGGTGCGGTCTTCATCCTCGCGCCGTTCGTCCTGATGGTGCTCACCAGCTTCAAGTTCGAGTCGGATGTGTTCGCCCCCGGCCTGCTCCCTCCCACCTGGACGTTGGAGACCTACCGGACGGTCCTCGACCGGCTCGATCTCCTCCACTACTACCGCAACGGCGTGATCGTCACCGCCTCGATCCTGCTGCTGCAGCTCGCTGTGTGCGTTCCAGCCGGCTTCGCCCTCGCCCGGCTGAGGTTCCGCGGCTCGGGGCTTGGGTTGTGGACGGTCCTGCTCTGTCTGATGATCCCCGGGCAGGTCGTCGCGATCCCGGTCTACCTGCTGCTGAACCAGTTCGGGCTCCTGAACAGCCACGCGGCGCTGATCCTGCCCTTCGTGGGATCTGCCTTCGGCATCTTCCTGTTCCGTCAGTTCTTCCTCACCATGCCCCAGGAGGTCGTCGACGCGGCCCGGCTCGACGGTGCCAGCACCTTCGCGCTCGTCTGGCGCGTCGCTGCCCCGCTGGCCAGGCCCGCGATCGTCGCCTTCGGCATCTTCAGCGTCGTCAACCACTGGAACAGCTTCTTCTGGCCGTTCTTCGTGCTGACCGACGACACCGCGGCCACGGTGCCGTGGGCTCTGGCCACCTTCACCTTCGACAACAACCGCATCTACGCCGCGGAACAGGCGGCATCCGTCCTGGGCGTTCTGCCGATGTTCATCGGCTTCGTCCTGGCCTCACGCTCGATCGTGGAGGGCGTCGCCCTCTCGGGCGGGCAGCACTGAGTACCACCTCCTGCACATCGCACCCATACCGACGGAGAGCTCCCGATGCGCACCACCAACAAGCCCCTGCTCCGGCGACCTCGTGTGGCCGGAGCGTTCCTCGCCGTCGCTGCGTTGCTGCTGGCCGCGTGCGCCAGCGAGGATGACGGCGCCGACACCGAATCGGTCGCCGCTGCCTCCAGCGATGCGACAGATGATGAGACCGCCGCGGAGTCCGATACCGCTGCCGACACCGAGGAGGTGGCCGCTAACGGCGAGGTCGACGTCATCCGTCTCACCTATGTTTCCCCCGACTTCCTCGGTGTCCCGATCGAGGAGGCGCTCGATGATCTGCGTGGCCAGGTCGACTTCGAGATCGAGACGCGACAGGTCAACGGCTGGTACGGCGACCTCGCACAAGCCGTTCAGCGCGAGATCGCAGCGGATGATGTGTCCGACATCGCGATGATGGGACTGTCCAACCTAAGGCAGTTCGTCGAGGCCGATCGTGTCACCCCCCTCACGGACCTGTTCGATGCTGAGGGGCAGGACTTCGCTGCGATGTACGACCCGGCGTTCCTCGACCTGATGAGCTTCGACGGCGAGTTGTATGGCATGGGCTACGCCTACTCGAACGCCGTCATGTACTACAACCGCGACCTGTTCGAGCAGGCCGGCCTCGACCCGGACGCCCCCCCGGAGACCTGGGAGGACGTCCTCGCGGTCTCGCGCACGATGCGGGAGGCTCTCGGCGAGGACGTAGTGCCGATCACCTACCCAACCGATGGCGACAACTGGATGTTCCAGACCAACCTTGCTTCCGCGGGTGGTTCGTTCATGAACGAGGCGGAGACCGAGTTCACCTTCAACAGTCCGGAAGCTGTCGCGGCCGTCGAGTTCTGGAAGGGCCTGGTCGATGAAGGGCTGATGCCGATCGAGGGCTACGACGATATGCGGGAGCGGTTCTTCCAGGGCAACCAAGGGATGATCCTCGACACCGTCGGTGCACTCGGCCGGGTCGACGAGGGTGTCGGCGACCGGTTCGCCTGGGACACCGGGCTGCTGCCGATCCCAGCGGACGGGGAGCGTGCGCTGGCTGTCGGGGGATCCGGCTTCTCCATCATGACCGATGATCCGGACCGCGTCGCGGCGGCCTGGGAGGTGCTCAAGTACCTCGCGAGCCCTGAGGTGCAGTACGAGCAGTCGACACAGCTCGGGTACCTGTCGACGAACCTGTTGGTGACCGAGACCAGTGCCGATGACGAGCCCTGGGGCCGTCTGGAGGAACTGGAGGAGGACCCCCGCCTGCAGCCCGGCTACCAGCAGGCGTCCGACTCGATCCCGTGGTTCTCGGCCCCGCGCAACAACGTCGAGGTCGATGACCTGATCGTCGACGCGGTGGCTGCCGCGATGCGCGGGCTGGACGACACGCAGACGGTCCTCGATGAAGCGGTCGCACGGGCGAACGAGTTGCTCACGCGCTGACGCTTCGCCGGTGGGCCCGGCCGCCCGCGGCCGGACCCACCGGCACTGCTGGTCCCAGCCTGCCGAGGAGACGACGATGGCAGCGACCTACAGCGGCACTCCGCCGTGTGACCGACCACACCAGACGCCCGATGCACCCATGGTGCGGGCGCAGCGGATACGCAAGAGCTTCCCGAACGGCACCGTGGCACTCGCAGGCGTGGACGTCGAGTGTCGACGCGGCGAGCTGCTGGTGTTGGTCGGACCGTCCGGCTGCGGCAAGACCACCCTCCTTAGGTCCATCGCGGGTCTGGAGGATCCGACCTCCGGGCGCATCGAGGTCGGCGGGCGTGATGTGACCCACGCCGCGCCGCAGGCGCGAGGTGTGGCCATGGTCTTCCAGCACTACGCCCTCTATCCAGACAAGACCGTGCGTGACAACATCGAGTTCCCGCTGCGCATGGCGCGCGTCTCAAAGACGGAACGACGCACCCGCAGCGATGAGATCGCCCGGCTCCTGCAGATCGACGCGCTCCTGGACCGGCGACCGGACCAGCTGTCCGGTGGTCAGAAGCAGCGCGTGGGTATCGGGCGTGCCCTGGTTCGCGGCCCGCAGGTGCTGCTGATGGACGAGCCGCTGTCCAACCTCGATGCGAAACTGCGCGTGGAGATGCGCGCCGAGTTGCGGGCGCTGCAGCAGGCCCTGGGGACCACCACGGTATACGTCACCCACGACCAGACCGAGGCGCTGACCCTCGCCGACCGAATCTGCGTGCTGCGCGAGGGCCTCGTCGAGCAGTTGGACCGCCCGGAGGTCGTGTTCGGTACCCCGGCGACGCCCTTCGTCGCCGCGTTCCTCGGCGGGATGAATCTCGTTGAGGGCACGTTGACCGGTGGCGTGCTCCGGCGGGCCGACCAGTACCTGGCAACCGTTCCGGCGGGACACCGTGGCAACGTCCAGCTGGGGGTGCGGCCAGAGGACCTGCACCTTGGCGTGGGGACCCCCAACGATCTCGGAGCCACGGGTCGCGTCATCCTCCGCGAGCTCCTCGGAACGAGCGCGCAACTCCACGTGGCCATCACCGACGACGTCGTGCTTCGCGCGCTGATCCCCGCCGACCAGCCGGTCGGGGAACAGGTCGATCTACACGCTCGTGCAGCTGATCTGCACCTGTTCGCTGCGGACGGAGGGAGACGCATCGGCGTGGCACCACCGCCACCCATCGAAACGGCCCGCGCTCTGCATGGCCAGGGGAGCGGTGTCGATCGGTCCTTGTTGACCTCCAGTGCCGAAAGCCGTGGGCCGCACCGGCCCCTTCCCTCCCGAGGTACGACGTGACCCGCTCGTCGCCGAGGACGGTCCTGCGCGGTCCGATGCTGTCGCTGTCAAGTGCTGGCTTCCCGCCGATGGAAGCCACTGCGGTGGTCTTCGACCTGGATGGCGTGCTCGTCGACTCTGAACGTGCCTGGCTCGAGGTCGAGCGTCAGGCCGTGCGCGAACTCGGTGGCGTGTGGGAGCCCCGCCAGGATGACGAACTTGCGGGAAGTGCGCCGACGGTGGCGAACGAGGCGCTCGCAGCGCGCTGTGGGCTCCAGGGCCGTGAGGATGAGCTGGGTGCCGTCATCCTGCGTAGAGCACCGGACGTGTTCGCTCACCAGGTTCTCCCGATCCCTGGTGCACTCGAGACCGTTCGGGCGGTCGCGGACCTCGTTCCGGTCGCGATCGCTACCAACGCCTGTCGGGTCATCGCCGAGGTCAGCATGGCGACGACCGGACTCGACCGGCTCGTGCCCACCGTGGTAAGCGTCTCGGACGTCCGCGTAGGCAAGCCTGCTCCTGACGTCTACCTGGCCGCAGCTGCCGGGATCGGCATCGATCCTGCGACCTGCCTCGCCGTCGATGACACCCGCACGGGGCTGCTTGCTGCCGTAGCAGCGGGGATGCGGACCATCGCCTTCGGGCACCCCACCCGGATCCCCGACGGGGTGATGGGGGGCGTGCCGAACTGGGCGGAGACCCGTATCGGTCGCGCCGGCTGACGCTGCGTCCGCGCGTCCTTCGCTTGCGAGACGTGTCGACCCGGTAAGGGATCGTCATCCGTCGGCGTTCACCAGCATGGCGGTCCAGGGAAGGGCGCAAGTACCAGAGTGGTCGCTGGTCCCGCGACCGCTGGCAGGTGAGGGAACGACTGGTGATGCTGGAGGTTCTCTCCCTCTCTCAGGACCGCGAGGTGCGAGGTCCGCACGAGCAGCGCGGGGGGTGTTTCGAGCCGCGTGGAGGACGTCCTCTCCGCCGACTCCGGTCTCGGTTGACCGCTCCACCCGGCGCACCGCCGCCAACACCGCGAGGATCGGTCGCCGTCGTCGCCGGTGGTCCCGCGCACCGCGTTCCACGATGGTTGGCAGCGTGCCTCTCGGTCCTGACTCACGTGATCCTCGGACCAACCGTGAGAGTGAGTGAAGGGAGCTCGAGCGGCTGTTCGATACCAGGGGGCTTCACGCCACCTCTACTGCGTGCTCGCTGTGGCACGCATGGCCGCCTCGTTCCATGTTCCGGAAGCCTGTTGCGACGAAGGAACCGGTGGTGTGATGTCGCGGGCACGGGCCCCGATGGGCACGACCATGGGGGTGCCGGTGACCGGATC
>JBKHEJ010000010.1:0-28605 GCA_046540855.1 Nitriliruptoraceae bacterium
GCTCAGATGGAGCGGGGCTCCTCCCACAGGGCCTCGTCCAGCTCCTGGTCCCGCTTGCGCTTCAGGACGAAGGCGGCGACCCCGGCGCCGGCAGCCAGCAGCAGCGCGATGATGCCCGCCTTGGAGCCCTTCTCCTCACCCTTGATCTCCTCGTCGAGCTCCTCGATGCGGTCCGAGGCCTTGGACTGCAGCTCCTTGCCCTTCTTCTCCGCCTTCTTGCGCAGCTTGTCGGCTTCCTTCTCGAGCTTGTCCACCTTCTTGGCGATCTTCGACCGGCCCACGGGGTCCTCCTCGACTCGGCTCGGGACATCGGGACGCCGAGCGCGGCACCAGCATCACGCCGGAGCACGCTCAACCTCGATGCGACCATAGCGGTCCGTGGGCAGCACCGGCCCGGTCAGGCGACCCCCGCCGTCGGGACCCTCCGGGACGAAGGCCTCTGCCTCGGCAAGGCCCTGGTCCGTAGGGTGGGGCCCGTTGGCGCCGTGCGCCGGCGTGGCGGTGGCGCCTGGGAGGTGCGTCCATGCCAACGAGCACCAGCATGGCCACGGCGTCCGTGCTCGACGAGCCCCACCTCGGCGCCCTGCTCGAGGCTCTGCACGAGGACGGCTACGAGGTGGTCGGTCCCACCGAGGTGGACGGGGCGATCGTCCACGGTCCGGTGACCGAGGTCGCGGACCTGCCGCGGGGGGTCGGCGACCAGCAGGGCCCGGGACGCTACGAGCTCACCCAGGGCGATGACGAGGACTGGTTCGGGTACGCCGTCGGGCCGAGCAGCGCCAAGCGCCGCCTGCTGCCACCTCGACACCCGCTGTGGACCGCGCAGGCCCAGGACGACGCGAGCTTCGCGATCGACGAGGCGGTCCCGGCACCGTCTAGGACGGCCTACCTCGGGCTGAAGCCCTGCGAGGCCGCCGCCATCGCCATCCAGGACCGCGTGCTGCTGCACGGCCCGGTGGCGGACGAGGTGTACGCCGCCAACCGTGACGACGTGCTGCTCATCGCGGTGGAGTGCCAGGCGCCGGCGGCGACCTGCTTCTGCCCCTCGATGGGCACGGGTCCGGGCCTGGAGCTGGACGGGGAGGACGCGCACGCGGCGGCGGGCCTGGTCGACCTCGTGCTGACGGAGCTGCCCGCGCCCACCCACCGGCTGCTGGCACGGGCGGGTACCGAGCGGGGACGGGATCTGCTCGCGCAGCTCGACGCCCCTGCCGCGACCGACGACGACCTCGCCGAACGGGACCGTGTGCTGACCGCGGCGGTCGAGCGCATCCGCCGCCACCTCGACGCGGACGCGGTGCACGACCTACTGCTCGACAACCTCGAGCACCCCCACTGGGACGCCATCGCCGAGCGGTGTCTGGCCTGCGCGAACTGCACCCTGGTCTGCCCGACGTGCTTCTGCACCACGGTCGAGGACCGCACCGACCTGGCGGGCACCACCGCCAGCCGTGAGCGGCGCTGGGACTCCTGCTTCAGCCTGGAGTTCACCCACACCGGCCCCTCCAGCGTGCGCACCACCACCCGGGCCCGCTACCGGCAGTGGCTGACCCACAAGCTGGCCACCTGGATCGACCAGTTCGGGACCTCCGGGTGCGTCGGGTGCGGGCGGTGCATCACCTGGTGCCCGGTCGGCATCGACCTCACCGAGGAGGTCGCGACGATGCGCCGGACCTCGGAGGACACCGGCGACGCCTGGCCGCTCGTCCCGAGCGGGCTGCGGGAGGGGTGAGGACCATGGCCGTGCTGGACGCCCTGCCCACCACCGACCTGCCCGGTCGTCTGACGAGCCGGCCGTACCGGGTCACCTCGGTCCGCCACCAGACCCACGACATCGTCACGATCGACGTCATGCCACAGCAGTACCCGATCGCCTTCGAACCCGGCCAGTTCGACATGGTGTACGTCTACGGGGTCGGCGAGGCAGCGATCTCCATCTCCTCCGATCCGGCGACCCCTGGGCTCTTGTCCCACACGATCCGGGCGGTCGGCTGGGTGACCAAGGCGCTCAACGACCTGCAACCGGGGACCACCATCGGGATCCGGGGCCCCTACGGCCGCCCCTGGCCGATGGCTGAGGCCGAGGGCAAGGACCTGGTCATCGTGGCCGGCGGGATCGGGCTCGCGCCCGTGCGTCCCGCGATCGTCCAGGCCCTACGGCAGCGCGAACGGTTCGGCCGCATCGTGGTGCTCGTCGGCGCGCGCAGCCCGCGGGACCTGGTGTTCCGCGACGACCTCGACCGCTGGCACCGTGACGCAGGCATCGACGTCCACATCACCGTGGACAGCGCCGTGCGCGGCTGGAGCGGCCGGGTGGGGGTGGTCACCCGGCTCATCCCGCGCGTGCCCTTCGACCCGGAGCACGCGGTGGTGCTGACCTGCGGCCCCGAGGTGATGATGTGGCACGCCGCGCAGGCGCTGCTCGCCCGCGGGGTCCCCGCCGAGCGGGTCTACGTCACCCTCGAGCGCAACATGCGGTGCGGGGTCGGGACCTGCGGGCACTGCCAGCTCGGCCCGGTGTTCCTGTGCCGGGACGGGCCGGTGTTCACCTGGCCGGAGGTGGCCGAGCTGCTCGACGTGCGTGAGCTGTAGGGGGTGGGCGTGATGGACGAACGCATCGGCAGACCGACCGTGGCGGTGTGGAAGTTCGCCTCCTGCGACGGCTGCCAGCTGTCCCTGCTGTCCGCGGAGGACGAGCTGCTGTCCATCGCCGGGGAGGTGGAGATCGCCTACTTCCTCGAGGCCACGCGCGAGGTCAAGGACGGGCCCTACGACATCTCCCTCGTCGAGGGCTCGATCACGACCCCCGAGGACGCCGAGCGCATCCGACACGTCCGCGCGGTGTCCACGACGCTGATCACCATCGGCGCGTGCGCGACCGCCGGCGGCATCCAGGCCCTGCGCAACTCCGCGGACGTCGAGGCCTTCCGGTCCCTGGTCTACGCGCGGCCGGAGTACGTCGACACCCTCGCCGAGTCGACCGCGATCGCCGAGCACGTCCCCGTGGACCTGGAGCTGCGGGGCTGCCCGATCGAGACCGACCAGCTCGTCGAGGTGCTGAACGCCCTGCTCGCCGGCCGCAAGCCCGTGACGCCCACCTACGCCGTGTGCGTCGAGTGCAAGCTGCGCGGCAACCGGTGCGTGATGGTCGCCGACGGGATCCCGTGCCTTGGACCGGTCACCCAGGCCGGCTGCAACGCACGCTGCCCCAGCGTCGACCGCGGCTGCTACGGCTGCTTCGGGCCGGCCGAGACCGCGAACACCGCCTCGCTCGCCGGCTGGCTCGAGGAGCGCTTCGCCCTCGAGCACCCGGACCTCATCCGGCTGTTCCGCACCTTCAACGCCGACGCGCCAGCCTTCCGGCGCCAGGCCAGGATCCACGAGGAGGTGGCACCGTGAGCCACACCCACGACCGCACCATCTCGGTCGAGGCGCTGGCCCGGGTCGAGGGCGAGGGAGCGATGCACGTCGAGGTGGTGGACGGCCGCGTCGAGCAGGTGCAGCTGCGCATCTACGAGCCGCCACGCTTCTTCGAGGCGTTCCTGAGGGGCCGGACCTACCACGAGCCCCCGGACCTGACCGCCCGGATCTGCGGCATCTGCCCGGTCGCCTACCAGCTCTCCTCGATCAACGCGATCGAGTCGGTGTGCGGTGTGGACGCACCCGGTGGACCCACGATGCCCGACGGCATCCGCCAGCTGCGCCGGCTGCTGTACTGCGCCGAGTGGATCGAGAGCCACGTCCTGCACATCTTCCTGCTGCACGCGCCCGACTTCCTCGGCTACCAGGGCGCGATCGAGATGGCCGCCGACCACCGGGACCTGGTGGAGATGGCGTTGCGGCTGCGCAAGGCGGGCAACACCCTGCTGGAGGTGGTCGGTGGGCGGGCGATCCACCCGATCAACGTGCGAATCGGGGGGTTCCACCGCGCACCGACCCGGGCCGAGCTCGACGCGCTCGTCGACGAGCTCAGCTGGGGCCGCCAGGCCGCGATCGAGGCGACCCGACTGGTCGCCGGCTTCGAGTTCCCGGACCTGACCCAGGAGCACACCTTCGTAGCCCTGCGCCCGGAGCCGGAGCGCCTGCCGCCCGGCTCGACCGGGTACCCGCTGGAGGACGGGCGGCTGGTCGCCACCACCGGGTTGGACGTCCCCATCGAGGAGTGGCCGGCGCACTTCCACGAGGAGCACGTCGCGCACTCCACCGCGCTGCACGGCCGCATGCGCGCCGGCGGGACCTACCTGGTCGGCCCGGCGGCGCGTCTGGCCCTCAACCACGACCGCCTCCCCGAGGAACTGCACGCGCTGGCCACCGAGGTGGACGCCATCGGCGCGGTCACCAACCCCTTCCGTAGCATCGTCGTCCGGGCGATCGAGACCGCCTACGCCTTCGACGAGGCGGTGCGGCTGATCGACGCCTACGAGCGTCCCGAGCGCCCCGCCATCGAGGTGACACCGGTCGCCGGCGTCGGCCACGGCGCGACCGAGGCCCCCCGGGGCATCCTCTACCACCGCTACGAGCTGGACGAGGAGGGCCTGATCACCGACGCGGTGATCGTGCCCCCCACCTCCCAGAACCAGCCCGCCATCGAGCGGGACCTGCTCGACTTCGTCCAGGCGCACCTGACCCTGGACGACGACGATCTCCAGTGGCATTGTGAACAGGCGATCCGCAACTACGACCCGTGCATCTCCTGCTCCACGCACTTCCTCGACCTGACGGTGCGACGACGATGACCTGCCTGGTGCTGGGTGTCGGCCACCCCGACCGCGGGGACGACGCGGCCGGGCACCTGGTCGCCAGCGCCCTGGCAGAGGCCCCCGGCGTCGTCGTCCGGCAGGTCACCGGCGACCCGAGCGGCATCCTCACCGACCCGCTGTGGGACCGCGCCGAGAGGGTCGTGCTGGTGGACACCGTGCGCACCGGCCGCCGGCCCGGCACCGTGCACCGCTGGGCCGGCGAGCGCCTGCTCGCCCACCTGCCCGACACCGGCGGGGGGACCCACGACCTCGGCGTCGCGACCACCCTGCAGCTCGCGGCCGCGCTGGAGCGGCTGCCGGAGGACCTCGTGGTCATCGGGATCGAGGGCTCGAGCTTCCAGCTCGGGGCGCCCCCGAGCCGGCCCGTGCGGCACGCGATCGCGATGGTCAGCGCCGCGCTGGCCCGGGAGCTGTGCGGTGACGACCAGCCACGCCTCGGGCTAGCCCTGAGGATGACCGACCTCGCCGCCGAGCTCCCCCAGGACCGGAAGGTGCGCCTCGAGCAGCCGTGAGGTCGCCTCGGCGTCGCTGATGGTCGGGGTGCGGTCCCCCGCCTGGGACCCGTACCGCCCGAACTGCGCGTGGTTCATGCCCTCGATCTCGACCATCCTCGCGTCCGGCGGGAGCAGGTCACGGCGCGCCTGGATCTCCTCGGGCGTGGACAGCCCGTCACGTGAGCCGGACACGGACAGGACCTCGAGGTCCTGCCGGTCGGCGAGCCCGGTCCCGTCCACGGCGTAGGCCCCCCACAGCAGCAGGCCCTCGAACCTGCCCGGCTCCTGGCCGGCCACGAAGGAGGCCGCCATCGCCCCACCGAGCGAGTGACCACCGACCCACCAGGTGTCGATGCCGGGGTGGTCCGCACGCAGGTCGGCCGCTCGCGAGCGGCCGAGGATGGCGAGGTTGAGCGGCATGCGCGGGATCAGCACGAGCGTGTCGGTCGCCGCCACGATCGGCGCCCAGGTGGCGATGTAGGCGTCCCGGTGGACCCGCGCGCCGGGGTAGAACACCACCGCCTGGCTGGGCGTCGAGCCGGTCGGTCGCAGCTCGACGACCGGGCCGCGGGTCACCTCGACCGCCTCGTCGGCCAGCGCGGCCTCCAGCGGTCCCGGCTCCGGACCGGCCGCCAGGCTCGCCCAGACCACGAAGGCGAGGACGGCCACGACGAGCAGCCCGAGCAGGCCGAGCAGCGTCCGCCGCAGCACACCTCGGGCGGGACGGGACGGCTCAGCCGCAGGCTCGCTCGCCGCAGCCTCGGTCACCGGCACGCTCCGATCAGCAGATCCGCGGCAGCTGCTCGCCGAGGGGGAGGTCGACGACCCGCCGGGCACCGAGCCCGGTGCGCGCAACGACGATGCCGTGGTGCTCGTCCACCACCTCGCCGACCCGCACGGCGTCTCGCCCGTGCTCGTGGGCCCGCATCGCCGCCAGGACCGCCTCGGCGTGCTCGGGGGCGACCACAGCCACGAGCTTGCCCTCGTTGGCGACGTGGGTCGGGTCGAGGCCGAGGAAGCCGCAGGCCGCAGCGACGTCCGGCGGCACCGGGACGTCCCGCTCGACGTACTCGATGCCGCTGCCGCTCGCCTCCGCCAGCTCGCACACCACCGCGGCGAAGCCGCCACGGGTGGCGTCCCGGAGCGCGTGGACGGCCCCCGGCGCGGCCGCGAGCATGGCCTGGACCAGACCGGTCAGCGGCGCGGAGTCGGTGCGCAGCTCGGACTCGAACTCCAGCCCCTCGCGCAGGCTCATGATCGCCATGCCGTGCTCACCGATCGGGCCGGACAGCAGCACCTGGTCACCGGGCCTGACCTGCTTCGGCCCGAGCTCGACGCCGTCGGCGATCACCCCGAACCCGGCGGTGGTGATCGTCAGCCCGCTGCGGTCCCGGGAGCGGGCGTCGACGACCTTCGTGTCGCCGGTGACCAGCCGGACACCGGCGGCGCGGGCGGCCCGGCCCATCGCCTCGGCGATGGTGCCGAGCGTGGCGAGCTCGAGGCCCTCCTCGAGGATGAAGGCGGCGCTGAGCGCGATCGGGACCGCCCCGGACATCGCCAGATCGTTCACCGTGCCGTTGACCGCGAGGTCGCCGATGCTGCCGCCCGGGAAGAGCAGCGGCGTGACGACGTAGGAGTCGGTGGAGAACGCCAACCGGTCGCCGCCGGTGGGGACATCGAGCACCACCGAGTCGTGCGACGGGTCGTCGGGCCTGGCGCCGAAGGCCGGCCGGAAGAGGTGGTCGATCAGCTCCTGGGAGAGCCGGCCACCACCGCCGTGCCCGGTCACGATGCGGTCGAACTCCCGCAGCGGCAGCGGGCAGGTCCAGGCGCCCGGGTCCACCCCGGCGTCGAGGTCGAGGTCGAGGTCGCTCACGTCACACCTTCTCCGCCACGTCGAGCCGGCGGTACTGGTAGTAGGCCGCACACGCTCCCTCGGAGGAGACCATGGTCGCGCCGAGCGGGTTGCGGGGGGTGCAGGTCGTGCCGAACTGCTCGCACTCGTGCGGCTTGAGCAGCCCCTGCAGCACCTCACCGGAGCGGCACAGCGGCGACTCCTGCACCTTCAGGTCCGCCACGTCGAAGCGGTGCTCTGCGTCGTAGGCGCGGTACCGCTCCGACAGCCGCCAGCCCGACCGCGGGATCATCCCGATGCCACGCCACTGGCGGTCACACACCTCGAAGACCCGGGTCAGCACCGCCTGCGCGGCCCGGTTGCCGGCCGCCTGCACCGCCCGCGGGTAGGCGTTCTCCACCTCGGCGCGGCCCTCCTCGAGCTGGACGAGTGCCCGGCGGATCCCCTCCAGCACGTCCAGCGGCTCGAAGCCGGTGACCACGATCGGGACCTGGTAGCGCGCGGCGAGCGGCTCGTAGTCCTCGGTGCCCATCACGACGTTGACGTGCCCGGCGGCGAGGTAGGCGTCGACCTGGGTCAGCGGCGAGGAGGCGATCGCCTCGATGGCGGGAGGGACGAGCACGTGGCTGACCAGGACGGAGAAGTTGTCGAGCCCGCGGCGCTCGGCCTCCAGCACCGTCATGGCGTTGGCCGGGGCGGTGGTCTCGAACCCGATCCCGAAGAACACCACCTGCTTGTCGGGGTGCTCGGCCGCGAGCTTCACCGCGTCCAGCGGCGAGTAGACGACCCGGACGTCCCCACCGTTGGATCGGATCGTGAACAGGTCGTCGCGGCTGCCGGGCACCCGCAGCATGTCGCCGAAGGAGCAGAAGATCGTGTCGTCCCGGGCTGCGATCGCGAGCGCCTTGTCGATCGTCTCCAGCGGGGTGACGCAGACCGGGCAGCCGGGCCCGTGGATCAGCCGAACCTTGTCGGGCAGGAGCTGGTCGATCCCGTTGCGCACGATCGCGTGGGTCTGCCCGCCGCACACCTCCATCAGCGCCCACTCGCGGGTGACGATCCGCTCGATCTGCGCGAACTGCCGGGCGGCGAGGTCCGGGTCGTTGAACTCGTCGAGGTACCTCATGGCGCGCCCTTCTCGCCGGCGGCCGCGACCGGGGACGGCTCGGTCCCGGGCGCGTCGCCGGGCTCGGCGGGCTCAGCGGGCTCGGCCCCCAGCTCCTCCTCGAGGCTGCCGATGGAGCGGATCAGCTCGAGGGTCTCCAGCGCCGAGGCCTCGTCGATGCGGGTGATCGCGAAGCCGACGTGCACGAGGGTGTAGTCACCGACCTCGGCCTCGGGCAGGTAGGCCAGGCACACGTCCTTGCGGATCCCGCCGAAGTCCACGCTCGCCATGGGCGTGCCCTGGTCGTCGCGGATCTGCTCGATGCGTCCGGGGACCCCGAGGCACATGATCGTTCCTTCCGTGGTGGTGACGTCAGCCGCTCAGGGCGGCGAGCTTCGCGGCGGCGACGGCGAGCTGACCGTAGGCGAGCCCGCCGTCGTTGGGGGGCACCAGCCGGTGGGTGAGGACCGGGTGGTCGTGGTCCTCGAGCTGCTGCCGGGTACGCGTGGTGAGCCAGCTGTTCTGGAACACCCCGCCGGTGAGTCCGACCGTACGCGGGCCGCCGTCGGCCGCAACCCGGTCGGCGACGGCCACGACCGCAGCGGCCACGGCGAGGTGGAACCCCGCGGCGATGGCCGCACGGTTAACGCCGTCCGTGAGGTCGGTGACGACGGCGGTGAGCAGCGGCGTCGGGTCCAGCACGAGCGGCGTGCCGGCGCGCACACCGAGGTGGTAGCGGGGGGCCTCGGCGTCCGACCCGCCGGCGGCGCTGAACCGCTCCGCGAGCCACTCGAGCTCGATCGCGGCCTGCCCCTCGTAGGTGATGTGCTGGCGGACGCCGAGCAGGGCGCTGACGGCGTCGAACAGCCGCCCCATCGAGGAGGTCGGTACGCACCGGACCCCGGTCTCGAGCTGGCGCCGCAGCAGGGTCCGCTCCGGGCCGTTCAGCGCCTGCGTGCAGGCCAGCTCCTCGCTCCAGGGCAGCCCCGCGGCCCACAGCGCAGCGAGCGCCATGCGGGCCGGGTTCGCCACCGCCGAGTCCCCGCCGGGCAGCGGCACGGCGCTGAGGTGGGCGGCGCGGGTCGCTGCGCGCTGGCTGGCGAGGAGCACCTCCCCACCCCACACGGTGCGGTCGGTGCCGTAGCCGGTGCCGTCGAAGGTGGCGACGAGCACCACCTCCTGCGGATCGCGGCCGTGCTCGGCGAGCAGCGCGGCCGCGTGCGCGTGGTGGTGCTGCACCGCCACGAGCCGGTCGGCGTGCCGCCGGCGGGCCCAGGCGTGGGTGGCGTAGGACGGGTGCGGATCGACCGCGACGTGCGCCGGGGTGACCTCGAAGAAGCGGGCGAGCTGGTCGCTGGTGCGCTCGAAGGCTCGGAGCGTCTCGAGGTCACCGAGATCCCCGATGTGCTGGCTCAGCCACGCCTGGTGCCCGCGGGCGACCCCGACGGTGTTCTTCAGCTCCGCCCCGACCGCGAGCAGCGGTGGCGCCTCGGCGGGCAGGGTGAGCGGCAGCGGGGTGTCCCCACGTGAGCGCCGGATCGGCACGGGCTCGCCGTCGATGACCTGCACCACCGCGTCATCGCAGGGCACATGGATCTCACGGTCGTGGGTGAGGAGACCATCGACGATGCCGCCGAGGCGCGTCATGGCCTCCTCGTCGCGGTAGCAGATCGGCTCCCCGCTGAGGTTGCCGCTGGTCATCACGAGCACCCCGGGCACGACCACCTCGCCGTCGGGGCGCGGGGCGAGGAGGAGCTCGTGCAGCGGTGAGGAGGGCAGCATCACGCCGAGGCGGGGGTTGCCGTGCGGCGCGACCGAGGCGGCCACGGGACCGTCCGGCCGCGCCCGGGCGAGCACCACCGGCCGCTGCGGTGAGGTGAGGGCGGCGACCTCGGCCGCGCTCAGGGACGCGATCGCGTGCGCGGCGCGCAGGTCGGCGACCATGACCGCGAAGGGCTTGTCCGGCCGCTGCTTGGCCGCCCGCAGCCGCTCCACCGCCACGGTCGAGGTGGCGTCGCAGGCGAGGTGGAAGCCACCCACACCCTTGACCGCCACGGTCCCGCCCGCTGCCAGGATGCGCTGCGCGGCGGCCAGCGCCGGCTCCGTGCCGGTGTGCACGGCAGGGCCCGCCTCCGCAGGGTCCAGGAGATCCTCGCTTCCCGATCGACCCGGTGCCTTACGGAACGGAACGGTTTCGTACCGTAAGGTCGGCCCGCAGGCCGGGCAGGCGATCGGCTGGGCGTGGAACCGTCGGTCGGCGGGATCCTCGTACTCCCGCCGGCAGTCCGCGCACATCTCGAAGCCGGCCATCGTGGTCGTCGGGCGGTCGTAGGGCAGCGCGCGGGTGATGGTGAAGCGCGGCCCGCAGTTCGTGCAGGTCAGGAACGGGTGGCGGTAGCGCCGGTCCCTGGGGTCGAACAGCTCACGGCGGCAGTCATCGCAGATGCCCACGTCCGGTGGCACGAGCGTCGCCACCGCCCCACCGGGCGGGGTGGGCACGATCCGGAAGGTCTCGGCGGACCGGCCCCCGGGCAGCGGCGTGCACGCGATGTCGTCGATGCGGGCGAGCGGCGGAGCCTCGCTGCGCAGCCGGTCGAGCCAGGCGCTGACCGCCTCCTCCGGACCCTCCACCTCGGCGAACACCCCGGCAGCATCGTTGCCGACGTGCCCGACGAGGGCGAGTTCGGTGGCGAGCCGGTGCACGAAGGGCCGGAACCCGACGCCCTGGACGACGCCGGTGACGCGCACGGCCATGCGGGTCCGGGTCGTGGGCATCAGCGCTCCGATCGGCGGCCGCCACCCGCCGGATCGGGTCACGCGGGTACGCACATGGCGCCGTGGAGCGACCCAGCCGGTGCGGCCGGCTGCAGGGTGCAGTCTCGCGGGGGCCGGCCGGCGTGACAAGGCCGCTCGGCCCTGCCGCGAGGTCGCAAGGACCTCATCCTGACCGGGCCCGGGCCACGGTGCTCACTCGACCTCAAGGGTGGCTGGCTCGTCGATGCGCGCCTCGCACCCGGAGCCCTGGAAGCACCCGATCACCCACTCACCGCGCAGGTCCTCCGGGACCTGCACCTCGACCCGGACGGTCTCCCCCGGCGGGACGCTCACGGTGGTGGGCACCTGGGGATCCGCCGGCGAGATGAGGGCGCGGGGTGGGTCGGCACGCAGCGCGCTCACCGCCAACAGGTCCTGCTCGAGGCCCATCGGGTGGCCTTCGAGGTGGACGGGGTCACGACCGACCGCCACGTTGTGGTGGTAGCCGCTGGTGTTCTCCAGCACGAGGGTGACCGCCTCGCCCGCCGGCAGCACGAGGTTCGGGGGCGCGACCCGGTACCCGGCCAGCTCGATCGCGAGCTCGCCGTCGCGCACCGTGGCGGTGGAGCTCCCCAGGCCCGTGGAGACGGCCAGCGCCAGGGCGCCGACCAGGAGCACCACGATCACCCACCGGAGCAGGAGCCGGCTGCTCGTCGCGGTACCCGCAAGGGTGTCGGACATCTCGACCACCTCCAACACGACCCGCGGGCGTCTCCAGGCGGCCCGCGGCGCGGTCTCGCTTCCCGGAGTCGTGCCCATCGTGTGCGCAGACGCGGGGGCCGAGTAGGGCCGAGCGGTCCAGACCATCGGCCCCACCATGACGACGAGCGGGCCCAGGACGGACCCGCTCCCTACGTGGTGATGATGTCGACGTGGGCCAAGGAGGACTTGAACCTCCGACCTCACCCTTATCAGGGGTGCGCTCTAACCAAGCTGAGCTATTGGCCCGGAGCAGCACGCGGCTGCAGCGGCGCAGCGTAGCGACGGGCGGCCGGTGTGGCGAACCGCACGGCGTGTGGGCGCTCGGCCGGCGGCTAGCGCTGGTCGTCGAACAGCGGCTCGCCGTCCTGGTCCGGCCGTGGTCGTTCGGCGCGGGCCTGAGCCCGTGTGGAGGAGGGGCCGGGGGAGGGAGCGGCCAGGACCCCGGTGTCGTCCCGTTCGCGCCCCTCACGCTGAGCGGTGGCGCGGTGCCCGGAGCCACGCGTGGAGTCGGTGAGCAACGCGGAGCCGCCAGCGGTGGTCCTGCTGGGCGTGTCGTCGACGATGCCCACCACCAGCCCACCGGTCAGGTCCGCGATGAGGTTGTGGAGGAACGCCAGGAAGACCAGCACGGCGGTCAGCACGATCACCCCCATCGCGCCGAGCAGGGTGACGACCTGGAACACGCTCGTGGGCTCGACCTCGCAGGAGGTGAACCCGACGTCGAGGGCGATCTCGCACGCCTGGTCGATCAGGCGCAGCCGGTCGATGACGAACCACACGACGCCGGCGACCACGAGGTAGACGAGGTAGAGGACGATGTTGAGGAAGGCACCGAACTTCAGCACCGACCAGGGGTCGATGCGTTTGATGGTCAGACGCCGACGGGCCACGAGCTCCTCCTGCATCGCACCGAGGCTACCGCGCGGCACCTGCGACGGAACCCACCAGGGACGCCGAGGGATCGGTGACCAGGCACAGCGCCTCGCGATCACCCTCGGCCCACCCCTCGACGGTCGGGACCAGGGCCGCCGACCTGAGGTCCGAGTCCTCAGGGGCGGTACCGACGTAGGCCGTGAAGGGATCCTCGCAGCGCTCCAACGCCGTCGTCTCCAGCCCGGCGTCGGGCACGGCGTCCTCGGGCAGGAGCACGGCGCCGACCAGCTCGTAGCGGTGCGGCTCCTCGCAGGGCACCACGGGGACCGTGGTCAGGGCGCTCTCGGCGGGCGGCTCGTCGAAGCAGTCCCCGACCGCCAGCGCCTCGACCGCTCCCTCCTCGGGGCCACACCCGGTCAGGACGAGCCCGAGCAGCAGGCCCGCGGTGATCCTGGCTGGCTGGCCGCGCCTCATCCCTCGACCTCCAGGCCGGCCTCGTCGTCATCGACGAGCAGGGCGACGCCGACGACCCGTGCGCCGTCACCGGGTCGCATCAGCGAGACCCCCTGGGTCGCTCGCAGCAGGGGTCGGACGTTGCCGATGGCCATCCGGATCACCGTGCCGGTGTCGCTGACGAGCAGGATCTCCGCCTCGAGCGGCACCACGAGCGCACCGACGAGGCCACCGCGCCGAGCGGAGAGCTCGACGGTCTTGACGCCCTTGCCGCCGCGCTGCTGGGTCTTGTACTCGCTGAGCGCTGTGCGCTTGCCGTACCCCTGCTCGGTCACCACGAGCAGGTAGTGGGTCTCATCGGCACCGGGCGGCAGCGGGGCCATCGCGAGCACCGCGTCGTCGGTCCCGATGCGCATCCCGAGCACCCCGGCCGCGGTGCGTCCCATGGCGCGGGCGTCGGTCTCGGCGAAGCGGATGGCGTTGCCTGCCCGGGAGACGAGCATCACGTCCTGGGTCCCGTCGGTGACCGCGACCGAGATCAGCTCGTCACCCTCGTTCAAGGAGATGGCGATCAGCACCGAGCGGGGGGAGTCGAACTCGTCCAGGCGGGTGCGCTTCACGCGTCCGCTGCGGGTCGCGAAGACGAGGTAGCGGTCGTCGGTGAAGGTCTGGAGCGAGAGCAGCGCGGCCACGGTCTCGCCCGGCTCGAGCGCGAGGCCAGGGACGTTCGCGACGTACACCCCCTTGGCCGAACGCGCCTTCTCCGGGACCTGGTAGGCCTTGATGCGGTAGGCCCGGCCCCGGTTGGTGAACACCAGCAGGTGGTCATGGGTCGAGCACGTCAGGAGGGAGGCGACGATGTCGTCCTCCTTCATGTCCGTCCCCCGCACACCGCGGCCACCCCGTCGCTGGGTCCGGAACGCGTCCAGCGGGGTGCGCTTGATGTAGCCGGCCCGCGTCAGGGTGATGACGACGTCGGTGACGGGGATGAGGTCCTCGACCGTCATGGCCCCGTCATCGGGCACGATGCGGCTGCGGCGCTCGTCGGCGAAACGGGCGCGCACCTCGGTGAGCTCATCGACGATGATCGCCCGCACCCGCGCGGGGTCGGCGAGGATGGCCTTCAGCTCGGTGATGAGGCGCTGGAGGTCGTCGTACTCGTCCTGGATGCGCTGCCGCTCGAGCTGAGCGAGCCGTCGCAGCTGCATGTCGAGGATCGCCTGGGCCTGGATCTCCGTGAAGGTGAACCGCGCCATCAGCTCGGACCTGGCGGTGTCCGCCGAGGCGCTGGCCCGGATCAGCGCGATGATCTCATCGATGTGGTCGAGGGCGACGAGCAGCCCCTCGAGCACGTGCGCCCGCTCCTCAGCCTTGCGCAGCCGGTAGCGGGTCCGCCGGGTGATGACGTCCACCTGGTGGGCGACGTAGTGCCGCAGCGCCTGGTCGAGGGTGAGGGTCCGGGGCACGCCGTCGACCAGCGCGAGGAGGTTGACGCCGAAGGTGTCCTGCAGCGGGGTGTGCTTGTAGAGCTGGTTGAGGACCACCTGCGCGTTCGCGTCGCGCTTGAGGTCGATGACGATGCGCATGCCCTCGCGGGAGGACTCGTCGCGCAGGTCGGCGATGCCGGTCAGCGTCTTGGCGTTGACGAGCTCAGCGATCCGCTTGAGCAGGTTCGCCTTGTTGACCATGTAGGGGATCTCGGTGACGATGATCCGCTCACGGTCCCGGCCCCGCTCCGGCTCCTCGATCGTGCACACCGCGCGGACCTTGATCGATCCACGCCCGGTCGTGTACGCCTCGAAGCTCCCGGCGTTGCCGAGGATGAGCCCGCCGGTGGGGAAGTCCGGCCCGGGCACGTAGGCCATCAGGTCCACGGCGGTCAGCGACGGGTCCTCGATCAGGGCGATGGTCGCGTCGATCAGCTCGCCGAGGTTGTGGGGCGGGATGTTGGTGGCCATCCCGACCGCGATCCCCGTGGCGCCGTTGGCGAGGAGGTTCGGGAACCGGGCCGGCAGGACGACCGGCTCCTCCTCGTAGCCGTCGTAGTTGGGGACGTGGTCGACGGTCTCCTCGTCGATGTCGCGCAGCAGCTCCATCGCGAGCCGGGACAGACGCGACTCGGTGTAGCGCATCGCTGCCGCAGGGTCGCCGTCCACGGACCCGAAGTTGCCGTGCCCATCGATGAGCTCGTAGCGGGAGGAGAAGTCCTGGCCCATCCGCACCAGCGCGTCGTAGATGGCCGAGTCCCCGTGCGGGTGGTACTTCTTCATGACGTCGCCGACCGCCGACGCGCACTTGCGGTAGGGGCGGTCGGGACGCAGCCCGGTCTCGTCCATCGAGTACAGGATGCGGCGGTGGACGGGCTTGAGGCCGTCACGCACGTCCGGCAGCGCCCGACCCACGATCACGCTCATGGCGTAGTCGAGGTAGCTCGTGCGCATCTCGTCCTGGATCACGACGGGCTCGACGCGCGCGGCGAGCACCCCGCCGGTCTCGTCCACCGGGGTGCCGTCCGCGGCCCGGACGACCGGGTCACCCGGGGTGACCTCCCGGGTGCCACCGACGACCGGGGTGCCCGCGACCAGGGGCGTCGGCTCCTCGCCCGGGGTGCCCGGGTCCTCGGGTGGGGTGGGCGGGGGGGTGGTCTCGTCAGCCACGGGTGGCTCCGGGGTCGTCGTCGGTCCGCGGGCCGTCACCGGCGTCGCGGGGGTCGGTGGTGTCGGGCCCGTCCTCGGACCCGACGGTGCGGTGGTCGGCGAGGTGGGCGGTCGACCCGGTCGGGTGGAAGGTGTCGGCGCGCCGGCCGGCACCGAGCAGGAGCCCGCCGCTGAGCAGCCCGACCACGGCACCGCTGATGACCGAGCCAGAGGTCGGGAAGCCCAGGAACACCCCCAGGCCGGCGACGGTCACGAACCCGAGCAGGGCCGCGACGAGGGCGGCACGGAGGGTGCGATCCATCAGCGGTCCTCCTCACGCGAGGCGCGGTCGATGCGGCGTCGGCGGGTGATCATCGTCAGCAGCAGCACGGTCCCGGGCACCCCGGCGAGCAGGACGAGGAGCAGGACGTCGGACAGCCGTCCGGGGGCGGCCAGCAGCTCGGGCGCGATCGCCGCGGCGGTGACCACGAGCGTGAGCAGGCCGAGGGCGAGCCACAGCAACGCCCGGGCGATCGAACCCTCCTCACCCCCGCCCTCATCCTCGACGCCCGCATCGCCGCCGTCCTGCCGGTCGGAGGCACCCCGACCGTCGTCGAGCAGCAGCCCGAGGACGACGCCGAGCGCGAGGCCAGCGACGAACCCGAGCGCACGCAGGTCCAGGAGCCGTCCGACCAGCACGCCCAGCAGCATGCCGAGCACGAGACCGAGGGCCAGCCCGCTCCCGGGCGGCCATCCGGCCAGGGGGCGGCGGCGCACCTCACACGTCCAGGGTCGCGTACTTGGCGTTGGCCTGGATGAACTCCCGGCGCGAGACGACGTCGTCACCCATCAGGATCGAGAACATCTCGTCCGCGGCGGCCGCGTCGTCCAGGGTGACCAGCTTCAGCGTACGACGCTCGGGATCCATGGTGGTCTCCCACAGCTGGTCGGGATCCATCTCGCCCAGACCCTTGAACCGCTGGACCTCGATCTTGCGGTCCGGTCCGACCTCCTCGCGCATCGTGCGCAGGATCGCGTCGCGCTGCGCGTCGGAGAAGGCGTAGTGCAGCTCCTTCTTCCGGGTGGGGTGCAGCACGAGGTACAGCGGCGGCTGGGCGAGGTAGACGTAGCCCGCCTCGATCAGCGGCTTCATGTGGCGGAACAGGAAGGTGAGCAGCAGCGTGCGGATGTGCGCCCCGTCCACATCGGCGTCGGCCATGAGCACGAGCTTGTGGTAGCGGGCCTTGGTGACGTCGAAGTCGTCGGCGAAGCCGGTGCCCATCGCGGTGATGAGCGCCTGGACCTCGCTGTTGGAGAGGATCTTCGGCAGCCGTGCCTTCTCGACGTTGATGATCTTGCCCCGGATGGGCAGGATCGCCTGGGTCGCGCGGTCCCGGGCCATCTTCGCCGAGCCTCCTGCGGAGTCCCCCTCGACGATGTACAGCTCCGACTCGGCTGGGTCGCGCGACTGGCAGTCGGCGAGCTTGCCGGGCAGCGAGGTGGACTCGAGCAGGGACTTGCGACGGGTGAGGTCGCGTGCCCGGCGCGCGGCGATGCGTGCCTGCGCCTCGCCCTCCGCCTTCTGGACGATGAGCTTGCCCTCGTTGGGGTGCTCCTCGAGCCACTCCGCCACCCGGGCGTAGGTGGTGGTCTGGACGAAGGTCTTGACCTCGGTGTTGCCGAGCTTGGTCTTGGTCTGACCCTCGAACTGGGGATCGCCGACCTTGACCGAGACGATCGCGACGAGCCCGGACCTGAGGTCGTCGCCGGTGAGGGTGTCGACCTCCTTGGAGCGCAGCAGGCCCTTGTCCTTCGCCCACCGGTTCACGACGGAGGTCACCGCGGTGCGGAAGCCCTCCTCGTGGGTGCCGCCCTCGTGGGTGTTGATGGTGTTCGCGAAGGACAGGATCGAGTCGTTGTAGTCGTTGATCCACTGCAGGGCGACCTCGAGCGACTGCGCCCCGGCCGGGCCGACCTCCTCGGTCTCGTAGTGGATCGTCGGGTGCAGGCCGTCCTTGGCCTTGGTGGTGCGCAGGTGGTCGACGAAGTCACGCAGCCCACCCGGGGCGTGGAACTCCTGGACGTGCGGGGCACCGTCGTGCTCGTCGCCGACCCGGTGGTCGGTGAGGACGATCCGCAGCCCCGCGGTCAGGAACGCCGTGTCCCGCAGCCGGCGGGCGATGGTCTCCGCGGAGAAGGCGATGCCCTCCTCGAACACCTCCGGATCGGGCCAGAAGGTGATCGCCGTGCCGGTGGGGCCGTCGTCGTCGCGGACGCGCTCGATCGGACCGTCGGGCTCCCCGCGCCGGTAGGACTGGCGGAACAGACCGCCGTCCCGCACCACCTCGGCGACCAGCCGTTCCGACAGGGCGTTGACCACGGAGATCCCGACCCCGTGGAGCCCCCCGGAGACGGCGTAGGCCTGGGAGTCGAACTTCCCGCCCGCGTGCAGGACGGTGAGCACGACCTCGAGGGCGGAGCGGCCCTCCTTCTCGTGGAGGTCGACCGGGATGCCGGAGCCGTCGTCGGTGACCTTCACGCCACCGTCGGCGAGCAGCTCCACCTCGATGCGCGTGCAGCGACCCGCCAGCGCCTCATCGACGGAGTTGTCGACCACCTCCCAGATCAGGTGGTGCAGCCCGCGGGACCCGGTGGAGCCGATGTACATCCCGGGCCGCCGGCGGACGGCCTCCAGCCCTTCCAGGACGGTGATGTTCTTCGCGCTGTAGGAGCCGTCACCCGGCGCAGCGGGCACCGGCTCATCGGCAGGCGGAACGTCATGGGCAGCAGCCACCGGGCACCTCGCGGTCGGCGACGGGAGGGTTCCCGCCGGATGACGGCCGCTCGGACGTCGGCGGGCTTGGACGTGTGGCGGGCCGCGGAGCGCCGTCCCTGCGAGCCTAGCAGCGCTGCCCATCGACGGACAGCAGGTGTACAGGCCCTGTGGACAGTGCAGACCCCGTCCGGCTAGGCGACCATCCCTTCGGATCCTGACGCCGCACAGGGGCCCTGACGGCCTCGAAGCTCACTCGGACAGGGCGAGGTTCGCGGTGTCGGTGAAAGCGGCAGGATCGAGCATCCCCGAGCTTCGGAACACGACCTCGCCAGCCTCGTTGACCACGACCCAGGTCGGCGTCGCCACCGCACCGTAGGCACGGAAGATGTCGCTCGCGGCGCTGTCGACGATGATCGTGCCGTCGTAGCCGGCCTCGTCGAACCACTCGGTCGGGGGCCAGTTCGTCCGCTCGGCCGCGAACTGGGTGGACACGGCGACGAACTCGACCCCCTCGGGCAGGCCCTCGGACTCGAGCCAGCTCACGATCTGGGGCAGCTCCGCGTCGCAGGCCGGGCACCAGGAGGCCAGGAACGAGATCATCTGCGCCCCGTCACCGAGCGTCACCGGTGTGCCGTCGAAGTCCTCGCCGGTGACGACCGGTGCGCTCTCTCCCAGGGCCGGATCCTCGCCCTCCTCGGGGACCGGTGGCAGCGGGTCGCCCTCGATCTGGGGGTCACCGGCGATGCTGTCGACGGTGATGAGCTCCCGCTCGCTGGTCTCCCCCACCGACAGGACCGCGATGCCGACCGCGATGACCAGCACGAGCGCACCGACCGCCGCGTAGATCAGACGTTGCTTGCGCGCCTGGATCTGCTGCTGCTCCTCACGCTCACGGCGGCGGGCTTCAGCGCGGGCGCTCTTGGAGGGTGCGTTCACGGTTGCCTCGAGATGGTGCGAGCGGGACGGGGCGGATCGGTCGGGAAGGGTACGCCGCTACGAGGGTCGCCGCGCCACGTAGCTCAGCAGGCTGATCGAGACGAAGGCGATCAACGCCATGGTCGGCAGGGTGAGGAAGCCGAACTCCTGCACCCACAGCACCGTGCACGGCGCGGCCTCGTCGCAGGGCCCACCCCAGCCGGGGTTCCGCTCGAGCAGGATGTGCCAGATCGAGACCGCACCGCCGAGCCCGGCCAGCGGCAGGACCGTGCGCCACACCTCACGGTCCCTCCGGGCGATCGCCACCCCGAGGACGACCACGAGCGGGTACATGGCGATGCGCTGGTACCAGCACAGCTCGCAGGGCGGGTAGCCCGCCACCTCCGACAGCAGCAGCGACCCGAAGGTGGTGACCGTGGCGATCGCGAGCGCGAGCGGCAGGGCGACCTCGTCCTTCAGCCAGGTCGGGACCCGGCGCGTCAGCAGCGCCACGGCCGTCCCGACGGCGATGACGATGGCGAGCAGCGCCAGCAACCCGAAGGTCCGCTCGGCGATGGCGATCACGTCGGCTCCTCCCCACCTCGTAGCGGCCCCACGACCAGCCGGATGGTACGGACCGCGTCGGGACCGAGCACCTCGCGCGCGTTGCGCAGCAGTGCTGGGGTGAGGTAGCGCAGTTGGGTGGCCCAGGCGTTGCTCTCGGCTCGGATGGTCAGGACCCCACCGGCGACGCGGACGGGTTCGCAGCGTGCCGCGAGGTCGGCCCCGACGATCGCGTCCCAGGCGCTGAACACCTGACCGGCGCGGAGCCGCTCCCCCCACCCCCGTGAGGCGACGTAGCCGGCGAGGGCGTCACCGAGGGGGCTGGGTGCCCGGACCCGGTGGAGCGCGTCGCTGTCCTCCTCCGCGGCGACCCACCCATCCGCGTCGGGTGGCGCCGGGTCGAAGCTCGCGCGTTCCTGGTCGGCACGTCGCCGTGCCGCCCCCCGGCGACGGCGCTCGTAGTACCGCTCGTCCCGGTCGAGGTTGCGCGCCCGGCGGGGGTCGCCCTGATCAACCATCGTCCGCCTCCGCGCGCACGTGCAGGGAGCTCACCCCCTCGTGGAGCCGGACCTCCACGCGCCGACCGGCGAGGGGGACGTCCTCCTCCACGGCAGCGGTGACCAGCACCTGGTCGAAGCGCCGACAGGCCGCGGCGAGCTTGCGACGCCGGGCCGTGTCGAGCTCCGCGAACACGTCGTCGAGCAGGACGATGGGGCGATCTCCCACCTCAGCCAGGACCTCGAAGGTGGCGAGCTTCAGCGCGAGCGCGAGCGACCACGCCTCCCCGTGCGAGGCGTACCCCTTCGCCGGCAGCGCGCCGATGGTGAGCTCCAGGTCGTCCCGGTGCGGTCCCACCAGGGTCACCCCCCTCGCGCGCTCGTCCGCGGCGACCGCAGCGAAGGCCGCCCGCAGCACCTCGGCGATCGGGGCGACCGCGGGGACGGTGCCACCATCGCTCGCGGCCAGCCGGTCGAGCTCCTCGCCGGCGGCGGTCCGCAGTGTGAGCCCGATCGGTTCCGGTCGGTCGGCGAGCTCGCGGTAGAAGCGGTCCGTCGGCGCCGTGAGGCTCCTGAGGGCCGCGATGCGGGCCGCAACCACCTGGGTTCCGAGCGTGACGAGCTGCTCCGTCCAGACCTCGAGGGTGCCCTCGGCCGCCTGTGCACCGGCACCCTGCAGGCCACGGGAGCGCTTCAGGAGCAGGTTGCGCTGGCGCAGCGCGCGTTCGTAGTCCGCTCGCGCCGCGGCGTAGGCGGGTCGGCGCTGCGCGAGCAGGTCGTCGAGGTAGCGCCGCCGGGCCGCAGGCTCGCCCCGGACGATCGCGAGATCCTCCGGGGCGAACATCACCACCCGGAGCACGCCGAGGGCGTCAGCGGCGCGCCGGACGTCCTGCCCATCGACCCGGCTGCGGGTGCGCCGTCCCGTCCCGAGCTCGACCTCCAGTCGGCGGCGACGTCCAGCATCGGTGGTGACCTGGCACCGGATGACGCCGAGCTCCGCGCCGACACGGATGAGCGGGCCATCCCCTGGCACCCGGTGCGAGCCGCCGGTCGCCACCCGGTGGACCGCCTCGAGCAGGTTGGTCTTGCCCTGGGCGTTGGGGCCGACGAGCACCGTCACCCCGGGATCGAGGTCGAGCTGAGCCGACGGGTAGGAGCGCACATCGAGCACCTCGAGGCGCTGCAGGAGCATCGGGTCAGCTCACCCGCATGGGCATCAGCAGGTAGGTCAGGTCGTCGACCCGCTGGCCGTCCTCGCTGGCCACGGGCCGCAGGACCGCAGGCTTGAGCCCGTCGCGCAGCTCGATACGGATGCGCTCGGTCCCGGTGGCCTCGAGACCGGCCAGCAGGAACTGCGGGTTGAACGAGATCGACAGGCCCTCCCCCTCGATCTCGGCTGGCAGCGCCTCGGCCGCGTCACCCATCTCCTGGTTGGTCGCCTGCAGGTCGACCGAGCCATCACCGAAGTGGAGCGTCACCGGCGTGTTGGCCTGGCCCATGGCCACGATCGCGACGCGCTGGAGGGCCTCGACGAGCGCCGGTCGGTCCACGACCACCACCGTCTCGTGGCTGTCCGGCAGGAGCGCGCGGTAGTTGGGGAACGACCCCTCGATCAGCTTCGTGGTCAGGCGCCGGTCGCCGAAGAGGAACGAGACCTGGCCCTCCTCGAGCACGATCGTGACCGCACCGCCCGCCTCGCCGGCAGCCTTCGCCGCCTCCTGCATCGACCGGGCCGGGACGAGGGCCACCCCCTCGACGGCCTCGTCGAAGGCGATCGAGCGCACGGCCAACCGGTAGCTGTCGGTCGCGGCAGCCGTGAGGACCCCGTCGGCGGCGTCGAGCTGGACCCCGGTCAGCACGGGGCGCCCGTCGTCGGTCGAGGCCGCACGGGCGACCTGTGCCACCAGGCGCGCGAAGCCGTCGGCCTTCAGCACGCCGGTCGGGGCGTCCTCGGCCGGGGGCGCCAGCGTCGGGAAGTCCTCGACCTGCATGCCGTGGACGTGGAAGGTCGCGCGGCCGCAGGTGATCTCCACCCGGTCGGCGCCGCCCTCGAGCTGCACCGGTGCGTTCGGGAACCGGGCCACCAGCTGCGCCAGCAGGCGGCCCGGGAGGAGCACGCGGCCCGGCTCCGCGATCTCGACCGGGATCGAGATCTCCGCGGCGACCTCGAGGTCGGTGGCGCGGCAGGTCAGGCGACCGTCGCTGGCCTCGAGGAGCACGCCGGAGAGGGCAGGCAGGGTGACCCGCGCCCCGACCGTCCGGGTCGCCCACGACACGGCGTCCGCGAACTCCGACCGCTCTGCTCTCAGCTTCACGATGCGCCTCCTGGGCGGCTCGGTCCACACCCCCGGAGGAGGACCGTTCCTTCCTCCTCGTTCCTCGTCACCGTAGTAGGGGGTGTGGAGATGGTGGAGAACCGGTGTTCTCCCAGGTCAGCCCGGGTCCGATCGGTGTGGAGGGGGTGTGGGCTCACCCCTGCCCTACCCACAGGGCGGAGAACCACACCGATGTGCTTCCACCGGTTCACCCGGACGTCCCCGGGGTGTCCCCGTCCCGTCCACAGGGCTTGAGGTGGTCGCTCATGCCGTGCGGGCCCGGGTCTTGACGCGGTTGGTGAGCTCCTGCACCTGGTCGTAGATGGCCCGTCGCTCCTGCATGAGGGCCGCGATCTTCTTCGTGGCGTGCATGACCGTGGTGTGGTCACGCCCGCCGAAGGCCTTGCCGATGCGCGGCAGCGAGAGCTCCGTCAGCTCCCGTGTCAGGTACATGGCCAGCTGCCGCGCGGTCACGAGCTGGCGGCTCCGCGACGGGGAGCACAGGTCCTCGACGGTGAGCGCGAAGTGGTCCGCGACCTCCTCCATGATCAGCTGCACGGAGATCTCGCGGTTGCGCCCGTCCGGGAAGAGGTCCTTGAGCACGGCCTCGGCCATGGCGGTGTCGGCTGGGGCACGCTGCAGGCTGGAGAAGGCCGCGACGCGGATCAGCGCCCCCTCGAGCTCGCGGATGTTGGACTGCACGCGCGAGGCGATCAGCTCCAGCACCTCCGGGGTCACCTGGAGCGCGTCGGTCTCGGACTTCTTGCGCAGGATCGCGATGCGGGTCTCCAGATCGGGCGGCTGGACGTCGGTCATCAGACCCCACTCGAAGCGGCTGCGCAGCCGGTCCTCGAGGTGGGCGATCTGCTTGGGTGGCCGGTCACTGGAGATGACGATCTGCTTCTCGGCGTTGTGCAGCGCGTTGAAGGTGTGGAAGAACTCCTCCTGCGTCCGCTCCTTCTGCTGGAGGAACTGGATGTCATCGACGAGCAGGACGTCCGCCTGACGGTAGGTGCGTTGGAACGCGGTGATGCGGTCGTCGCGGATGGCGTTGATGAACTCGTTGGTGAACTGCTCGGTGGTGATGTAGCGGACCTTGAGCCGCGGGTAGAGGTTGCGGACGTAGTGACCGATCGCGTGCAGCAGGTGGGTCTTGCCGAGCCCGGCACCGCCGTAGATGAACAGCGGGTTGTAGGACTTCGCTGGGGCTTCGGCCACCGCGGTCGCCGCCGCGTGCGCGAACCGGTTGGAGGATCCGATGACGAAGTCGTCGAAGGAGTACTTCGGGTTGAGCTGGGTGTCGGGCTCGACCTCCTCCTCGCTACGGCGTGGACGCGCGGGCAGCTCCACGGTCGGCCCCTCGGGGCGCCCGGGCGCGTGCAGAGGGAGGCGTTCGGGCTCGATGCGCTCGTCGCGCACGGCCTCGCCCTCAGCGGGGGCCCAGGCCGCGACCGGCGAGGGGTCATCGAGGTGCTCGAACGGTGCGGGAGGCAGCCGGTCGAGTGCGGCTTGCTGACCGTTGGACGCCGGCGCGGGGTTGGCCGGTGGGGTCAGGGTCGCCGGCGCTGCCACGCCGGCGCCGGCCGGCGGCCCATCGACAGGCGCGGGGTGGGTCTGGACGGTGATGACGACCGCGAGGTCACGACCTGCCGCCGTGCTCAACGCCGCCCGCAGGGCAGCCCCGCAGTGCCGCTCGAGCCACTCGCGGGCGAAGGAGTGCGGGCTGGCCACCACGATCGTGTCGTTGCTGAACCCGACCGGGTGCGTCGCGGCGAGCCACTGACGCTGGGCCGGCGAGCTGACCTCCCGCATGACCTGCGCGAGACTCGCCGTCCACAGGCTGTCGAGATCCAGGGTCGATGCGCTCGTCACGCCTGCTCCTAACCTCACCGGTCGGGATCCAAGGGTGCACGATGGCGGGATCCCGGGGCTTGCTCGAGTCGGTGGTCCTACCAGCTCTCCCGCGACCCCCGACGGATCATCCACAGCACCATCCACAACTGTGGACACCGGAGACACGCGGAGCGAACTGGTCGACCTCGGTGGGGAAGGACCGATGGGAGCCAGACCCCACGCCCCACCGGCTGGTGGGGTGCTGGATCGGTCCCGATCGACGGCCCCGGACCGTACACCGCTGCGATCCGAGGGCGCAAGCGGTCCGTCCCCGGTGGGCGCCAGCAGCAGGGGCGGGCGCGGCGGTGCCACCGATCTGCCTGGCGCGGCGTGGCGCCCGTGCGGGGAGCGGTTGCCCGCGGATGGCGCAGGACGGTACGCTCCCGCGACCTGTCCGCACCGGCTTCCGTTGCGGGCGGCCGATGCTGTCCGGCTCATCCCGAGACGTGTCGAGCTCGCCCGTACCCTCCACTCCGTGCCGCCGTGTGCAACCTCCACCCCCGGGAGCGCCGTCGTGAAGCGCACGTTCCAGCCCAACAACCGCCGTCGTAGCCGCAAGCACGGGTTCCGCGCTCGGATGCAGACGAAGGCGGGTCGCCGCATCGTCAGGAACCGTCGCAGCCGCGGCCGGGCCAAGCTGTCGGCGTGACCCCGGTGGTCCCGCTCCACGGGACGATCCGCTCCGGCCGGGACATCGCACGCGTCGTGCGCTCCCCGAAGCAGCGAGCGGGTCGTCTCCTCGTGCTCCACGCGGCGCCGCGGGGGGATGACGAGCCGGCCCGTGTCGCGGTCATCGCGTCGCGGCGGGTGGGCGGTGCCGTCCAGCGCAACCGTGCGAAGCGTCTGCTGCGCGAGGCCGTGCGCCACGTGGCGCTCCCTACCGGCGTGGACATCGTGCTGATCGCGCGGCGTGCGTGCGCCGAGAGCGGCTTCGCGGCGGTCCACGAGGAGCTCGACCGACTGGTGAGGTCGGCCGGGGTGGAACGGCCTGTGGTAGAGGCAGGCACATGAGCAGCACCGACCCGACCGCATCCACGGCCGCCGTCGGTGGGTGGCGGCGCGGCTCGGAGCGGCTCGGTCGCTGGCTGTCGCACCTCATCCTGCTCCCGGTCTACCTGTGGCGGAGCACCGCCATCCTGCGCGCACCGCGCTGTCGTTTCCACCCGACCTGCTCGACCTACGCGGTCCAGGCGGTGCGCGGTCACGGCATCTGGCGCGGATCGGTGCTCGCGGCGCGGCGGGTCGGTAGGTGCCACCCCTGGAACCCGGGTGGGTTCGACCGGGTGCCCGACGGCGCCGATCGCACCGCCTGGCGCCGTCGGTGGACCGGACCCGGACCCAGACCCATCTGACGGAGAGGCCAGCGCGTGTTCGGTGACATCGGTGACAGCATCCTCGGCTTCCTCGAGGCCGTGCTGACCTTCCTCCATGACCTCGTCGAGCCGGCCTTCGGGGTCCACAGCTGGGGCTGGGCGATCATCCTGCTGACGCTGATCGTGCGGGTGCTGCTGCTGCCGCTGGCGATCAAGCAGACGCGTTCCATGCGCGCGATGCAGGCGATCCAGCCGAGGATGAAGGAGATCCAGAGCAAGTACAAGGTCGACCGGGAGCTGATGCGCAAGGACCCGGAGCGCTACCGGGCCAAGAAGCAGAAGATGAACGAGGAGATGATGGCCCTCTACCAGGAGGAGGGTGTCAACCCCGCTGCCAGCTGTCTCCCGCTGCTCGCCCAGGCTCCGGTCTTCATCGCGCTGTTCTGGGCGATCCAGGGGATGGAGGAGCTACGGAACGCCCCGTTCTACTTCTTCACCGAGTTCATCACCACCGACCCCGGGGAGGGCTTCGTCGGCCTCGGAGCGCTCGTGAGCACGGCAGGGTGGCCCGGGTGGCTGCTCATCGCGGTGATGTCGGGGACGATGTTCGTCACCCAGAAGCAGATGATGGCGCGCACCGCGGCGACGAACGCGGACAACCCGATGGCGCAGCAGCAGAAGATCCTGCTCTACGTCATGCCGGTGTTCCTGGCCGTGATCTCCTTCCAGTTCATGCTCGGTCTGCTGCTGTACTGGGTCACCACCAACATCTGGCAGATCGTGCAGCAGTGGGTGATCCTTCGCGACGTCCGCTCGGAGGCCGCCGGCGTCGAGCAGCCCCGCAACACACCCGGTGCCGGTGGGACCGGGAGCGCGACCTCCGGCAAGCGGCCAGCCAAGGACGCGAAGGCTCCCAAGGACGCCAAGGTTGAGGGGGAGCCGAAGGAGCCGAAGGACCCCAAGGGGAGGAAGAAGCCAGCCTCGGGGGATGCCTCCCCTGACGCGGCGCGCGGACCTGGGTCGGAGACCGACGGCGGTGAGCGATCCGGTGCGGGCGGGACGTCCGGCCACCGCTCCGGTGGCAAGGGGTCTGCGCCTGACCGACCGAGCAAGCAGAAGGGCCGTGCCGGGAGCGCGGGCGGATCCCGCGGTCCAGACGGCCGCTCGCCCTCCGACGGTCACCTCCCGAAGCGCGGTCGCAGCGACCGCACCTGACCGACCGAAGCCGCAGGAGTCACACCATGAGTCGCACCGTACGGGTCGAAGGGACGAGCCTCGAGGAGGCGCTGCGCGCAGCGTTGGCAGAGGTGTCCGGCAGCTCCGAGGTGGAGGTCGAGCTCCGCGGTCCGGGGCTCAGGTCCTTCCTCGGTGAGGTGGAGCTCTCGCTGCTGGTCACCGCTGCTGAAGACGACGGGCGCGACCCGGGACCCGAACCCAGCGGTGCCGCCCCGTCCGTCCGTCCGCGCTCGGCGGGGGAGGAGTACGAGATCACCCCGGAGGAGTTGGACGAGGAGGCGGACGCCGCGGCGGACTTCCTGGAGGGCCTCCTCGATGCCCTCGACCTGCCCGGTGACCTGCGTCTGAAGGTGCATGATGACCACGTCGAGGTGGAGGTCATCGACATCGGGAGCGGTGCGCTCATCGGCCGCCGCGGCCAGACCCTGGACGCTATCCAGGAACTCGTGCGGTGCTCGCTCCAGCGGCAGTTCCAGCGCCGCTCGAGGGTGAAGGTCGACGCGGAGGGCTACCGCGCTCGGAGGCTCGAGAAGCTCCTGGAGAAGGCGGACGAAGCCATCGACCTCGCGCTTGACACCGGCGAGCCCCAGCGGCTAGAGCCGATGGACGTCTTCGAGCGCAAGGCGGTGCACCGGCTCGTTGCCGAGGTCGAGGGGCTCACGAGTCGGAGCCAGGGTCGCGAACCTGCTCGTCGCATCGTGATCGAAGCGGAGTGATGCGTGCGGCACCGCGCCTGAGGGCGACGTCGAAGCTGGCTGCAGCGCTCTCTAGCGAAGTATAGAGAGACTAGCGCTCTCTCTCGAACGTCGATGGTCCGGCCGCGTGCCCGAGGGCTGCCAGCCCTGGCGGGTACCCCGTCCTTCCTCGAGCCTTGCCCTTCGGGATCCGCGGGCATGGTGTCGCTGGAGGGTCCAGATCCTGACGCGCGTTCGCTCGCGAGGGGCGTGAACGGGTGAGCTCACACCGGGGGCGTCCCCTCGAGGGGCGTGCCTTCCCTCGGCTGCCTCGGCCTACGCTGGGCCTGGGTGAGAGGCTGTGGCGGCGATCATCCGTCCGGGTACCGTCACGGAGCGCTCCGGGAGCGCTCGTTCTTGGATGGTGCGCATGAGGTACCGGTACCGCGGTGAGCCAGCAGGGGTGATCGGCTCACGTCGAGGCCGGTCGTGATGACGTAGGGGCCGCGGCCGGGAATCCGGGTCCTCGCGAGGGCCGAGGAGCCTGGCCGTCCGTGTTCCGGTGGGCAGGATCGCGGGCCGTGGACGTGCACCGTCGGCGATCACCACGCCTTGACGTCCAGAGGTTGATGATGCGGCTGGCGCCCGGTCCCGGCCGATCGACGTCATCCGGACGGACCACCCGCCCGAGGTTCCACGTGGAACGCGTCGGCGAGCAGGCGTGGAGCTC
>JBKHEJ010000011.1:0-26644 GCA_046540855.1 Nitriliruptoraceae bacterium
CCACAGGTCCGCGCCGTGCGGCCACTCGTTGCCGATCACGCGCGCGTCGACCACCTCGATGTCGCCACGGACGAGCACGTGGTCGACCCGGTCGGTGAACCCCGCGCGGTTGCCCATCGCGAGCGCCGCCTCCAGCCGCCCGGGATCGGGGCCGGCGAGGTCGGCGGCGCTGCCCCAGGTCAGGTTCGCCGCCGCGGTCGCGTCCGGCCCGACGTCGGTGAACCCGCCCTGCACCAGGGTCCAGTAGGCGTTGCACTCGGCCAGGGCGGTGGCGGCGTCGGGGTCGGCGACCTGCGGCCGGCACGCCCGCCCGGCCTCGGGCTGCCCGCCAGGGTTGGGGACGCCCGGCCCCCGCGGATCGCGCGGATCGGCGTTGAGGTCCCCGAGCAGCACCACCGGCGTGTCGGTGGCCTCGAGGTCGGCGAGCAGCTGTCGGGCCTGCCGGGCCGCGTGCGGGACCTCGTCCGGGTCCCACAGGGCCTCGAGGTGGGTCGTCACGAACCGGACCGTGCCGCTGTCGAAGGCCACGTCCGCGTAGGCGTAGCCCCGATCGATGACGAGCAGGGTGGGCACCACGGCGTAGCGCTGCGCGTAGGCGCGCCCCCCGGCCGCGACGACCCGGTCCGCGAGGTCCGCGCGGATCAGCAGGGTGTCCGAGAGCTCGAAGCCGCAGCTGGCCACGTCGGTTGCGAAGCGGTCCTGGAAGGTGTCCGGATCCTCCACGCGTGACAGGAAGGGCAGCGCCGGGATGCGGTAGCCGGCCTGCTGCGCCACGCCGCCGTCGGCCCCAGCGACGACGTAGGGCACCCCGGCTGCCTGGGTGGCGTCGAGGAACCCGGAGGTGAAGTCGAACACGTCCTCCAGGGGTCCGAGGGCGCCGCCCCGGCACCGCCAGCGCGTGGCCTCCTGCAGCCCGATCAGCGCCGGCCGCTCGCGCGCGACCTCGGCGGCCAGCACCTCGACGCGAGCATCGAAGCTGGTCGTGGCCACCTGCTCCCACAGCGCCTGCGCTGCCGCCGGGAGGTCGGGCAGGAGGTCGAGGGCGACCGCGACGTCCCCGCCGAGGTAGAGGTTGCGTGCCAGGACGGTCACCACCTCGCCGTCGCCCCCGGACGCGGTGGCCACCGGCTGCGCACCTGCTCCCGCACCCGGGCCGTCGCCCTGCACGGCCGCACCCGTGCCCGGGCCGGCGAGCAGCACGGCCGCGACCAGGGCCAGCAGGGCACGGGCCGGCACGGGACGGGTCGGCCAGAGACGGGTCGGCAGCGGCCCGCCACCCCGGTACCACCGCCACCCCGCCGGGCCGACGCCTCGCGCTCGGCGACCCCGGTGCTCCTCGACCCCCAGCTCGCTTCCGTCCACCCACCACCCCCGACCGCACGACCCTGGCTCGTGGTCGGACCGGCACCCTCCACCCGGGGCACGGTCCGGAGCACCGGCCGGTCGGGGCAGACAAGCACACCGCACCGATACCCCGGGCCCGTGCGGCATCCCGGCAGCCGGTGCCTACCCTGCCGGCCGGTCACCTGGACCCCCTGCGTGCCCGGCTCCCCGAGAGGACCCCCATGGCGGCGATCGACGTCACCGACCGGTCGATCTACACGCGCGCGGTCGGGATCGAGCACGACCCGCTCGCACAGCCGCGCCGCCACCTCGACGAGCGCGGGCGCGAGGTCGCCCCGGACCTGCTCGCCCTGATGGGGGACACCCCGCTCGTCGCGCTCGACCGGCTCTCCCGGGACGTACCGCCCACGCTGATCGCCAAGCTCGAGATGCTCAACCCGGGCGGGTCGGTCAAGGACCGCATCGGCATCGCGATGATCGAGGCCGCTGAGGCGGCAGGTGAGCTGCGGCCGGGCGGCACGATCGTGGAGCCGACCTCCGGCAACACCGGCGTGGGGCTGGCCATCGTCGCCGCCCGCAAGGGGTACCGCTGCGTGTTCGTGGTCCCCGACAAGGTGAGCCAGGACAAGATCTCGCTGCTGCGCGCCTACGGCGCCGAGGTGGTGGTGTGCCCGACCGCGGTCGAGCCGGACGACCCCCGCTCCTACTACTCGGTCTCCGACCGGCTGGCGGCGCAGCCCGGGGCGTTCAAGCCGAACCAGTACTTCAACCAGGCCAACCCCCAGGCGCACGTGTTCTCGACCGGACCGGAGATCTGGCGCCAGACGGCGGGCCAGCTCGACGCCTTCGTGGTCGGGGTGGGCACCGGGGGCACCACCACGGGCGTCGGGCGCTACCTCAAGGCCCGCAAGCCCGAGCTGACCATCGTCGGGGCCGACCCGGAGGGCTCGCTGTACTCCGGGGACACGGTGCGCCCCTACCTGGTCGAGGGCATCGGGGAGGACTTCTGGCCGCCCACCTTCGACCCGGACCTCGTGGACCTCTGGGAGCGCGTCTCGGACGCGGAGTCGTTCCGGATGGCGCGTCGGGCCGCGCGCGAGGAGGGCCTGCTCGTCGGCGGCTCCTGCGGCACGGCCCTGGTGGCCGCCCACCGCTACGCCGCGACCCAGCCGGCGGACGCGACCATCGTGGTCCTGCTACCGGACTCCGGGCGCGGGTACCTGTCGAAGTTCTACGACGACACCTGGATGGCCGAGCACGGCCTGCTCGAGCACACCTCGCAGGCGGGCACCCTCGGCGAGGTGCTGGCGGCCAAGGGCGGCGAGCTCCCCCCGCTCGTCCACCTGCACCCCGGCGAGGTCGTGGCGGACGCGATCTCGCTGCTGAAGCGGTACGGGGTGTCCCAGATGCCGGTGTTCCGCGACGGCGTCCACGACGGCGTGCAGGCCGACGACGTCCTCGGCTCCGTACGCGAGAACGCCCTGCTCGACGCGGCGCTGCGCGATCCGGCGGTGATGCGCCGTCCGATCGCCGAGGTCCTCCAGCCCCCGCTCGCCCTGCTCGACGCCGACGGCGCGCTGGACACCGCGCTCGGTGCCCTGGCCGGGGGCGACCCCGCGGTGCTGGTCCACGATCAGGGCCGCGTGCTCGGGGTCATCACCCAGGCCGACGTCCTGACCTTCCTCGCGGCTCGAGGTGACCGGTGACCCACCACGACCACGGCTTCGCCACGCGGGCCATCCACGCTGGACAGGACCCGGAGCCGGTGACCGGCGCGGTCACCGTCCCGATCTTCCAGACCTCCACCTTCGCGCAGCCTCGGGTCGGGGAGCACACCGGGTACGAGTACGCCCGCACGGGCAACCCGACCCGCACGGCGCTCCAGACCGCGCTCGCCGCGCTGGAGGGCACCGACCGGGCGGTCGCCTTCGCCTCCGGCCTCGCCGCCGAGGACGCGGTCTTCAGGCTGCTGTCCCCCGGTGACCACGTCGTCATGGCCGACGACGTCTACGGGGGGACGTGGCGCCAGATCGCGCAGGTGCACGCCCGGTTCGGCATCGAGGTGTCAGCGGTCGACCTCAGCGACCTCGACGCGGTCCGGGCGGCCCTGCGCCCCACCACGCGGCTGGTGTGGGCGGAGACGCCCTCGAACCCGCTGCTGAAGATCCTCGACCTGGCCGCGCTCGCCGAGCTCGCCCACGACCACGGGGCCCGGCTCGTGGCCGACAACACCTTCGCCACCCCCGCGCTCCAGCGCCCGTACCAGCTCGGCGCGGACCTCGTCGTGCACTCGACCACGAAGTACCTCGGTGGCCACTCCGACGTGGTCGGCGGGGCCGTCTGCACCGATGCGGCCACCGCCGAGGAGCTCGCGTTCCTCCAGAACGCCGTCGGTGCGGTCCCCGGCCCCTTCGACTCCTGGCTGACGCTGCGCGGCATCAAGACGCTCGAGGTCCGCATGGAGCGGCACAGCGCGAACGCCGCACGCATCGCGACCTTCCTGACCGAGCACCCCGCGGTGACCACCGTGGCCTACCCGGGGCTCGCCGACCACCCGGGGCACGAGCTCGCCGCGCGCCAGATGTCGGCCTTCGGGGGCATGGTGTCCTTCCGGCTCGCCGGCGGTCGGCCCGCGGCCATCCGCGTCGCCGAGGCCACGGAGCTGTTCTTCCTGGCCGAGTCCCTCGGCGGGGTGGAGAGCCTGATCGAGCACCCCGGGATCATGACCCACGCCTCGGTGGCCGGCACCGCCCTCGAGGTACCCGACGACCTCGTGCGCCTGTCGGTGGGGATCGAGACGGTGGAGGACCTGCTGGCCGACCTCGAGCGCGCGCTCGGGCGGTCCGGCTCGCAGTAGCCTCGCTCCGTCGCCCGCCGCGAGCGCTGGCGCGGCGACGGAGCTGACGTGCGCGCCCTGCTGGTCTTCAACCCCAACGCGACCACCACCGACGACCGCGTCCGGGACGTCATCGCCTCGGCGCTCGGGTCGGCGGTGGACCTCGACCTGCAGCCGACGAAGCAGCGCGGGCACGCCACCCTGCTCGCCGCCGGTGCGGTCCACGAGGGGCTCGACACGGTGTTCGCCTTCGGTGGCGACGGCACCGCCAACGAGGTCATCCAGGCGCTGGCCGGGACCGACGTGCGGCTCGGCATCATCCCCGGTGGGGGAGCGAACGTGCTGGCGCGCAACCTCGGCCTGCCCAACGACGCGGTGCACGCCACCTCCCTGCTGCTGGACGCGGTGCGCCACGACCGGACCCGACGGATCAGCCTGGGGCTGGCCGGGGAGCGGTACTTCGGCTTCAACGCGGGCTACGGGTTCGACGCCGCGGTGATCCGGCGCGTCGAGCAGCACGCGACCGCCAAGCGCGTGCTGCGCCAGGGGGCCTTCGTGTGGTCGGTCGCCCACGAGTGGGCCGTCGGTGCCGGACGCGACGCCGGCTCGATCACGCTCACGCTGCCCGACGGCTCGAGCCTCGGTCCGGTGGCGATCTCGATCATCGCCAACTGCGACCCCTACACCTACCTCGGTACCCGCCCGATGCGGGTGCACCCCTGGGCGTCCTTCGACCTCGGCCTCGACCTGGTGACCGTGGATCGGCCCTCGACCCCGCGGCTGCTCACGGTGCTCGCGGGCACCTTCCGGGACGGGCGGCACGTGGGCCGCAAGGGCGTGCGCTACCACCACGACCTGGCGGCCTTCACCCTCAGCTCCCCGACCCCGCTGCCGCTGATGGTCGACGGTGACTACGCCGGCGAGCACCACGCGGTGGCGTTCACCTCCGTCCCCGAGGCGCTGCGCGTCCTGGTCTGAACCAGCGCGGAACGCGGCCACCGGATCGCGCGACGTGCGCTCGCCCGCGAGGTTCGCTCCGACGATCCTGGGACGGACCCTTGACACCGGCCCTTCGACGGGGCACCGTCCGGGTCGCATCTCGAGAACCCGTTCACAAGCGCCGCCTGGTGGAGGCGTCCACGGCCACACGGCCGCTGACCGACGGGCGTGAGGTGCCGTCCCCCCGGAAGCTCCCGGAGCCGAGCACCCAGGCGGACATCCGGCAGCGAACCGAACGATCCCGGTGAAGGGAGAGGCCCCATGGACTGGCGTAGCCGTGCCGCGTGCACCGATGAGGACCCGGAGCTGTTCTTCCCGATCGGCACCACCGGTCCCGCGGCGGAGCAGGCCGAGGCCGCCAAGCGCGTCTGCGCCACCTGCGAGGTCCGCGAGGAGTGCCTCGAGTTCGCCCTGTCCTCCAACCAGGACGCCGGCATCTGGGGTGGGCTGACCGAGGACGAGCGGCGCACCCTGAAGCGGGCCCGCCAGCGTCGCCGCCGCATGGCCAGCTGACCCTCACCCTCCACCCGGTGCCGCCGCATCGCCGGCGGCACCGACGTGTTCCAGGCGGCAGGCGGCCGGCGGCTCAGGGCGGTGGAACGCGCCCCGGGATCGGGAGCAGCGCCAGCGCCCGCGTGCCACCCTGCGGGCCGACCCGCTCCACCTCGAGGGTGCCGCCCAGCTCGGACTCGACCAGCGTCATCGCGATCTGCAGACCGAGGTTCGCGTCGGCGACGACGTCCCACCCCTCCGGGACCCCGACACCGTCGTCGCTGACCGCCAGGTGCAGCGCGGAGCTGCGCCGGTCCAGCTGCACCACGACCTCGCCGCCGTGCTCCACGAACCCGTGCTCGAGCGCGTTCTGCAGCAGCTCCGACAGCACGAGCGCCAGCGGTGTCGCCACCTCGGCGGGCAGGTCGCCGGCGCTGCCCTCCAGGCGCATCCGCACCGGACGGTCCGGGTCCGTCAAGCCGGTGGCGACCATGTCGATGAGCCGGTGGGCGACCTTGTCGAACACCACCCGTTGGCCCGCGTCCTGGGACAGGGTCTCGTGCACCAGCGCGATGGAGGAGATCCGGCGGACCGACTCCGCCAGGGCGTCGCGCGCGTCGGGGGAGGCGAGCCGACGGGACTGCAGGCGCAGCAGGGACGCGACGGTCTGGAGGTTGTTCTTCACCCGGTGGTGGATCTCCCGGATCGTCGCGTCCTTGTAGAGCAGCAGCCGCTCGTGCCGGCGCAGCTCCGTGACCTCCCGGACGAGCACGAGCCCACCGAGCACCTGGTGCTGACGCGTGAGCGGCAGGAGGCGGCGCAGCACGATGGTGCCGCCGGCCTCGACCTCGGACTCCAGCGGCTCGCCGAGGGCGAGCGCCTCGAGCAGCGCAGCATCGTCGAGGTCGAACTCCTCGATGTTGCGCCCCATGACCGCGCCGGTGACGCCGAGCCGCCGGTAGGCGCTCATCGCGTTCGGGGAGGCGTAGATCACCGTGCCGGCGGCGTCCAGGCGCATCATGCCGTCCCCGACCCGCGGACCGAGCTCGTGGTCGCTCGCCTGCCCCGGGAGGGGGAACTCGCCGTGGCACAGCATCCGCGCGAGCTCGTCCGCCGCGCGCAGGTAGGACAGCTCGAGCTGGGAGGGAGGACGCACCGTGGACAGGTTCGCCTCGCGTGAGACCACCGCGATGACCCGCCCGTCGACGGGTACCGGGATCGCCTCCTCGCGCACCGGCACGCCGGTGGACAGGTCGGGTTCACCGTCGCGGACGATCAGGCCCTCGTCGAAGGCCCGGGTGACCAGCGGGCGCTCCGCGGGCGCCAGGATGGCGCCGACGAGGTCCTCCTGGTAGATCGTCGGCGCGGTGTGCGGCCGGATCTGCGCGATCACGATCAGCGTGTCCTCATCGGCGTCCCGGGCGAACAGCAGCAGGTCGGAGAAGGCCAGGTCAGCCAGGATCTGCCAGTCCGCCACCAGCTCGTTGAGGGCGTCGAGCTCCGGTCCGTGCAGCCCGGCACGACGTTCCGCCAGGGCGTCGAGCGAGGACACGCTCAGGCCTGCAGGAACCGCTGCAGCTGCTGCAGCGGGACCGCCTCGCGGATGTGCTCGAAGGCACGTTTCTCGATCTCGCGCGCCTCGCTGAGCGAGATGCCCAGGGCTCGGGCGGTGTCGGCGAGGTCGTGCGGGTGCCCGTCCTTCAGCCCCATGCGCAGCTCGAGGACCCGGCGCTGGGTCTCCGGCAGGCGCGAGAGGACCTTCTCCAGCGGCTGCTTGAGCTCCTCGGCCGGGTTCGGTGGCTGCCCGCGCCGCTTCGCGCCACCGGTTCCACCGTGGCGCTGCCCGCTGCGCTTGCGCTGTCCACCACTCATGGCCACGAGCCTAGCGGCCGCGCCACGTCGGCTCCCGTCGCTCGAGGAAGGCGGCGATGCCCTCGGCGGCGTCCTCGGTCTGGACCTGCAGGTCGAGCATCCCGTGCAGGTAGGCCATGGCGGCACCCGGCTCCATGGAGCGGGCGTCGAGGTAGCTGCGCCGTCCGAGCGCGAGCGCGAGCGGTGCACCCTTGATGAGCTCGTCGGCGAGCTCCGCGACGGCCTCGTCGAGCTGCCCGCGGGGCACGACCTGGTTGACGAGCCCGAGCCGTTCCGCCTCCGCGGCCGGGTACCGGCGCCCGGTCATCATCCACTCGAGCGCCCGCTTCGGCCCGAGGTGCTGGACCAGCAGCGCCGAGATGATGTGGGGCCACAGGCCGACCCGGACCTCGGGGGTACCGAAGGTCGCGTCCTCCACCGCCACCAGCAGGTCGCAGGCCAGCGCCACGCCGAGCCCACCGGCCAGCGCGTGGCCGTTGATCCGTCCGATGAGCGGCGTCCGGAGCGCCTCGGTGCTCGCGAACAGGCGCCGTAGCAACCCGCGCTGCTCGTGCCCGTCGAGCACGCTCGGATCGGAGGTCAAGCCCGATCGGAGGTCCGCGCCGGCGCAGAAGGCCTTGTCGCCGGCGCCGGTCAGCACCAGGACGCGGACCTCGGGGTCCGCATCCAGGCGGGTGAACGCGGCGATCAACTCCTCGAGCGTCGCGGCGTCGAGCGCGTTACGGGCCTCGGGCCGTGCGATCGTCACCGTCGCCACCGCGCCCTGGCGGTCCTCCTCCACAGCCATCGAGCCCTCCCGGTCTCAGGTGCCGCCACCCTAGGGGCGGCACCTGGCATCATGCGCGTCGCACGCGTCGACCGCGCCGCCCTCGGGACCCCGGGAGCGCGCTGCGAAGGAGTGGCCGGTGCCCTTCACGTTGGCCGCGGTGACGCTCGCCGTGGTCGTCTCCCTGGCGCGGGGTGGGCGCTTCTCCAACCTCGCCGAGCGACCCCTGACCGCGTCCTGGCTGCTGTTCGCCGGTGTCGCCCTCCAGATCGCCCTCGATGTGGCCGCCGGCCGGGGCCTGCTCCCGGCAGCCGGGTGGTCCGGATGGGGGCTGCTCGTGCTCAGCCAGCTGCTCGTCGTCGCCTTCCTGGTCACCAACCGCGCCCTGCCCGGGGTGTGGATCGTCGCCGCCGGTCTGCTGCTCAACGTCGTGGTCATCGCCGCGAACCGTGCGATGCCCGTCGACCCGGCCGCGATCGCCGCGCTCGGCATCGGGGACGTCGAGGTGCCAGCGGGCAAGCACACGCTGCTCCACGAGGAGACCCGGCTACCGTGGCTGGCGGACGTGATCCCCGTGCCGTGGCTGCGGTCGATCCTCTCGGTCGGTGACCTCGTGATCGCGCTCGGGTTGCTGCCCCTGACCCACGCCCTGCTGCGCCCGGAGCCGAGCGAGCGCGGTGCGACGGACACAGGCTCCTGAGAGCTCCACACCGCCGATCACGCCAGCGGTGTGGCCAGCGGCGCGCGGTCCACGACCCGTCGCAGGGCCGCGATCACCTCGAGGTCACCGACGTCACGGACCAGGCGCACGGTGGCCTCGTGGCGCTGCCCGGCATCCCGGGGGTCCGGGGCGTAGCTGTCGAGGTCACAGCAGGCAACCACGATGCGTGCTGGTAGCCCGACATCGTCCCGGGGGTGGGCCGACACGTCCGCCTGGGCCGCCACGATCGCGGCGACGCGGTCGAGCCCTCCGACCTCGTGGAGCACCTCAGCTCCGGCGGTCGCGAGGTCGCGTGCGTCCGCGGGGGCCTCCCGCTCCAGCCGGATCCGGCCGAGCTCGTGCAGGTGCGCCGCGCGGACCGTGTCGGCCACGCTCGCCGCATCCAGGCCGAGCTCCAGCGCGACGGACCGGGCGAGCTCGGCGACCCGCACCCCGTGCCCGGCATCGACCGAGCCGAGCTGCTCGGGGAGCCGGGACATCGCGCGGATGGTCTCCTCGTAGGCCCGCTGCCCCAGCGCCAGCCGGTCCAGCCCGGTCCGAGCCGCCAGCAGCGGCAGCAGCATGGTGGGCAGCATCCAGGCGCCGAGGACCGGGTGCACCAACGCGCCGAGCGCGGCCGTCGCCGCGACCGACGCCCCGATCAGCCGGTTGCGGTGGATCTCCTCGAGCACCCAGCGGTGGGCGTGCCGCAGGCCGGTCGTGGAGGTGGCGAGGGCCTCCATCGCCGGGACCCCGACCAGGATGGCCAGCCCCACGGCAGCGGCTGCGCCGAGGTTGAGCTCCGCTGCCACCCCGCTGGTGGCCGTGCCGGTCCAGGTCGGCGGACCCAGCGCCGCGCCGAGCACGGCGACCCCCGCGAGGACCCACCCGCCGATCGCGCGCTGGAGCAGGGTGTCGAGGTCGAGCCGCTCGCGGCGCAGGCTCACGGCGCCGAGGTGACCGGCGGCTGCGAGCAGGCCGAGGCCGGGCGGGGAGACACCGAGCAACGCGGCCGCCCCGACGACGGCGAGCGAGGTCGGGACCGGGCGTCCGTCGGCGAGACGGATCGGGAGGAGCTCCATCACCACCGCCGCGACGACGAAGAGCAGCGCCTCCACGAGCACGATCTCGGTGGTGAGCCTCGAGCTCTCGGGGAGCAGCCACCACAGCAACCCGAGCCCGCAACCGGCCAGGGCGACCAGGGCCGTGAGCGACCGCTCCCGCGACCGGCTCACGGGCCGCTCGGCCGCCGCGCCTGCGCCGCCGCAGCGCTCCCCGGCGCTTCCGCGCCCGCCATCGCGCCCCTCGAACGGCGCAGCTCACCCACCGGCGCGTCCGGGATCGCGGCACCGTTGAGCTCGTGCTCCGAAGCGAACTCGCTGGTGGGCTCCCAGCCGACCCGGCGGACGTAGGCCGCCAGCGCTGCCACCACCTCGCCATCGAACTGGGCCCCACTGCAGCGTTCCAGCTCGGCGATGGCGGCCTCGACGTCGAGCGCACGGCGGTAGGACCGCGTCGAGGTCATCGCGTCGAAGGCGTCGACCGCGGTCACGATGCGCACGAGCGGGGAGAGCTGGGCCGCGTCCACCCCGTGCGGGTAGCCGCACCCGTCGAGCCGCTCATGGTGGTAGCGGACGATGTCGATCTCCGGCTCCAGGAACCCGATGTCGTGCAGGATGTCCACGCCGATGGTGGGATGCTCCTGCATCTTGGCGAACTCGTCATCGTCGAGCGGGCCCGGCTTGTTGATGATGCACAGGGGCACGCCGATCTTGCCCACGTCGTGCAGCAGCGCCGCGTACTTGGTGATGCGCCGCTCCTCGTAGCCGACGCCGAGCTCCTCGGCCACCCGGACCGACAGCTCGGAGACCCGCTCGGAGTGCCCGCGGGTGTACAGGTCCTTGATCTCGATGGCCTTGACGAAGCTGCGGACCATGCGCTCGTAGTCCTCGTCCAGCTCCTGGAAGGCGAGCAGCCCGTAGCGCGCGATGATCGCGGGCACCCCCATCAGCAGCAGCGCCCACCAGGAGGCTCGCTCGACCACGACCACCGTGAGCACCGCGATCCCGACGTAGGGCACCTGCATGACGAGCGAGGGACCGATGGTGCGGAAGGTGTCGAGGAAGGTGTCCGGGCTGGTCAGGGCCACGACGCCGGCCACGAGCGCGTGGTTCACGACGCAGTACACCGCCGCGGCGATCGTGATGGCGAGCAGTGAACGCCAGTCAGGGAAGCTGCCGTCGAGCAGGAACGCGGCCGTCTCGTACGCCAACCCCGCGGCAGCCGCGCTCACCACGAACTGGCCGCTGTTGAACATCAACCGCATGAGCCGGAACGGCGCTCGACGCAGGGCGAAGGCGGGAACGGCCCCGAGGGCGCTGACGACCGCGAGCGCGGCCCCCCCGTAGAGCACCGCGACCAGCAGGACGATACTGCTCACCGACACCGCCACCCGGTCGCGCAGGACGGAGGCGAACCGCTCGGCGGTGAAGACGGCGAGCATGAGGACCAGGCCGGGGACCGGATCGACCCGTGGGAGCGCGCTCACGATCGCGACCAGCGCGGCGAGCGCCGTGCTGGTGACGTACGCGATGAGACGTGCGTGGCCGGTCATCGCCGGGGTCCCTTCTGCTGTGCGGCGAGCGAGCGATGGGCGGGCAAGGTCGGCCTTCCGTGATCCCAGGACGTCGCCTGTGAGGCCGAGAGCCCTAGGCGATCGGCTTCACAGCCAGGAAACGCTGGCGCCGCCGGACAGCACGAGCGCTGCCAGGCTGGCCATGGCGAGGAAGATCCTCTTCGACATGGGTACACCTCCATCGAGGGTCGTCACCACGCCGTCGTCCTCGCTGGTGGACGGCGATCAGGTCCGCTTCGCTCGATGGGCGCCACCGACAGGTGGCGGTGTCTCGTCGTGGTTGCTACGGGGTTCGATCGTGCTCCCGGAACCGGGGGACGACCTCACCCGCGCATCGCTCGCTCTGCAGTTGTCAGCCCCCCGACACGCGGTCCCGTGCGGCCAACCGATCAGCCGCGCGACCAACGCGCAGGGACTCTCCCTGAACGTGACCGCGCGCGTACGTTACGCGAGCCTCCACGCCACGTCCAGGCCTTTCTACCGACATCATCCCCGTCGATGGTCCTGAGCCACAGGGCCAACATCCACCGATCCTCGGGGTCGTGCTGTTAGCGTCCGCGCGGGACACGACCGAGGAGCAACCGGGTGGACGCTTCCCGCAACCCAGGTGCGGCCCCGTTGCCGCAGGACGTCGAGGAGATCGATCTGACCGCCACGAGCGTCGGATCCGACCTCCACGATCCGGACCAGCGTCGGTTCGTCGAGTCGCAGCTGACCAGCATCCCCGGGGTGCTCGCGGCCCGGGTCGTGCCGGGCTTCGACCGCCAGATCGATGAGCTCCACATCGTCACGAGCCCCGAGCGGGGACCGAAGGCCACGGTCCGTGACGCCCAGACCGTCCTGCTCGCCCGTTGCAGCATCCCGATCGATCATCGCGTCATCAGCGTCGTGCAGGTGGATGACCACCAGCTCCCCGCCCTGGCACCGCGCGTGCGCCTGCTGAAGGTCGGGACGGTGCAGGCGGGCATGGACCTCATCGCCGAGGTGACCCTCGGGCTGGATGGTCAGGAGGAGGTGGGCCGCGCCGAGGGTGTGGCGACGACCAGCGGGCTCGGCCGGGCCGTGGCGGCGGCGACCCTGCGCGCCTTCGATGAGCTCGTCGGCCCCTCGGTCTCGATCGAGCTGCGGGACACGACCCGGGTCGAGGTCGGCGGCCAGCTCGTCGCGCTCACCGTCCTGGAGCTGCGCGACGCACGCGGCGACGAGCCACGCAGCGGCACGGCCGTGCTCCGCGAGGTGTCGGGTGCCGATGCGGTGGCGCGCAGCGTCCTGGACGCGCTGAACCGCAGCGTCACCGAGGGCGCCGCCTCGTGATGGCGAGGCTGGGGCCGGTCAGCGGCCGGCGTCACGCCGGTCCGACCCGGCGTCCTTCAGCGGCGCCATGTCACTGCCCAGCACACCCTCGCGACGCAGCTCCTCGGTGAGCGCCTCAGGGCTCGTCTCGTGGATCACGGCGAGGGCACGCAGATCCTCGTTGCGTACCGACAGCACGCGGCGGTTGAAGTCGCCACGCTGGAGCTGGATCGTCTCGAGGTAGCGGCGCAGCGGCGCGTAGCGTGACCCGAGCGCCTCCAGACGGCGCAGGTCGATGACGATGGTCGCGCTGACATCACCCTGCGGCGGCTGCTCACCGGGCAGCACGTCCGCTGGCCGGACACCGTAGAACTCCGCGAGCTCGAGCAGACGCGTCGCGCTGATGTTGCGGTCGCCGCGCTCGTAGGACCCGACCACCGCGGCCTTCCAGCGCCCCCCGGAGGAACGCTCGACCTCCTGCAACGACCACCCTCGGTCGAGCCGAACCTGACGCAGCCGTTCCCCCACGTCCCGTGAGTACGACATGCGCGCCTCCCCCTTCCCGGATCTCAACCGACCACGCAAGGTAGCCGCCCGCCGCGCCGAACGGGCGGAAACCACCCTCAGTCACGTGCGTCCCGGCCTCAGCGACCGACCGCGGCCCAGCGCAGCGTGGCCGCCAGACCCTCCTCCAGGGTCGTCCAGGGCTTCCACCCGAGCTCGCTCGCGGCACGACGTGCATCGAGCGCGGAGTGCCGTACCTCACCGAGACGGGCCGGTTCCCGGACCGGATCGTGGGGGTAGGTCGTGGCGGCAGCCAGCGCGTGGAACAGCTGGTTGATGCTCGTGCGCTGCCCGGTGCCGATCAGCAGGCGCTGCCCGTCCGCCCGGCCCATGGCGAGGACGAAGGCGTGCACCACGTCGTCGACGAACACGAAGTCCCGGGTCTGCTCGCCGTCACCGTAGATCGCGCAGGGTTGCTGCCGCAGCATGCGCCCGATGAAGGTGGCGACGACGCCACCCTCCCCGGTCGTCGTCTGGTGCGGCCCGTAGACGTTCGCGAGCGTCAGCGCCGTGAACCCGACCCCGTAGAGCTCCTCGTAGGTCGCGAGGTACTCCATCGCCACGCGCTTGGAGGTGCCGTACGGCGAGCTCGCGGGCCGGTCGAAGGACTCGTCGATGGGCAGCTCGTCGGGGTGCGGTTCCCCGTAGGAGCCGATCGAGGAGGCGTACACGAGCTTGCGCACACCGGTCCGGCGCGCGGCCTCGAGCACCGCCAGGGTGCCGAGCACGTTGACGTCAGCGTCATGCAGGGGGTCTGCCACGCTGCGGCGGACGTCCACCTGCGCCGCGAGGTGGTGGACGACCTCCGGCTCGTGCCGCTCCATCACCGGCACCAGGCCGCCGCGCCGGATGTCGAGCCGCTCGAAGGTGAAGCGGCCACCGAACCGCTCCGAGCGTGCCGCTGCGAGGTTCTCCAGTGACCCGGTGGACAGGTCGTCGACGGCGACGACGCGGTGTCCATCCTCGAGGAGGCGCCGGACCAGGTTCGAGCCGATGAAGCCGGCACCACCGGTGACGAGCACGGGACGGGGGGGCATGGCGGACCTTCGCGCCGGGGCGGGCGTCACCGGCGGCCGCGCAGCCTAGCGGGACACCTCCGCCACCTCGCCGAGGGCGAGCTCGTCCAGCTGCTGCCGGATCCGGTCCCGCAGCGAGGCCGGCGCCTCATCGACGCAGCCCTGACGGATGAGCTCTCGCAGCCGCGCCTCGAAGTCCGCCCGGTCGGTGCAGGGCGCGCACTCACCGAGGTGGTGCTCGAGCTGCGCGGCGGTGATGTCCCCGAGCTCGCCGTCCAGGAAGGCTTCGAGCCGATCGAGCGCCTCACGGCACTCGTCGCTGCACTGCTGGCGGTTCGCGGTGGTCATGGCGCTGCCTCCGTCTCCGCCGCGAGGAGACCGCGGCTGGTGGCGTACCCGTGCAACGCCTGGTGCAGCGCCTTCCTTCCCCGGTGCAGCCGGGACATGACCGTGCCGACGGGGGTGCCCATGATGCTGGCGATCTCCTTGTACGAGAACCCCTCGACGTCAGCGAGGTAGACCGCCTCGCGGAAGGTGTCCGGCAGCTGCGCGAGCGCGTCCTTGACCTCGTCAGCGGTGAAGGAGTCCAGGACCTGCCGCTCCGGCGAGCTCCCGGTCGTCCGGCTGAGCTCGTCGTAGAAGGAGAAGTCGTCGATCTCGTCCTGGAGCGACTCCTGCGGCCGCCGTTGGGCCTTGCGGTACAGGGAGATGTAGGTGGTGTGGAGGACCCGGTACAGCCAGGCCTTCAGGTTCGTGCCCTCGCGGTACTGGTGGAAGGAACGGAAGGCCTTCGCGATGGTCTCCTGGACGAGGTCCTCCGCGTCGGTGGCATCGCGGGTGTAGCGCAGCGCTGCCGAGTAGAGGCGATCGAGGTGGGGCAGGACCTCCGCTTCGAACCGCTCCCGCCGCTCGCGGTCGCCGAGCTCTCGTCGCACGGGCGAGGCTGCTTCGTCGGCCCCCACCTCGGACGCCGACGACGGATCGGGTGCAGGCGGCGAGGTGGAGGGCACGACGTCGCTCACTTGTGGCGGTTGCGGACCTTGGGGGCTGCCCAGCCTACTGCGGGTCGACGGTCGCATCGCACGGGCGCTCGATCGCGACCGCCCGGGGACCTTGGACGGCGTTCTCAACAGCGGGAGGACATCGAGATAACACGAAGATGCATGAGATGGTACGCTGCGGCCGGACCGCCACCACCCTCCCGCGGTGCCCCCGGGCGGGAGGGCGCCGGCCCCGTACCCCACCACGGGGCCGGCACGGTGGCGGCGCCATGGACCACCACCCCCGGGCGAGGACGACATGCGTGAGCTTGACTGGTTCGACGGGCCGGAGGACGACGGGGACGGCGAGCGCCGCCGCTCCCGCTGGTTCCCGATGTTGGTCGCGGTGCCGTGGCTGGTGGTCGCCGCGCTGCTCGTCGCGCCTCGGCTGGCCGATGCACCCTCCGACCGCGAGGCGCCGAGGGCGAGCGGCACGACCGACCCCGCCGAGCCTGCCCCCTCCGATGACGCGGTGCGACCGGCGGGACCCGAACCCGGAGCACCGATCCCCGACACCGCGCCGCCTCAGGGTGCGGGGACCGAGCCGGCGCGGCCGGGGTCACCGGGCAGCGCGGCGCCGACCGAGCCGTCCGCTGCTGGCGCCGACGCCCTACCGGCAGGCCCGGAGGATCCCGCGGCGGTGCTCGAGGTCGCCGAGCTTCGCGGCCGGTGGCGGGTCGCGCCCGGCAGCGAGGAAGCCGCATCGCTCGCCGTCGTCGTGGCCCGCGCCTGGTTGACCGGGCTCGAGCCCGCTCTGGAGCTCGAGGGCGTCACCGCACCCGCGCCGCGTCGCGAGGGGTCGCGCTCCTACGCCGAGCACCTCATCGTCGAGGCGGTCGAGGCGACCTCGCCGGACACCGAGGTGGTGACCGTGCTGGCCGTCGTGCTGCACGAGCAGCCCGGTGCCGATCCCGCGGTCACGGTGGAGCGGCTGGCCGTGCCGATCGCGTGGACGGAGGACCGGCCTCACCCCGCGGGCCCGCCGTGGCCGCTGCCCGGCCCCCGGCTGGATGCCCGCCCCCCGGCGCTGCAGCCGGTCACGGAGGAGGAGATGTGGGACCAGGCGAACGACGCCCTCGCGCAGGCGGGGCTCGGTGCCCTGCGCCTCACTGCGGTCCGGACCGCACCTCGGGGGCCGCTCGTCGTGACGGCGAGCGACGGCACGCAGGAGCACGAGATCTGGCTCAGGCGTCACCTGGACGGCTACGTCGTCGCCGGTAGCACGCTGCAGGGCTCCGACCCGCTGCAGGAGGAGCAGCAGCAGGAGTGGGAGGAGGGACGGTGACCCACGCACCGCACCGCACCGCGGCGCCGCTGACGACGCGGCCGATCGGGGACGCACCCGCGCGGGTGGCGGGCCTGCTCGTCCTGGCCTGGGCCGAGGTCCAGGCCGGCCGTCGGCCGCTCCGCCAGCTCGACCCGCTGCTGTCCCCGGCGATCCGACGCCGCTTAGCGGTGCAGGCACCACCGCGTCGACCGCCGAGCGAGCAGGCGATCGCCCTGCGCAGGATCGTCGTCCGCCACCCCACGCCCGACGCCTGCGAAGCGGTGGTGCTCGTCGAGCGCGACCGCCGGGTGACCGCGGTCGCGGTCCGGCTCGAGCGTCACCTCGGGCGGTGGCGCGCCGTCGATCTGACCGCGCCCGAGGCGGGGCTGACCGCCCTGCCGACCGCCTCGCTGCCACCGGGCTACCGACCTCGTGATGCCTTCGACGAGGTGGAGGAGGAGTTCACCGAGGCACGTGGGTGAGGGCACCCAGCCTCGGCGGCTCCCGCCGCCATCACTCGCTCGCGCCGTGGCAGCGCTTGTACTTGCGTCCCGAGCCGCAGGGGCAGGGGTCGTTGCGACCCACCTTCGTCTCGGCGGTGTAGGTCGACCCCGCCGCGACCTTGCGGACCGTGGAGCCGTCCTCACGCCGCTCGATCTCCCGACCCTGGGCGTCGGTCGTCGTGGTCGCGCTGCCGCCGGCGGTGTAGGAGCTCGAACCGCCCCCACCCGAGCGGTAGCTCAGCCGCGCGGTGTCCCCACGCTCGGTCAGGGGGACCGCCGCAGCCACGCTGCTGGCAGCCACCGGCGCCGCAGCTGCGGTGGCCGCCGCCGACGCGGGGCTGAGGACCGGGGACCCATCGGTCGCCGCGCCGGCCGCCGGCTGCTCGGCCTCACGCTTGATGGGCAGCCGGAAGAAGTAGGTGACCGCCTCCTCCTTCACGCCACCCATCATCGCGGCGAAGGAGTCGTAGGCCTCACGCTGGTACTCGGTGAGCGGGTCGCGCTGCCCGACCGCCCGCAGGCCGATGCCGTCACGCAGCGCATCCATCTCGTACAGGTGCTCGCGCCACTTGCGGTCCACGACCGTCAGGATGACCCGACGCTCGAGCTCACGCATGACCTCCGGACCACCGACCTCCTCCACCCGGCGCTCGTAGGCCGCGAGCATGTCGGCGTGCAGGTCCTCGATGAGCTGGTCCTGGTCGAGGCGCTCGAGGTCGAGCGCGCCGAGGTCGACGGTGTGGTCGTAGACCTGCTCGAGCCGGACACCGAGCCCCTCGAGGTCCCACTCCTCGGGGAACACCCCGGGCGGGCAGTGCTCGTCGACCATCGCACCGATCGTGTCCGACAGGTAGCGGGAGGCGAGGTCCTCCACCTCGTCCATATCACCGTCGAGCAGGGCCTGGCGCTGGGCGTAGACCACCTTGCGCTGCTCGTTCATGACGTCGTCGTACTTGAGCACGTTCTTGCGTCGGTCGAAGTTCAGGCTCTCGACCTGGCCCTGGGCGTTGGCGACGGCACGCGTCACCCACTTGTGCTCGATCGGTACGTCCTCGGGGATCTTCAACCGCGTCATGATGCGGTCCACCGCCGAGGCGTTGAACAGACGCATCAGGTCGTCCTCGAGGGAGAGGAAGAAGCGGCTCTCGCCCGGGTCGCCCTGTCGGCCGGAGCGCCCACGCAGCTGGTTGTCGATGCGCCGGGACTCGTGCCGCTCGGTGCCGATCACGTACAGGCCACCGAGCTCCTTGACCTTGGCCGCCTCCTCCTTGAAGCGCGGGGCGAGGTCAGCGAGGTACCGCTCGACCGCGGCCTCGAACTCCTCCTCGCTCGCCTCGGTGCCGACCTCCTCGCGGGCCCGGTCCCTGGCCACCTCCTCGGCGTTGCCGCCGAGCACGATGTCGGTCCCCCGGCCGGCCATGTTCGTGGAGACCGTGACGGCACCGAGCCGGCCGGCCTGGGAGACGATCTGCGCCTCACGGGCGTGGTTCTTCGCGTTCAGCACCTCGTGCTTCACGCCGCGCTTGGTCAACAAGCGCGCGAGGCGCTCCGACTTGTCCACCGAGGTGGTCCCGATCAGGATCGGCTGGCCCTCGGCGTTGCGCTCCTCGATCTCCGCTGCGACCGCCTCGAACTTCGCCTGCTCGGTCTTGTAGATCAGGTCCGGCGCGTCGTCACGGATCACCGGACGGTTCGTCGGGACCTCGATGACGCCGAGGCCGTAGATCTCGAGGAACTCCGCCTCCTCGGTCTTGGCGGTGCCGGTCATGCCGGCGAGCTTCTCGTAGGTGCGGTAGTAGTTCTGGAGGGTGATCGTGGCCAGCGTCTGGTTCTCGTCCTTGATCCGCACCCCCTCCTTGGCCTCGATCGCCTGGTGCAGCCCTTCGGAGTAGCGGCGCCCCGACAGCACCCGTCCGGTGTTCTCGTCGACGATCTGCACCTCGCCGTCGACGACGATGTACTCGCGGTCGCGCTTGTACAGCTCCTTGGCCTTCAGCGCGTTCTGGAGGTGGTGGATCAGCGGGGTGTTGACCGACTCGTACATGTTCGCGATACCGAGCAGCTGCTCGACCTTGGCCACCCCCTCCTCGGTGACCGCGACGGTGCGCTTCGCCTCGTCGATGACGTAGTCGCCCGTCGCCTGGCCGGGCCCCTCGCCCTCCTGCCCCTTGACGAGGTTGGGCGCGACCCGCCGGGCGAAGACCTGGTAGAGGTTCGCGGACTGCTCCGCCGGACCGGAGATGATCAACGGGGTGCGGGCCTCGTCGACGAGGATCGAGTCCACCTCGTCCACGAGCGCGAAGTGGTGGTCGCGCTGGACCTGCTTCGCCTTCTCCAGGGCCATGTTGTCGCGCAGGTAGTCGAACCCGAACTCGTTGTTGGTCCCGTAGGTGATGTCGCAGGCGTAGGCCGCGCGCTTGTTCGCCTTGGTCTGCCCGGAGTGGACGACCCCGACGGTCAGCCCGAGGAACTCGTGCACCCGCCCCATCCAGGCCGCGTCACGCTTGGCGAGGTACTCGTTCACCGTGACGATGTGGACGCCGCGCCCGGTGAGCGCGTTGAGGTAGACCGGCATGGTGGAGGTCAGCGTCTTGCCCTCACCGGTCTTCATCTCCGCGATGTTGCCGTCGTGCAGCGCGGCGCCGCCGAAGACCTGCACGTCGTACGGCCGCTCCCGGAGCACCCGCCAGGCGGCCTCACGCGCGACCGCGAAGGCCTCGACCTGCAGTTCATCGAGCGTCGCGCCGTCGGCGAGCCGTGCTCGGAAGACCTCCGTCCGACCACGTAGCTCCTCGTCGGACAACGCCTGCATGTCCTCGGCGAGGAGGTTGACCTCCTCGACGATGCGGTGCAGGGCTCTGGCCTTGCGGCCCTCCCCGGCACGGAGGATCTTGTCGAGCACGGCTGGCACGGTGGTGGTCCCTCACGCTGCTGGAACGCCCCACCCGCGGCCGCGGGCGGACGGCAGCGGGAGGGCAGGTCACCCAGGATGGTACGGCGCCCACGCCGACCGCACCCGCCCGGTGGTCCACGACCCCGGCGGGCGCGGTCGCGATCGACGGGGCAACCGGGCCGCAAGGCTCAGCCCGCCAGCTCCTCGACCTCCCGCTTCGCGAGCGCCGGCACCTCCTGCGCGGCGTCCAGGCGCGGCTTGCTCACCCGCCTCGTCTTCAGCTTGCGGACCTGCCGTGCGAGCTTGTCCTCGGCGCGGTCGATCGCGGTGATCGGGTCGGGCCCGGTCGCGCTCGCGTGCAGGTACCGACCCTTGGCGTGCAGCGTCGCTTCGCACCGCACGCGCTCCTCGATCCGGGGGTTCGTCTCCTCCGAGAACACCACCTCCATGTCGAGGAACCGGTCGAACAGCCGGCTCACACGGGAGAGCTTCGCGATCGCCTCGTCCCGGATCCGGGGCGTGACGTCGAGGTTGGTTCCCTGCACGGTGATCCGCATCGGTCCTCCTGTCCCGCGGGCGCCTGGGCTGCGCCGCGTCCACCGCGGCGGCCTCTCGCCGCGGCGCGGACCGGGTCCGACGGATCCGGCGGGACCCGAGGTCCCGGCCTTCCCGCACGGTAGACCGCGAGGCCGCGGCGGCGCGAGCATCCGTGGTCCTCCTGCACGGCGCTCCACCCTGAGCGCACCGGCTGGGATCAGCGCAGCACGGGCCCATCGACCGCGCCGGTCACCCGCTGCACGCGCCGGTCACCAGCCGAACGCGCGACCACCTGCGGCCCCGGGCCCGAGCGCGTGGCTGCCCGCTCGGGCCAGCACCGCCAGATGGACGCGGCCCGATCCCGCCGCACGCACGGCCGTCGCCGCCCGCCAGGCGGTCGCGCCGGTGGTCAGGATGTCATCGACCAGCAGCACCTCGGTGCCAGGCAGCGCGGTGCGGGCCCGGTAGTGGTCGCGCCCGTCCGGGCCCGTGCGGGCCTCAAGCAGCGCGACGGCCGGGAGGTCAAGGGCCACCGCCACGAGCCGCGCGATCCGCTCGGCGTGATCGACCCCCCGGGCGCGGACCCGATCGGCCGGGGTCGTGACCCAGGTGACGACGTCCACACCGGGCGGCCGCTCGATCAGCCGGGCGCTCAGCGGTGCGACGAGTGCCGGCCAGGCCGCCTGGGCCCCGCTGAGCTTCGCGGTCGCCAGACCCCGGGCGAGCGTCCCGCGGTAGTCGTAGGCGAGCACGGTCGAGGTGATCGGTGCCCCTGCGACCCAGCAGCGGTGAGCCGTGCCGCGCGGGGCGCCACAGCGTGCACACCCCCGTGGTGCCGGCCGCACCTCGGTCGCGCACGCGGCACACCACGGGCTCCGTCCCCGCGCGCGGCAGGCCAGGCAGCGCGGCGGGGCCAGCAGGTCGAGCAGGTGCCGGGCGGCGAGCATGCCGCGATCCTGTTGCGGCCCAGCGTGGTGCACAACCCCCGTGCCACGGCCTGTGGATGGCCGCTCGAGGACCGAACCCCCTCGGGGGCGCCGGAGCGCCGCACCTGGCGGCGCGCTCAGCGTGGCGGCGCGGCCTCCTCGACGAGCATCACGGGGATGCCGTCCCGGACCGGGTAGCGCAGCCCGCACCCGGTGCAGATCACCAACTGCCGCCGCTCCTTCTCCTCGACAGGAGCACGGCAGGAGGGGCACACGAGGATCGCGAGCAGCCGCGCATCGAGCGCCATGGGACCTCCTGGGGGTCTCCCACGAGCCTAGTCCGCGCCACCGATGCCCGCGGCCGTGCGCAGGTCGTTCTGCCACACCCGGTCCACCTCGTCACGCTCGTCCAGCACCTCGCGCAGCAGCGCGTACAGCCGCTCGAGAGCCGGCTCGTCCCGCCCCTCGCACAGCAGCACGAGCCCGGGCAGGTTCGTCGAGGCACGTACGAGCAGCCACCCGTCGTCGAACTCGGCCCGCAGCCCGTCGACGCGGACGACGCGGGTGGGCTCGGTGCGGGCGAGGATCGCCTCGGCGAGCTCGGCCACGACCCGGTCCTTCACCTCGTCCGGGCAGGCCGCCTGCATCGTCGGGCTGGAGCGGTACTGCGGCAGGCCGGCGACCAGGTCGGACATCGAGGTGCCCGCCGTCGCGAGCACGTGGGCGGTTCGCAGCCCGGCGTGCACGGCGTCGTCGAAACCGAGGTGGTCCGCGGCGTCGAACAGGTGCCCGCTGCGCTCGCCGGCGAAGGGCGCGCCGAGCTCACGCATCCGCCGCTTGATGTGCGAGTGTCCGGTCGGCCCCATCACCGGGACGCCACCGGCCGCGAGGACGACGTCCTCGACCAGACGCGAGCACTTCACGTCGTAGACGATGCTGGCGCCGGGGTGCCGGGTGAGCACGTCGCGGGCGAGCAGCGCCACGAGGCGGTCCGCGTACACGGTGGCGCCCTGCTCGTCGGTCACACCGAGGCGGTCCCCGTCGCCGTCCAGCGCGACGCCGAGATCGGCCCCGTGCGAGCGCACGGCGGCGGCGAGCTGGGTCCGAGCCTCGAGCAGCTCCGGGTCCGGCTCGTGGTTCGGGAAGCTCCAGTCCAGCTCGAGGTTGCACGGCAGCACCTGGTGTCCGGCCGCCTCGAACGCCGCGGTGGCGACGGGCCCGGCGATGCTGTTACCGCCGTCGATCACGATCCGGAGCGGACGCTCGGCGGGCGTGGTCGCCGCGAGCCGGTCCACGTAGGCCTGGGTGACGCTGTGCTCGGTGTAGGTCCCCCTCCCACGCGTGAACCGGCCGCTCTGCGCGCGCTCGTGCAGCTCGGCGATCTCGGCCGGACCGAAGCTGGTCGAGGGCGCGTCGGAGAGCTTGAAGCCAGCCCACCCGTTCGGGTTGTGGCTCGCGGTGACGGCCACACCGGCGTCGACGCCGAGGTGGTGCTGCGCGAAGTAGACCATCGGGGTCGTCGCGAGCCCCAGCACGACCACCTCGCGCCCGGTCGACAGCAGCCCCTCCACCAGCCCGCCGGCGAGCACCGGGGCGTAGGCCCGGCTGTCGTGCCCGACCACCACCTGCGTGATCCGCCGCTCGGCGAGCAGGGTCCCGAAGGCCCGTCCCAGCACGTTCGCACCGAAGGGCGTCAGCAGGGTCGGGTCGTGGTCGAACGGCCCCGCGGTGCGTCCCCGCACGTCGTAGGCGCGGAACGCCCCCGGGGGTGGCGGCGAGGTCAGGTGGGTGACGGCATCGCGACCGGTCCCCGGCAACGGGTACGGCCAGGTGGGGTCCGGCTCGATGGGCACACGGTGCTCCTCGCTCATGATCCCGGTCTCTGCTGGCGGGAGGGTCCAGGTGTGGCGGCTCGCGGGGCCGCACCGTGGTCCTCGGGCACCACGGGCTCGAGCGCCTCCCCGGGCAGCGTGCGACCGATGTAGCGCTTCCGGGTCCGGCCATCCTCCTTCCAGTAGGCGTACCAGTACGGCCCGTGCGGGCAGCTTCGGCAGCCGGGCTTGCCGCACCGGACCTCCTCCTGACGGTAGGTCAGGGTGGGCGGCAGGCCCGGCTCATCCCGTGGCGGACCGTCGAGGTGGACGAGCAGCCCACGCACCAGGATCAGCAGGCGCCGGAGCTCGTACTCATCGAGCCGGCGGACCTGGCGCGTCAGCGCGCGAGACAACGACATCGAGCCCTCCCTCGGTGCTCTCCCTGCGACTTAGGTGACCTGCGGGACCGTAAGAAACCACATCGACCACGCTCCAGGGTGGAGGTGCGACCATCGCTGCGTGCCGCGTCACGCGCCGTCCGGCACGTCGGCTCAGCCTGCGGAGGTGTCCCGCGGGGTCCTGCTGGCCCGACGCGCGCCCAGCCCTGGGGGTGGCGGGGGCGGCGGAGGTGGCGCCGGCGGGACCTCGGCGGCGGGGCACGGGTGAGCGTCCTCGGAGACGGCACCCGGGACCGCGCGCAGCGCGGCGGCGAGGACCGCAACGGTGCGGTCGCCGCCGAGGTCCGCCGGCACCTGCGGTGGCCGATCCGGACGACGTGCGTCCTCCGGACGGCGATCACGGAGCTCCCAGCCGAAGGGCGGCCGGGTCCGTGCCGCGTGGGTCTGGCACAGGTCGTAGGTCTGGGGGACCGGCACCTCTCGCAACGTCGTCAGCTCCACGTACCGCTCGGCGTAGCTGAAGGTCAGCGTCGCCGTCGCCAGGGACCGGCAGGACGGACGCGCGCACACGCGTTCCCCCCGGAAGGGGAACACGACCACATCCTGCCCGCGGGTCCCTGGCGTGCGTGCCGGCGCCCCCGGCGCAGGCCGGGCAGGCTGCGCTGCCGAGGAGGTGTCCACGCCGCGAACCGTAAACCACACCCGTGTGGTTCAGCAAGCTCCTGTTCCCGACCTGCCGGGTCCTGGGTAACGGCCGGCACCCAGGACGATGTTGTCGTTCGCGGCTGTTGCCTGCCCGGGTCGCCTACCCTGCCGGGGATGGACGATCGACACGCGCGCTATCGGCACCGCGTCGCGGACCGGCGGCGGCGGCCGGTCGATGGCTACCGGCTGGCCGGGGGCCGCAGGTTCGACCGGCTCGTCGGCGAGAGCCTGGCCGAGCTACCGCCCGCGGTGCTCGACCACCTGCAGCAGGTCCAACTGCGGTTGGCGGACGTCCCCCCACCGCGACCGGACGGTGAGGAGGAGATCCTGCTGGCGCGCTCCGAACCGGCCGGTGCCCAGCCTGCACGCCTGACGCTCTTCCGGCGCCCCATCGAGACGCGGGCCCACAGCAAACCTGAGCTGCTCGTGCTGCTGCGGGAGGTGCTGATCCGCGAGGTCGCCGGCCAGTTGGGCATCGACGAGGATGGCCTCGAGGACCTCGGCTGGCTGTAGGCGTCGCGGCGACCGGTGCCCGGTCGCGTCAACGCTCCCCCTCGCTCGGCGCTTCCTCCGGCGTGCCGGCCGGCCCCTGCCCCTCGCTGTCTGGTGCGACACCGCCATCCTCACCGGCTCCCCCGCCCTCCCGGGCCGGCCCGAGCACCGATCGTGAGGTGCCGAGCTGCGTGACCAGGCCCGGCCGCGCCACCGGTCTCAGGCCGGTGCTCGTCTCGAGCCACTGCACGCTGGAGGTCGCCGGGGTGGCGATGAGCTCGAGCGGCGCGTCACCCGTGCGCGTGCCGACCCGGCCGACCACCACCGCGCCCTCCCGGGTGGTCACGAAGGCCGTCCAACCACCGCGCTCCGGGAGCAGCTCGGTCAGGTCGACGACCTCGCGCGCGCCGGCCGGTACCTCGAGCAGTTGGAGCGGCTCGGGCTCGCTCGCCTGTAGCCCGGCGAACAGGCTGATGTCCACGACCGCAGGTTCGCCGGCGGGGTTGACCAGGACCAGCTGCTCCTGACGGTCGCCCTCGGTCCGCCCGGAGACGACCCACCGGCCCGAGGTCGCGGCACCGAGCTGGACGGCGAGACCGGTGCGGGCTCGCTCGTCCACGCGCCGGACCACGCCACCGGAGACGACGATAGGGACCCCGTTGGAGCGCGCGGTCAGCGCCACCACGGAGGTGTCCTCCGGCAGGGTTCCGGTGAGGTCGACCCGGCGCAGCTCGCCCGCCGGGACGCTGACCTGCGCCAGGCCAGCCGGCAGCTGCCCACCGTCCTCGGTGTGCAGGGTCAGCTCGACGGAGGCCGTCCTCTCACCCCGGTTGACCACCCACAGCCAGGAGGAGTGGGCGTCGTCATCGACCACCCACGGCACCGTCCAGTCCTCACCGGCACGGGTCGTGGCCGCGAGCAGCGTGGCGCCGTCGATCCCGCCGATCGCCGCACGGGCGACCTGGAGCCCCTCGACCGCGACCCGCCCGGAGGTCACCTCGACCAGGGCCGCGAGGTCGGCCTGCTCGGGGACCGTGTCGTTCAGGACGAGCTCGCGGACACCGCCCGCAGGAACGGAGATGTTGCGCAGGGCCAGCGGGGCCGCCTGCTCGCCGGGGGTCGCGAACCGGACCGCCACGCTCGCCGGCGTGCCGTGCGGGTTCGCCAGCCGCAACCGCGCCTCGTTCCCGCCCTGGGTGGACAGGCCGGGGACGATGTGGGTACCCGGACCGGAGCGGGCACACCCCCCGGCCACGACCGCCGGCGGGTAGTCCTCGAGCCCGTCGAGCCGCCACTCGCGGTGGACCGCGACCGCGCCATCGCGCCATCCGACCACGCTGGCCGCAGGATCGGACGCCGCGACCGGACCACGGGTACGCACCGCCGATCCCGGGAACACCGCAGGCAGCGTCGTCGTGACACGCTCGCCGTCGAGCAGATCACCCCGCTCGAGCTGCGCCGGGGAGCTGCCCGGGCCACCCGGTCGAGCGATCACCAGCTCGGCCGGTGCCGGACCCGCGTCGTCCTCGGCCTCGGCCGCCTCGTCGCCGGC
>JBKHEJ010000012.1:0-25245 GCA_046540855.1 Nitriliruptoraceae bacterium
TCTGCTGGTCGAGCAGCATCCCGACCAGCAGGGCGAAGGGGTTGTGGCCGAGCAGCCGGTCGGCGTCGTCGTCACCGGTGAAGCGCAGCTGATCCATCGTTGCCTCGTCATGGTCGACCGACGGGTCCCGGTGGTCCGGCCCGCCGCGTGCGGTTCGGTGCTCAGCCGTCCTCGGGTCGGACGACGGGACCCTCCTCCTGCGTCCCGTCCCCCTCGCCCCCCGAGCCCTCCGAGCTCGAGGTGTCCGCGCCGGCCTCGTCCTCGGGCTCCGGGGGCGCGGCGCTCCAGGCGGCCGACGCCGGGTCGGCCGGGTCGACCTCCCCATCACGCAGTCGCTCGAGCTCGGACACGAAGCGGGCGGCGAGCGGGCCGGCGACCTCGCCGCCGGAGCCGCCGTCCTCGACGAACACCGCGAACCCGAGCCCGTCGACCGCACCGACGAACCAGGCGTGGGTCACCCCGTCGCCAGCCTGCGCGGTGCCGGTCTTGCCGAGCAGCTCCACGCCATCGACCGCGGCCGGCGTCCCGGTGCCGTCGGTGACCACCCGACGCATCGCGGTGCGCAGGCGCTCCGCCGCGCCGGTCGCCAGCGCCTCGGAGTCGCCCGGACCGTCGGTGGCAAGCACGTACGGCTGGTGCCACACGCCCTCCAGGACCGCCGCGGCGACCGAGGCGAGGTGGAGCGCGGAGGCCTCCACACGACCCTGCCCGAAGCCGGCAGCAGCGAGCTCCGCGGTGTCCTGCGGGGTCGGGAAGCTGCCACCGAAGGCGCCGAGCGGGTGCTGCGGGTCGGTCCCGAAGCCGAACCTGGCCGCAGCCTCCTCGAGCGCCTCGGTGCCGAGCTCGGCGGCCAGCTCGGCGAAGGTGGTGTTGCAGGACGCTGCCAGGGCCTCCTCCAGGGTCACCGTCCCGAGGTCGAACCCGTCGGCGTTGGGGACCTCCAGCCCTCCGACGACCGTGCGCCCGGGGCAGGACACCTCATCGTCGAGGTCGTACCCGGCGGCCAGCGCCGCCTCGAGGGTGATGAGCTTGAACACCGAGCCGGGCGGGTAGCGGCCCGCGCGGGCGCGGTCGAAGCCGCTCAGGGGGCGGCTCGCGGTCCCGAGCACCGCGCCATCGCTGCCGTCGACCGCGACGATCGCGGCGGGGAGCTCCACCTCGACGAGCGCGTTCTCGATGGCGCGCTGGACCGCGACGTCCAGGGTCGTCTCCACCGCCGCGGAGGGCTCGGCCTGCACCTCGGCGATGACCTCGGTGAGCTCCCCGCCGGTGAGCTCCGCGAGGCCGACCCGGACCACCTCGGAGCCGGTGAGCTGCTCGTCGAAGGCCTCCTCGAGGCCGTACTGCGGAACCTGCGTGCCGACCGGGGCGTCGCTGCCCTCCTCAGCGAGCTCCTCCAGCTGCTCGGCCGAGGCCTCGGCGACCACCCCGACCAGGTGCTGGGCGAACCCGAGGTCGAGCAGCGCCCGGCGCTCGTCCACGGGTGGGCGCCGGGGCTCCACGATGCCCGGCGTGCGACGCAGCCTCGTCCAGGCGGCGTCGGCACGCGCGCTGCCGACGACCGCGACCGGGTAGAACCAGTCCTCCACCAGCTCCCCGCTCAGCTCCCGCTCCGCGGCGGCGCCGGTCCCAGGCAGCGCGCGCTCGAAGGCCGCCACGATCCGGTCCGGGTCCTCGATGCCGGCCGGGACGAAGCCGAGCCAGCGTCCGTCGTCGGAGGCGAGCGCCGTGCCGTCCGCGGCCAGGATCGGGCGCCGGGACACCTCCTCGGTGCTGACCGCGAAGCCCCAGGTCGGCCGAAGCTCCGGGTGGATCGTGGACAGCGACCAGTCCACGCTCCACTCGCCCGCCCGACGGGAGAGCACGAGCGCCGACTCCCAGCTGACCGGGCCGGGGGCCTGCGCGGGAGCGACGGTCAGGGTCAGCGGGACCTGGGCCCGACCCTCGGTCAGCTCGGTGAGCTCACCGGCGGTGACCTCGAAGCGGGTCGGCGCGAGGGCCTCGCTCAGCTGCTCGTGCCGGCGCGCGAAGTCCTCCGGCGGCTCGTCGGTGACCAGTCCCTGCATCGCGGTGAGGTCGCCGCGGTTCCAGGCGGCGAGGTAGTCCTCGACCACCTCGCCGGCGCCGGCCGCCACCTCCTGCGCCTCGGTCGCATCCGGCTCGGTCGCGGCCAGGAACCACCCGTACCCGAGGTAGCCGAGGCCGAGGACCACCCCGACCCCGACCAGCAGGGCGAGCACCTCGCGCAGTCTCACGTGTCCGTGCTCCTCGACGGCGCTTGTCCGTGCCTGAGGCGGTCGGCGCGTGCGGTACCGACGGCCAGGCGGGACCGTACCGGCCCGGTGCGACGTCCTCCGGGGATCGGGCCGGCGCTCAGCCGGTCGGTCGCTCCTCGTTCCCGTCGGAGGTGGCTGGCTCCTCGTCCGGGGCGGGCTCAGGTGGTGCGGCCGCGTCCGGTGCCGGCGGCGGCGCCGGGGCGGCCCACGCCGCAGCCGGAGGCGGCGTCGTGGCAGGGGTCGTCCGTGGCCGACGCCTCCACCAGCGTCGCAGCAGCCACGCGACGAGCACGACCGGCGCGAGCAGCACCAGGGTGATCGGCAGGACGGTCAGGCCGAGACGGATCGCGGTGTCCGCCAGCGAGGTCAGCGCTCGCACGGTCGCCGCGAGCGCCGAGCGGGCTGTGCCCCCCGGATCCCAGCCGACATCGGCGACCGGGCCCGTGGACGCGGTGGGGGACAGCTGCAGGTGGACGGTCGACATCGCGACCTGGTCGGTCAGCATCGTCCGCCGGGCCTCGGCCTGGTCGATCTGGGCCCGCACGTCGTTGATCCGCCCGAACACCGCCAGGAGGTCGTCCGCTTCGGCGCCGGACTCGCGCACCTCGGTCAGCAGGTCGCGCAGCTCCGCCTCGAAGGCCTCGAGGTTCGCCACCTCGGCCTCGAGGTCGACCAGCTGGGTGGTCACGTCGGTCTCGTCGAGGCGACGTTCGAGCACCGTGTCGGCCAGCTCATCGAAGGCGTCGAGCACCTCGGTGAGCGCTGCGGTGGGGACACGGAAGGTGAAGCTGCCCCGCACCACCCCGTCGGGGTCGCGGCTCAGGTCGGTGCCGGCGACGTAGCCGCCGGCATCCTCGACCACCTCGATCGCCGAGGCCGCAGCCTCGGCGGTGTCGGTGGCACGGATGTGCATCGTGCCGGTGCGGATCACCGCGCGCTCGCGGCCCTCGGGGGCCGGACCGCCGGCGGGCGGGGGAGCGGGCGCGCTGTCGCTGGCGGCGTCCTCGTCCACGGCCTGCCCGGCTTCCGTGGCGGGGGCTTCCTCGTCGGTCACCCCACCCGGGCTGCTGTCGGCAGGACGATCCCACTCCGCCGCTGACTCGGTGCTGTCGCTCCCGGCACCGCAGGCGGCCAGCAGCGCTGCCCCCAGCAGCAACGGCACCAGCAGCCGGGACCTCGTGGGCCGGGCTGCGCTCGTCCGGGTCGTCATCGCTCTGCCTCCTCGCCGGGTCCAGCCTGCCGCACCCGCGGCGGTGCACACAGGGTCGGACGCCCGCGGCGCGCTCGGGGTTCCCGGGACCTGCACGAGGTCGGGTCGCCGGCGGCCCTGTGCGGGCGTCCATGGCCCGAAGTGGGTGTTCGGGACGTTCGGCCCTACGCTCGTCGTACCGCTCCCACTCCGCTCCGCTCGCCGAGGGTCCCATGGCCGCCCCGTCGTCCTCCTCCGCGGCAGCTGCCGCCGCGGCAAGCTCGCGCTCCGAGTTGAACGCCTGGCTCGTCGAGGAGCTCTACGAGCAGTACCAACAGGACCCGTCCGCGCTGTCCTCGGGGTGGCAGGCGTTCTTCGCCGACTACCGCCCGCCCGGAGCACCGACCACCGGGCCGCGCCCGTCCAGCGGCGCCTCGCCAGCGCAGCACCACCTCGGCAACGGCGCTGGAGGGGGCCAGCGCGCCCCACGCCAGCGTGCCGCTGCCGACGCCGAGACCGCGCAGGGCGAGGTCACGCGCATCCGGGGCGTGGGCGCCCGCATCGTGGAGAACATGGAGACCTCGCTCGGGGTCCCCACCGCCACCTCGGTGCGTGACGTGCCGGCGAAGCTGCTCGAGGTCAACCGCCGCATCCTCAACAACTACCTGCGTCGCACCCGTGGCGGCAAGGTCTCCTTCACCCACCTCATCGCCTACGCCATGGTCAAGGCCCTGGAGACCGTCCCGGCGATGCGCACGATCTACGCCGAGGATGCCGAGGGTCGGCCGGCGGTGCTGCGTCAGGAGCAGGTCGGGCTCGGCCTCGCCGTGGACGTCGCGAACGACGACGGGTCCCGGTCGCTGCTCGTCCCGGTCATCCAGGACGCGGCAGCGCTGGACTTCCAGGCCTTCCTCCGCGCCTACGAGGAGCTCATCCGCCGCATCCGGGTGGGCAAGCTCGATCCCGCGATGTTCGCCGGCGCGACCATCACGATCACGAACCCGGGCACGATCGGCACGGTGCACTCCATCCCCCGGCTGATGGCGGGGCAGGCGGCGATCCTCGGCGTCGGCACGATCGACTTCCCGTCCGCCTACCAGGCCGCCGATCCGCGCACCGTGGCCAAGCTCGGGGTCAGCAAGGTCATCACGCTGACCTCCACCTACGACCACCGGGTGATCCAGGGCGCCGAGTCGGGCCTGTACCTGCAGCGGGTGCACCAGCTCCTGCTCGGCGCGGACGGGTTCTACGACGAGGTGTTCCGCTCGCTCGGCCTGCCCTACGAGCCGGCTCGGTGGTCGACCGACAGCACCCACCTCGACGACGAGACCGACCTGCTGACCAAGCAGATGAAGGTCGGCCAGCTCGCCAACATGTACCGGGTGCGCGGGCACCTGATCGCCGACCTCGACCCGCTCCGGCAGGACGAGGTCGTCACCCACCGCGAGCTCGACCCGACCTACTACGACCTGTCGATCTGGGACCTCGACCGTGAGTTCCTCACCGACGTCGGGGGGCAGGACCGGCGGCTGCCGCTGCGCGAGATCCTGAGCATCCTGCGTGACGCGTACTGCCGCACGATCGGGATCGAGTACGGCCACGTGCTCGACCCGGAGCAGAAGCGCTGGATCCGCCAGCAGGTCGAGGGGGTCGAGCAGACCACCTCGGCGGAGGACCAGCTGTGGATCCTGTCCCGGCTGAACGCCGCCGAGGCCTTCGAGTCCTTCCTGCACACCAAGTACGTCGGGCAGAAGCGGTTCGGGCTCGAGGGGGCGGAGTCGCTCATCCCCTTACTCGACGCGCTGTGCGAGGCCGCGGCGGACGACGACGGCGTCACCGACCTCGTCATGGGCATGGCGCACCGCGGGCGCCTGAACGTGCTCTCCAACATCCTCGGCAAGTCCCACCGTCAGATCTTCGGGGAGTTCGAGGGCCACATCGATCCCGACACCGTGCAGGGCTCCGGCGACGTCAAGTACCACCTCGGCGCCGAGGGCACCTACACCTCCAGGGCGGGCAACGAGGTGGCGCTGCGACTGCCGCCGAACCCGTCCCACCTCGAGGCCGTCAACCCGGTCGTGGAGGGGATCGCCCGGGCGCTGCAGGACATCGCGGACCGTGGCGAGGAGGGGGTCCACCCGGCCCTGCCGGTGCTCATGCACGGCGACTCCGCCTTCGCCGGCCAGGGCGTGGTCGTGGAGACCCTCCACCTCTCGCAGCTGCGCGGGTACCGCACCGGTGGGACGATCCACGTCGTCATCAACAACCAGGTCGGGTTCACCACCTCGCCGGAAGCGTCGCGTTCGTCGTTCTACGCCACCGACGTCGCCAAGACCGTCCAGGCCCCGATCCTGCACGTCAACGGTGACGACCCCGAGGCGGTCGTGAGCGTCGCGCGGCTCGCCTTCGCCTACCGCGAGCGCTTCCACCGCGACATCGTGATCGACCTGGTGTGCTACCGGCGCCACGGGCACAACGAGGCGGACGATCCCTCGTTCACCCAGCCGCGCATGTACCGCCTGATCGATGACAGTCGCTCGGTGCGCAAGCTGTACACCGAGGCGCTCGTCCGCCGCGGCGACATCTCGCTCGAGCAGGCCGAGGAGGCGCTCGAGGACTACGAGTCGAGGTTGCAGCTCGCGTTCGAGGAGACGAAGCTCGCCACGCCGCCGGAGCCGCCGCGCGCTCTAGCGCCGGTGGAACGCGGCGTGCTGCCACGCGTCGAGACGGGGGTCGAGCGGGCCCGGCTGGATCGCATCGCCGCCGCTCAGTTCGACCTCCCCGAGGGCTTCACCCGGCACCCGAAGCTCGAGCGCATCTTCGCGCGTGCCCGTCAGCGCTACCAGGAGGAGGGGCTCGTCGACTGGGCGCTGGGGGAGACCCTGGCCTTCGGGTCCCTGCTGCTCGAGGGGCATGACGTCCGCCTGGCCGGGCAGGACTCGCGCCGTGGCACCTTCTCCCACCGGCACGCGGTGCAGGTCGATCACCGCACGGGCGCGGAGCACCTCCCGCTGGCGCACCTCGGGGAGGAGCAGGGCCGCTGGTTCATCTACGACTCGCTGCTGAGCGAGTACGCCGCGCTCGGCTTCGAGTACGGCTACTCGGTCGCCCGGCCCGATGCCTTGGTGTGCTGGGAAGCGCAGTTCGGCGACTTCGTCAACGGTGCCCAGATCGTCATCGACCAGTTCATCGTCGCCGCCGAGGACAAGTGGGGCGAGACCTCCGGGCTGGTCCTGCTGCTCCCGCACGGGTACGAGGGGCAGGGGCCGGAGCACTCCTCGGCGCGTATCGAGCGGTTCCTCGTGCTGGCCGCCGAGGACAACATCCAGGTCGTCAACGCCACCACCGCGGCGCAGTACTTCCACGTGCTGCGGCGGCAGCTCCACCGCGAGGTCCGCAAGCCGCTGGTGATCTTCACCCCGAAGTCGCTGCTGCGGTCCCCCGACGCCACCTCGAAGGTGGCAGAGCTGGAGACGGGCTCGTTCCGTGAGGTCCTGGACGACCCGACGATGCCGACGGTCGGGTCGGGCTCGGTCGCGAGCGCACCGAGGGCCCTCGCCCGCGCGGACGTGCGCAGCGTGCTGCTCGCCTCCGGCAAGATCGCCTACGACCTGCTGCGCGACCGCGACCGTCGGGACGCGCCGGCTGCGGTCGTTCGGGTCGAGCAGCTGTACCCCTTCCCTCAGGCGCAGCTGCGTGAGCTCCTCGCGAGCTACCCGGCGGCGATGGACGTGTGCTGGGTGCAGGAGGAGCCGGCCAACATGGGGGCCTGGAGCTTCCTCTGGCCGCGGCTGTCGCGGCTGCTCGAGGAGCTCGGGGACGGCCGGCAGCTCCGCCACGCCTCGCGGGTGCCGTCGGCCTCCCCGGCGGCGGGCCAGCACGTCGTGCACGAGCAGGAGCACGAGCAGCTCCTCGCGGAGGCGTTCGCCCCGATCACCGGCTCCGCGGCCGACGCCGCCGGACCCTCCTGACCTTTGCGAAGGACACCGAGCACCTGATCGGCTGCCCCGGCCTCCCGCGCGTTCGGCCTGCGTCCGGTGCCGGTCCCGGCCATCACCGTCGTCCGGGTCCGCGCGGCCGACCTGAGCCGGGTGCCACGGCCGATGGGGCACGTTCCCTGCCGCTATCCGCAGGAGATCGCCGGCGCGACGCCCGACGGGCGGGACAGCCCCCCGTTGGGGCACGTTCCCTGCCGCTATCCGCAGGGAACGTGCCGGCCGGCTGCCCCGCCGGTGCCGGACGGAACGCCGCCGTCCGGTGCGCGGGGCTGGGCGGCCGGCGTCGCACCCCAGCCGGTCAGGCCGCGGTCAGCGTCGGTGCCCGGAGTCCGCGCTCGTAGGCTCGGCTGGCCACCGCGCTCGCGATGCGGACGAGGAGCGCCTGCGGATCGCGCAGGTCCTCAGCGCTCACGTACAACAGCCGCAGCCCCGTCTGCGCGAGCTCGTCGTCGCGGGTGCGGTCCCCGAACCGTCCGTCCGACCAGGCATGATCGACCCGGCCCTGGTACTCGATCCCCAACTGCAGCGCCCGGAACAGCCAGTCCACCCGACGGTAGGGCGTGACCCACACCTGAGGTTCCGGCGGTGGATCGAACCGCTGGAGGAGTCGGCCGAGGCTCCGCTCGCCCTCGCCGGTCGACGCCTGCCCATCGAGCTCCAGGAGATCGCGCAGGGCCGGGGGGCGCGCGTCGGTGATGGCCGGGACCCTCGCTCCGAGCGCGCCCGGGCGGAGCCGTCCCTGCCAGCGCAGCCGGTCGTGCACCTGCCGTAGCTGCCGAGCAGGCGGCGGGGGGTGGAGCAGACAGGACTCGATGAGTGCGTCGGCGGGCTCCGCGACCCGGACCCCTCCCAGGAGCCAGGTCTCGCGGTCATCTGCCGCCTCGCGCCGCGTCGGGAACGACACACCGCGGACGCGACGACGACCCGGCAGCACGATCTCGAAGGCCCCGCCCGGTGTGACGCCGTCCGCGTCGAGGAGGTGGACGGCGGCAGGTCCGGTGAGGACCGCCTCCGGACCGCAGCGCAGGGCAGCCGCGACGGCCTGCTGGCAGGGGTGCGACGCACCGCCACGCAGACGGACGACCCCACGTTCGACCCGCTCGAACCACGGGCTGCGCAACCGTCGATCGGCGACGACCTCACCCAGCTCTGCGACGACCTGCCGGCGCGCGAGCAGACCGAGCTGCTGCGTCGAGAGATCGAGGAGGTGGTCCGGGAGCGCCATGTCGCACAGCCTGGCGCAGCGACCGTCGCGCGTCGAGCGGCCCCTGCGAGCCTGTGGATAACGGGTGGTACGGTGGGGTGAACGCGCTCAGGGGTCTGCTCCGGGAGGGGCGAGGCACGTTCCTGCGCCGATCCGCAGGAATCTGGCGTGAAGACCGGGGCTGGGGCGCCCGGAAGCCGGATGCGGTGGATCTCCAGCGGATAGCGGCAGGAAGGACGCGGGGCGGTCCTGGCCGGACCCGGTGGACGTAGCGGGGTCCGGTGGTCGCTGTGGGATCGCGCGGTCGCGGCGGCCTGGCCGCCGCGGCGGCGTGGGAGGGCAAGGAAAACCGGCCGCGGCGGCGTGGGAGGGCAAGGAAGGCGGCCGCGGCGGCGTGGGAGGGCAAGGCCAGCGGCCGCGGCGGCGTGGGGGCTAGGGCTGGATCATCGCCTCGTCGGTGTAGCGCACCGCGGAGTCCCACAGCAGCCACTCGTCGATCCCAGCGTCGTAGGTCGCCTGGATCTGCTCGCGGACGTAGCTGGCCCGGTCGGGGTAGCCGAGCCGGATCGGCCAGTTCGAGTCCTCGAGCCACGGCTTGACCCGGGCGCGCTTGCCCTCGGTGACCTCCTGCCACACCTCGAGCGTCGCGGCCACCATCTCGTAGGGCTGCATGAGCGGGTCGGCGACGTCGTACTCGCCGGGACCCCAGTGCGACGGGTAGATCATCGGTGCGACGTAGTCCAGCACCTCCGCGAGCCGCTCGACGTCCTGGCCGACCTCCCCCGGCCGGTCGGCGGAGACGCCGTACAGCGACGCCCCGTGCTGGATGCCGTAGGGCGCGAGCCGTTCGTCCGCGGCGGTGGTGAAGGCGACGATCTCGTCCTCGACCGACCCCTCGAGCCCGGGGATGGTCATGTTCTCCACCGGCCCGTCGGGCTTGCGCAGGTAGTCCCACAGGATGTGGTCCACCCCCAACGCCGCGGCCTCCTCAGCGATCGCGATGTTGTACTCCTGGATGTCGGGGTTCGCGAAGTTCGCGAAGCCGTTGTAGCGGCCGGTGTAGAAGTCGCTGCCGTCCGCGGTCTGGATGGCGTAGTCGCGCTCGCCGTTCTCCCAGGCCCACGGGACGAGGACCGGATCGGCGAAGGCGACGACCCGACCGATCACGGGGACGCCGAGCGCGTGGAGCTCGGCCACCGCGGCCTCCAGATCGATGCGGCAGGGCGGCTGGTCCGACCCGACCCGCTGCGCCAGCTCGTTCTCGGTGTCGAAGCCGATGGTGCCCGTCTCGTCCTTGAGGTCGAGCTGGACCGCGGTGATCCGCCCCGCCTCGATCGAGTCGAGGACCGCCCCCTTCAGCTCCGGGGACGCCCAGGCGCAGAAGGAGACGTGCACGCTGCGCAGCTCATCCACGGTCGCCCGGGACGGGACGACCACGAACCCACCCCGCTCGTCGGAGGTGCGGTTGCCGGCGGCGTCGGTCGCCGTCAGCAGCAGCTCACCCTCCGGTGGGGAGTCGAGCTCGACCTCGAAGCTGCCATCCTCGTCCGCGGTGACCTCCACGTCGCCGACGGTGACAGCCGCGCCTGGCTCCGTGGTCCCGGAGATCTGCACCGGCTCGCCGGCGACCAGCCCGCGGTCGGGGATCGCAACGTCCAGCTCCGGTGCGGTCGCATCGACGGTGATGGTCCAGGAACGCAGGAGCTCCGCGTCGCTGTCGGCGTCCTCGTCCAGTGCGCTCGCGGGGTCGACGTCCGCGACCTCGGTGCCGCTGCCGTCGCTGTCGCCGTCCTGAGCACCGCCCCCATCGCCTCCGCCGTCGCCCGCGTCGGCCGTGCCGTCCCCGGCCTCGTCGCTCGGGTCCGCGTGCGGGACGCGCACCACCGCCAGGGTGTGCTCCCCGTCCGGCAGCTCGCCGGGTTCCCAGCGTAGGCGCGTGTCGTCCTCGCGCACCGCGGTGTCGGTGACGTCCTCCTCGCCGAGCAGCAGTCGCACGTCGTCGAGGTGGAGGACGGCATCGGTGTCGGCGCCCTCGTCGCTGTCGGGCGCGAGGCTGGCCACCACCTCGACGGCGACGTCGCTGACCTCCTCGGCGTTGTAGACCGCACCGTCCTCGGGACCGGAGATGTCCAGCTCCCGGGCCGCGGTGGGATCCTCGCTGCTACAGGCGGCGAGCACGAGCATCGCCAGGGCGGCGATGCCGAGGTGGAACGGGGTGCGGAAGCGGTGCGTCATGAGACTCCCGAAAGCAGCGGCTGGCTGCAGGTCGGCTCACTGGTACCCGGTGGGGTGCGGAGGTCGGGACGGTACCGTCGGGTCTCCGCGCTCCCGCCTGTTCACAAGGTCCGCCCGTGACCATCCGACCCTCTACGGCAACAGCCGCGCGCTCAGGCGCGGCCAGCGCGCGCGACCCCCGGTGGAAGGGCCCGGTCGATCCGCCGTGCGGTACGCAGCCGCGACGGCGCGGACCCCGGTGGCCGGGGTCGGACAGCCGACGCCGCGGCGTGGTCGTCGTCGCGCTCCTGCTCGCCGCGGCACTGACGCTCGTGGGCTGTGGTGGCAGCGCCACCGGCGACGGAGACGGCCGAGGGGAGGGCGACCAGGGCCGCGATGCGGATGACCCCGGTGCGGCGGACGACCCCGGGGGCGGCGCGGCCGAGGGGTCCGAGGACCCGGACGCCGCCGCGGACCGCGACCACCGCGACGAGGGCGAACCCGACGGCACGGACACCGCGGGCCAGGACGGTGGGTCGTCCTCTGACGGCACGGACACCGGCAGCGCCGACGATCCCGGTGAAGACGGAGGCGAGGACGGGACCGCCGGGGGCACGGACACCGATGGCCCCGGCCCCGCCGAGCCGCCGGTCGACCCGGCCGAGGTCGGTGCGAACGAGCTCGGCGTCGTGCCGGTCCTGATGTACCACCAGCTCAGGGAGGACGGCGGCAGCGTGTACGACCTGACGCCGGAGGAGTTCCGCGCCGAGCTCACCTGGCTGTTCGACAACGACTACCGCCCGATCACGGCCGCTCAGCTCGCTCGCGGTGAGATCGACGTGCCGGCTGGCACGAAGCCGGTGGTCCTGACCTTCGACGACTCGACCAGCTCGCAGGCACGGCTGACCGAGGACGGGACCCTCGACCCACAGACCTCGCTCGGGATCCTGGTCGAGCTCGCCGCCCGGTACGACGACGTCGAGCCGCGCGCGTCGGTGTACGTCATCACCGGGTCGCTGTTCGGCGGCACGGCCGCCGGCGAGCAGGTCCTCGAGGTGCTGCACGCTCACGGCATGGAGCTCGGCAACCACACCCACACCCACCCGAACCTCGCGACCCTGACCGACGCCGAGGTCCAGGAGGAGCTCGCGACCAACGTCTCGGTGGTCACCGACCTCGTCCCCGGTGCTGAGGTAGCGACGCTGTCCCTGCCGCTCGGCGTCGCGCCCGCCGACCGCACCCTCGCCCGGCAGGGCAGCGCCGCCGCGGGCAGCTACGCGCACGATGGGGTGCTGCTGGTCGGCTCCAACCCGGCCCCCTCGCCCTTCAGCGCGAGCTTCGACGCGGGTGCGATCCCGCGCATCCGCTCCAACCTGGACCCCGCAGCGGAGTACGAGTCGTCCTGGTGGCTCGAGCTCATCGAGGAGGAGGGCGGCTCCTGGGCCCCCTTCGTCTCCGACGGGGACCCATCCACGATCTCCTTCCCCGCCGCCCTCGCCGAGGAGCTCGACCCCGCCTTCGCCGACCGTGCGAACCCGTACTGAGGACGGCCCACCCCAACCCCAACCCCTAGGAGCCTGCCCGTGTCGAGCCAGACCTCGCGAGCGCCCGAGTCCGACCGCCTGCTGCCACCGCAGCCCGTGGCCAGCCTCGACGACCACCTCGCCGCCGGTGGTGGCCGGGGGCTCGCCCGCGCGCTCGAGCTCGGACCGGAGGCGACCCTGGAGGTCGTTGAGGCCTCCGGGCTGCGCGGGCGCGGCGGTGCGGGGTTCCCGACCGCTCGCAAGTGGCGTGGGGTCAGCGCTGCGGCGCGGGACGACGGCAGCGCCCTGACGCTCGTGGTCAACGCCGCGGAGGGCGAGCCCGGCACCTTCAAGGACCGCACGCTGCTGCGGTCCCAGCCCTACGCCCTGCTCGAGGGCATCTGCACCGCGCTCGCCACCACCGGAGCCACCACCGCGCACATCGGCATCAAGGCGAAGTTCCAGCGGGAGATCGAGCGGCTGACCGCCGCCCTGAGCGAGGTGCGCGACGCCGGCTGGCACGGCGCGGACCGCATCGACCTGGTGCTCGGGCCCGACGCCTACCTGTTCGGGGAGGAGTCGGCGATGCTCGAGGTCCTCGAGGGCAACCTGCCCCTGCCGCGCATCGTCAAGCCCTTCGATGCCGGGCTCGGCGCCACCACCTCGACGGCCAACCCGACCATCGTGAACAACGTCGAGACGCTCAGCCACGTGCCGGCGATCCTCGCCAACGGCGCCGAGTGGTTCCGGCAGGCCGGCACCGAGGCCTCGCCCGGCACCATGGTGTGCACCGTCGTCGGTGACGTCGGCAGCCCGGGTGTCTACGAGGTCGCCCTCGGCACGCCGCTGCGCACCCTGCTGGAGGACATCGCGGGGGCGACCGAGATCAAGGCGGTCTACAGCGGCGTGTCCAACGCCGTCATCACCGAGGCCATGCTCGACCTGCCGCTGTGCTTCGACGCGCTACGCGCCGCCGGGACGGGGCTCGGCTCCGGCGGGTTCGTCGTCTACGACCACTCCCGCGCGATCATCGACGTGCTCAGCGTCCTGGTCAACTTCCTCGCGGTCGAGTCCTGCGGGCAGTGCAACGCCTGCAAGCTCGGCAACAGCGCCATGGCCGAGCTGCTCGCCAAGGTCCAGCGCGGCGAGGCGGACCAGACCGACCTCGAGCAGCTGCTGCGCTGGTCTGAGACCGTCACCGACTCCAACCGGTGCTACCTGCCGGTGGGCTCGCAGCTGGTGGTCGGCTCCACGGTCCAGGCCTTCGTGGAGGAGGTGGTCGCCACCGTCGACGCCGGCGTGCCGACCCCGCAGGACCTGCCCACCCCGCTGCTCGAGGACATCGATGAGGACACCGGCGAGGTGCGCTACCACGAGCGCTACCACCTCAAGCAGCTGGACTGGTCCTACGCCGACGAGGACCCCGGGGCGGTGCGGCTCGCGGCGATCCGCGACCGCTGAGGCCACCGCTCGCCCCGGTCTGCGGCGCGCCCTCGGCCCTGCTTCGCGCCGGGACGCCCACCCGCTCGGCTCACAGCAGCACGCGCACCGAGGTGGCGGCGGCTAGGCGTGCACCTCGGCGGCACGCGGCGGGTCCGCCCCGGCGCGCGTGCAGGTGATGGCCGCGACCCGGCGGGCGTAGGTGAGCGCGCGCGCTAGCTGGACCTCGTCCAGCGCCACGAGCGCGGGGCGGTCGGTCACGCCCTCGCGATCGAGCCAGGCCAGCAGCCCCGAGGTGTACGCGTCACCCGCGCCGACGGTGTCCACCACCTCGACGTGCTCGCCCGGGACCTCGACCAGGCCTGCATCGGAGGTCAGCGCCACCGCCCCCTCGGCGCCGCGGGTCACCACGACGACGGCAGGACCGGCGGCCGCCCACCGGCTCGCCGCCTCCTGCCAGCCGAGCCCCGGGTGCAGCTGCTCGAGGTCCTCGTCGCTGACCTTCACCAGGTCCAGGTGGCCGAGCACCTCCTCGACCCGTGCGGCGTAGGGCGCGAGCCCGCCCGCCTGCGCGAACACCAGCGGGCGGACGTTCGGGTCCAGGCTCGTGAGCCGCCGGCCAGCCTCACGCGCGAGCAGGCCTGCGAGCGCCTGCCCGGTGGGGGCGTGGGCGAGCCCGATCGCCCCCAGCGACACGTGCAGGATCGCGCGGTCGGGGAGCGCCGGCAGGTGCTCGGCGTCCAGCCGCGCCGCCGCGGTGCCGTCGAGGTAGAAGCCGTAGGTCGCCGCTCCCTGCTCGTCGAGGTGGAGCACCGCCAGCGTGGTCGGCTCGTCGAACCTCGGCGCCAGGGACGCATCGACGTCCTCCGCGGCGAGTCGCTCGGCCAGACGTCGACCGAAGGCGTCGGTCGACAGCCCCCCGAGGTAGCGGGTCGTCCGGCCGAGCCGCCCGAGGCCCACCGCGACGTTGTAGGGCGAGCCCCCGGGCAGCGGCAGGAGCTGCTCGCCCCGGGGCGCGAGGTCGATCAGGGCCTCGCCTGCGACCACGATCATGCCGGTCCCTCCCGTCGGGCGGTGTCCTCCTCGCTCCCCGCGGCAGCCGCGAGCGTGCCCTCGTCACCGTCCAGCACCACCAGCACCGCCGCGTCCTCCGGCAGCGTCAGGACCCCGTCCACGAGCCGGGTCGCGTCGTCGGTGGCGTAGACGAGCCGCGCGGCCTCGGGCAGCTCGAGCACCGCCTCGCCCTCGCCGTCCGCGACGTGCAGGGCGGCGAGCACCGCGTCGTCCCGGGTGACGGCCACCACCGGCCCGGCCTCGGTGACCCACTCCAGCGGGGTGTCGCCGGTCAGCGCCGGCAGGCCCCGGCGGACCTCGAGCAGCCGGCGGGTGCGCTCGAGCTGGGAGGTCGGGTCGCCGAGCTGGGCCGCGACGGTGCGGTCGGTGTCCGAGGGACGGCCGATCGGCAACCAGGGCTCACCGGTGGTGAACCCGAGACCGGGCCCGTCGGTCCAGGGCATCGGCGTGCGGGCGCCGTCCCGCCCGGTGGCGCCCGGGATGCGCTCGGCGATCGGATCCTGCCGCTCGGCCGGCGGGACGTCGCCGTCCTCCAGGCCGAGCTCGTCGCCCTGGAAGAGGAAGGGGACACCGGGCAGCGCGCTCAGCAGGGTCAGGTAGGCCAGGGCCCGGCGGGCGCCCTGCTCACCACCCCCGAACCGGGTCGCGGCGTGCGGGTCGTCGTGGCTGGACAGCGGCCAGGCGAGCCGGTTCCCGCACGCGGTGACGTAGGGCGCGAGGCGGGTACGCACGTCCTCGGCGTCCCAGGCCACCCGGATCGTGTCGAAGGCGAAGGCGCTGTGCAGCGCATCGTCGGCGACGTAGCGCTGCAGCTTGCCGGGGTCCAGCACGTAGACCTCGCCGAGCAGCACGGCGTCGTAGGCGTCGGCGAGCCGGCGCCAGTCGCGGTAGATGTCCACCACGCCCGGCTGGTCGAGGTCGTGGATGTGCGCGAACCGATCGAACACCGAGGTGGCGTCCCCATCGGGCGGGACCTCGAGCTCCGGGTTGTCCCGAAGGTGCGGGTCCTCCACCAGCGAGTGGGCGACATCGATGCGCACCCCGTCGACCCCGCGCTGGAACCAGGTCGTGAGGATGTCCTCGAAGGCCGCCCGCACGCGTGGCTCGCCCCAGTTCAGGTCCGGCTGCTCGGGTAGGAACAGGTGCATGTAGTACTGCCCGGTGCGCTCGTCCAGCGTCCAGGCCGGGCCGCCGAAGTGGCTGACCCAGTTGTTGGGCGGACCGCCATCGGGGGCGGGGTCGCGCCACACGTAGAAGTCGCGGTGCTCGGCGTCGCGGCTGGCGCGGCTGTCGAGGAACCAGGGGTGCTGGTCGGAGGTGTGGTTGGGAACGAGATCGAGCAGGACCTTCAGCCCGAGCTCGTGGGCGTCGTCCAGCAGCGCGGTGAGATCGTCCAGGGTGCCGTAGTCCGGCTCGACGCCGAGGTAGTCCGCGACGTCGTAGCCGTGGTCGCGCTGCGGGGAGGGCGTGATCGGCGTCAGCCACACCACGTCGACGCCGAGGTCGGCGAGGTGGGGGAGCCGCGCGCGGACCCCGGGCAGGTCGCCGATCCCGTCGCCGTTGTCGTCGGCGAAGGAACGCACGTACACCTCGTAGCCGACCGCGCCGGACCACCAGGCCGGCCGGGAGAGGGGGTGGGAGCGGGCAGCAGTCATCGCGGTCCTGAGGGCGTTGGGAGGGAGGTTGCGGCCGTCGTGCTGGAAGCGGTTGCAGGCGGCGGGCTGCGGTCCCTAGGGTTGAAGGGTGACAGGGTGGCATCACGGCCGCACCGGGCCTCTGGCGGTGGCCGGCGGGTGCGTCGGGTGCCGGCCGGAGCGAGCACGGTAGACGCGGCGAGCATGGCGGGTAGGGGCAGCATGCGCACCAGTGCGACCATCGAGGACGTCGCCCGTGAGGCACGGGTCTCGGTCGCGACGGTGTCCCGCGCGCTGCGCGGCCTGCCGAACGTCGCGCCCTCCACCCGCGCCCGGGTGCTCGGCGCAGCGCAGCGGCTGCGCTACGTCGCCGACCCGACGGCGGTCCGGCTCGCGGGTGGGCGTCGGCTCGCGCTGGGGCTGGTCGTCCCGATGCTCGGTCAGTGGTTCTACTCGCGCCTGTACTCCGGCATCGAGACCGTCGCGCGCCTGCACGGCTACGACGTCCTGCCCTTCGCGATCCCCGGACCGGAGGGGGCCGGCCGCTTCCTCCAGGAGCTGCCGTACCGCAAGCGCGTGGACGGGCTCATCGTCGCCGACGTGCCCTTCGCGACCGAGCAGTTCGACCGGGTCAGGGACACCGGGGAGCCCGTGGTCACCCTCGGCATGCTCGTGCCGGGGGCCTGGGGGCTCGCCGTCGACAACGTCGCGGTCGGTCGCACGGCGACCGAGCACCTGCTCGCGCTCGGGCACCGACGCATCGCCGTGATCGGTGGGCTCGAGGATGACCCCTTCCACTTCTCGATCCCGCTCGAGCGCTACCGCGGCTACCGCGAGGCGCTCGAGGCAGCCGGCATCGCACCCGACCCGGCCCTGTCGGTCCCGGGCCACTTCTCGGCGGACGGCGGTGCCGAGGCGATGCACGTGCTCCTGGAGCGCACGCGGCCCCCGACCGCGGTGTTCTCGTGCTCCGACGAGATGGCGATCGGCGCGATCCAGGTCGCGCGGGACGCGGGGCTGCGCGTTCCCGAGGATCTGTCGGTGATCGGTGTCGACGGACACGATCTGTCCGCCTACGTTGGCCTTACGACCATCGAGCAGGACGTGACGGAGCAGGGGGAGAAGGTGGCCGAGCTCGCGCTCGACCGGCTCCGCAGTGGCGACGACCCCGGGGAGGACGTGCACCTCGTCCACCCCACACGACTGGTGGTGCGCCGCACCACCGCACCCCCGCCCGCGGACGGTGCCCACGATCTGGCGACCTCGGGCAGCTAGGCTCATCAACCAACGGAAAACGCTTGCAGTCGCGGCCTCCTACGGCCATAGTGGGAGGCCGGAGATGGAGGGAGAGCTCTATGGCGAAGATCGTGATGGAGGACATCCAGAAGATCTACCCCGACGGGACCCAGGCGATCTTCGACCTGTCCCTCGAGGTGGACGATGGAGAGTTCGTCATCCTCGTGGGTCCGTCCGGGTGTGGGAAGTCCACCGCGCTGCGCATGGTCGCCGGTCTCGAGGAGATCTCGGGCGGCAAGATGTACATCGGCGACAAGGTCGTCAACGACCTCTCGCCGAAGGAACGGGACATCGCGATGGTGTTCCAGTCCTACGCGCTCTACCCGCACATGACCGTGGCGGACAACATGGGCTTCGCGCTGAAGCTCGCCAAGGTGGACAAGGCGGAGATCGAGAAGCGCGTCAAGGAGGCCGCGGACATCCTCGGCCTGAACGAGTACCTGCACCGCAAGCCCAAGGCGTTGTCCGGTGGGCAGCGGCAGCGGGTGGCCATGGGCCGCGCGATCGTGCGCTCGCCCCAGGCGTTCCTGATGGACGAGCCTCTCTCCAACCTCGACGCGAAGCTGCGTGTCGCGATGCGCGCGGAGATCGCGGCGCTGCAGAACCGCCTGGGCGTGACGACGATGTACGTCACCCACGACCAGGTCGAGGCGATGACGATGGGCGACCGGGTCGCGGTCCTGCGCGCCGGCCGGCTCCAGCAGGCGGACTCGCCGCAGACGCTCTACGACCGTCCCGACAACCTCTTCGTCGCGGGCTTCATCGGCTCCCCGTCGATGAACATCGCCGCGGCCAAGCTCCTCAAGGAGGACGGCAAGGTCTTCGTCGAGCTCGACCGTGGTGAGACCCGGCTCGAGGTGCCGACCGAGGCGCTGGACCGCTACCCGAAGGCCGCCGAGCATGAGGGCGGCGAGGTCGCCATCGGGATCCGACCGGAGCACTTCGCGCCGCCGAACGAGGTGGCCGAGGGGATGGTCTGGAAGAACCGTGAGGTCGAGATCGTCGAGATGCTCGGCTCCGAGATGCTCGTGCACTTCAAGACCGACTCGCCACCGATCGTGACCGAGGACATGCGGGCCGCGATCGACGACGACGACGCCTTCGACGAACTGAAGCGGCAGGCCGAAGCCGGTGGCCAGACCTTCACCTCCCGCTTCGAGCCCGGGAACCCACCGAAGTCCGGCGCGCGCATCGACGTCGGGGTGAAGACCGAGGCCATGCACTTCTTCGACGCGGAGAGCGGTCTGGCGCTCCGCTGACGGATGACCACGGTGGCCGCCCCGCTGGGTGCGGCCACCGTCCCAGCCCCCCCGCCGGTGGCGTGCCACGACGGTGGGGACCAGCACAACCAGTTCCGTACCGACCACCCGCCCGCTCATCGAGGGGTGGGGGACCTACGCCGAGGCCGGTAAACCCGGCCATGGCGACCACAACGACAGGGAGTTGATCGTGAAGAACACCAGGAACCGAGCGTGGCGGCTGGTCGCAGCCGGCGCGGCGCTCGCCATGGTGGCGACCGCCTGCGGCAACGGTGATGACGAGGGTGCCGCCACCGCTGACAGCGGTGAAGTCACGGTGCTGCACGCGTTCACCGGCGAGGAGGACGTCGCCGGCCTGACCGCCATCATCGAGGGTTTCAACGAGGAGTACCCGGACATCGAGGTCCTCGAGGAGGGGTCGAACGACTTCGAGTCGCTCGCCCGTACCCGTATCGGTGCCGGGAACGCGCCAGACGTCATCCTGCACCCGCAGCCCGGGTTGCTCGAGGACTTCTGGAACCAGGGCGTGGTGACCCCACTCGACGACGTGGTCGACGTCGACACCCTGACGGAGGAGACCGTCGGTGGTCTGCTCGACCTCGTGACCTTCGAGGACGAGCTGTTCGCCGTCCCGATGCGGCTGAGCCTGAAGTCGCTGGTCTGGTACAACCCGAAGACCTTCGAGGAGGGCGGCTACGAGGTCCCGGAGACCTGGGCCGAGATGATGGACCTGACCGAGCAGATGGCTGAGGACGACATCGTCGAGGCACCGTGGTGCATCGGCATGGAGTCCGGTGACGCCACCGGCTGGGTCGCGACCGACTGGGTCGAGGACATCCTGCTGCGCACCATCGGCCCGGAGCAGTACGACGAGTGGGTCGCTGGCGAGCTCGGGTTCTCCTCCGACGAGGTCAGCGGCGCGATCGAGGAGTACATGGCCCCGATCTGGACCAACGACGACTACGTCTTCGGTGGCCAGGAGCAGATCGCCCGTGAGGCCTTCGGGACCTCGGTGACCGGCATCCTGGGTGACCCGGCGGAGGGTGTCGAGTGCGGCCTGCACCGTCAGGCGACCTTCATCGAGAGCTTCATCGCCGAGAACGCGCCGGACGCGGAGTTCGGCGAGGACTACGACTTCTTCTACCTGCCCCCGATCGAGGAGGGCGAGTACGACGGTCGTGCGACGCTGGGTGCGGGCGACTTCGCCGCGCTCTACACCGACAACGCGGCGGCGAACACCTTCATGCAGTACCTCGCCACGGCTGAGGCCGGTGAGGGCTGGGCGGAGCTCGGTGGCTACCTGTCACCGTTCGCCCCGGTCTTCGACAACTCCATCTACCCCTCGGACTCCGCCCGTACGGCGTCGGACATCCTCGCCGAAGCGGACGACTTCCGCTTCGACGGTTCCGACACCATGCCCGGTGACGTCGGCTCCTCCTCGCAGTCCGGCTCGTTCTGGATCGAGATGACCGACTGGATCCAGGGCAACCAGGAGCTCGACGAGGCGCTCGCGGACATCGACGAGCTCTTCGACGAGGTGACGAGCTGAGCAGCGAGCACGTGAGCTGAGGGCGGCGACGTCCTCGGCGCGGGCCGGGCCATCGTCCGGTGGCCCGGCCCGCACGTCCACCCCCTAGGGAGAGGAGCAGTACATGGGTGGCACCATCCTCAACGGTGTGATCGCCATCGTGCTCGGTGTCGTCGGCGTGTTCGCGTTCTTCACGATCCTCAACGCCGTCACGGAACGCGTCGGCGGCAGGTTCGAGGAGGTCGTCAAGCCGTGGGTGTTCTTCGGCCCGGCGCTCGCCACGGTGACGATCTTCCTGATCTACCCCTTCTTCGACACCATCCGAGCCAGCTTCTACGCGGACCGCTTCACCGCCGGTGAGCGGCCCTTCGTCGGTCTGGAGAACTACCAGCGGGTCCTGACCGACTCCGAGACCTGGATGTCGCTGGGCAACAACCTCCAGTGGATCATCGTGGTGCCGCTGTTCTCGGTGGTCTTCGGCCTCGCGGTCGCGGTGCTCGCGGACAAGCTGACCCAGCGGTGGGAGAACATCTCGAAGTCGCTGATCTTCGTGCCGATGGCGATCTCCTTCGTCGGTGCGGCGGCCATCTGGGAGACCATCTACAAGATCCAGCCGGCGTCGCGGCAGCAGACGGGGGTCCTCAACGCGATCCTGGTGAACCTGGGGTTCGAGCCGATCTCCTGGTACGAGAACCTCCTCACCAACGACTTCGCCCTCATGGCGATCATGATCTGGATGCAGGCCGGGTTCGCGATGGTCCTGCTGTCGGCTGCGCTGAAGGGCGTGCCGATCGACACCATCGAGGCAGCCCGCATCGACGGTGCCACCGAGTCCCAGGTGTTCTTCCGGGTGATCGTCCCCCAGATCGCCTCCACCATCGTCGTGGTGCTGACCACGATCCTCATCCTGGTGCTGAAGATCTTCGACATCGTGCGGGTCACGACGAACGGTCGCGGCAACACGCAGGTGATCGCCAACTACTTCTACACCTTCTTCGAAGGCGGCAACTACGGGCGTGCCGGCGTGGTCGTGCTCCTGCTCGTGATCATGACGCTGCCCTTCATGGTCCTGAACGTCCGACGGTTCCGTGAGCAGGAGGCGACGCGATGACCAGTACGCCAAGCACCGCCACCGCTCCTCCCGAACCGAAGGAAGAGGGCAAGCTGGCCAAGGCGATCAAGGGCAACCCCGACGATCGCACCGGCGCCGGCTGGCTCGTCAAGGGCGCGCTGTTCCTGTTGTGCGCGATGTGGCTGGTCCCGACCGTGGGGCTGCTCGTCAACTCCTTCAGGACCCAGTCCGCCGTGCAGTCCTCGGGCTGGTGGACCTCGTTCTTCGACCCGACCCAGTTCACCGTCCAGAACTACGGGGAGGTCCTCCAGGAGACCGTCGGCGGCTCGACCCTGGCGGACGCCTTCATCAACTCGATCGTCGTCGCGGTCCCCGCGACGATCATCCCGATCACGGCGGCAGCCTTCGCGGCCTACGCCTTCTCGTGGATGGAGTTCAAGGGCCGCGAGACGCTGTTCATCGTCTTCGTCGTCCTGCTGGTCGTCCCGCTGCAGGTCGCCTTCATCCCGATCGTGAACCTGTACAGCCAGCTTGGCATCCAGGGCAGCTTCCTGGGGCTGTGGTTGGCTCACGCCGGGTTCGGTATGCCCCTCGCGGTGTACCTGTTGCGCAACTACATCGGTTCGCTGCCCAGAGAGGTGATCGAGTCGGCCCGGGTGGACGGCGCGTCGCACTTCACGACCTTCGTGCGGCTCATCCTGCCGCTGTCGGTGCCGGCGCTCGCCTCCTTCGCGATCTTCCAGTTCCTGTGGACCTGGAACGACTACCTCGTCGCCCTGATCCTGCTGGACACCGCGCGGCTGGGGCAGGTCTCCACCACCTACCTGGCGGGCATGATCGGCACCTTCGGCGCGCGCGAGCACCTGCTCAGCGCCGGGGCGTTCATCACGATCATCGTCCCGCTGATCGTGTTCTTCTCGCTGCAGCGCTTCTTCGTCCGCGGCCTGACGGCCGGGTCCGTGAAGGGCTGACCGACCGGTCGTCGTGGCCGCGTCCGTCGGGCGCGGCCACGACGCACCCACCTCCCCCGGGCGCCGGCGCACCCGGGTCTCGTCGACCCCCGAACAGGTGGTGGATCCCGGTGCGATTCCAGCTCACGGCCCGCACCGGCCACCCGGACTTCCTCGATCTGCCCTGGGACCAGGCGCTGTCCGACTGGGACCACGAGCGGCTGATCGAGATGCCGATGGGGATCCACCGCCACGTGGTGCGCACGGTCGCCTACGACGACCGCGTCTACCACCTCAAGGAGCTCCCACGCCGGTACGCGGAGCGCGAGTGGCGGTTCCTGCGCTTCCTGAAGGAGGAGCAGGTCCCCGTCGTCGACGTGGTCGGCATCGTCACCCTGCGCAGCTCACCGCAGGGGGAGCGGCTCGAACCGGTGCTGATCACCGAGCACCTCGAGTTCTCGGTGCCTTACCGGCTGCTGTTCCAACGCCAGCAGCACGAGACGATCCGCCGACCCATGCTGGACGCGCTCGTGCACCTGCTGGTCAGCGTCCACCTGAACGGGTTCTACTGGGGCGACTGCTCCCTGTCGAACACGCTGTTCCGACGTGACGCGGGGCACCTCGCCGCCTACCTCGTCGACACCGAGACGGGAGAGCTGTACGCGGAGCTCACCGACGGACAGCGCAACACCGACGTCGACCTCGCGATCGAGAAGTGCGCCGGTGAGCTGCTCGACCTACAGGCGGCGGGCGTCCTGTCCGAGGAGGTCGATCCTTTCGAGGTCGGCCTGGACCTGCGGGAGGGGTACGACTCGCTGTGGTCCGAGCTCACCCGCGACGAGGTGTTCGCTGACGACGAGCGTCACCGCATCACCGAGCGACTGCAGCGCGTCAACGAGCTCGGCTACGACGTCGAGGAGCTCGAGCTCGTGCAGGACGAGCCGGGCATGACCCGGATGAAGCTCAAGACCTCCGTGGTCGAGTCGGGCCGGTACCGGCGCATCCTGCGCCAGCTCACGGGGCTGGACGTGCAGGACAACCAGGCCCGGCGGCTGCTCAACGACATCCACAACTTCGGGGCGTGGCTCCAGCAGGCCGAGGGGCGCCCGCTCCCGGAGTCCCTCATCGCCCACCGCTGGCTGGAGAGGTCCTTCGAGCCGGTGCTCGCGATCGTGCCGGAGGACCTACGTGGTCGGCGCGAGCCCGCGGAGGTGTTCCACGAGGTCCTCGACCTGTGGCACAAGTGGTCGATGCAGGAGGGCTCCGACATGGAGCTGACCGAGGCCGCCCACCGCTACGTCTCCGAGATCCTCGCGCTGCTGCCGGAGGAGCGCATCGTGGCCCCGGCCGACGGTGACGACGACGCGGACGGCCTCCCCGATCCGATGGCGGACACCGGGGTGCTCGCGCTCGAGGAGGTCCGCGCGGCGCTGGACGCTGCAGGCGAGCCGCCTCCGGGTTGAACTAGCTGGTGCCCGGCCCGCCCCGCGCCACCTCGGCGAGGAAGCCGTCGATGGCGGCGGCCAGCGCCTCAGGGCACTCCTCCTGCGGGGTGTGGCCGCAGCCTTCGAGCTCGAGGTAGCGCCCGTCGGGCAGCGCGTCGGCGGTGCGCCGGTTCCAGCGCGGGTGGATCACCCGGTCCTCGCCGCCGCTGACCACCAGCGCCGGCACGGGCAGCGATCTCACGACCCTTCCCAGATCCGGGCTGCCCTCGGCGGTCATGACCTCCCAGAACCCCCGTTCCCAGCCCTGCACGCGCAGCATGCGCTGGTAGGGCTCGGCGATCTCGGGCGTGGCCCGGGAGGGGTCCGCCCAGGTCGAGGTGGCGCGGGCCAGGTCCACCTCGCCGGCGAACCGCCGGATGAGATGGGGCGCGATCGCCCGCGCCTGTGGGCTCCGCAGGATCGGCCGCAGCTGGTCCGGCGGGCCGACGTCACCGGTGATCGCGGGGCTGAGGAGCACCATGGCCCGGACCCGGTCGGGCTGCTGCCGGGCCATCTCCAGCACGTTCGTCCCGCCGGCGGAGGAGCCGACCAGCACGGCCTCGTCGATACCGAGGTGGTCGAGCAGCGCCCAACCGAGGCGTGCGGCAGACTCGCGGGTGTAGGGGTTCGTGCCCTCCCACCGCTCACGCGGGAGCCGCTCGGTCAGGCCGAACCCCGGCCGGTCGAAGGCCACCAGGCGGTAGCGGTCCTCGAGCGCCGCCATCAGAGCACGCCAGGTCGCGGCGCTGCCGTAGAAGTGGTGGGAGAGCAGCAGGGCCGGCTGCTCCTCCCGCCCAGCGTCGAGGTGGTGGACCTCGACGCCGTGCAGGCGGACGAAGCGGCTGTCCGGGTAGGCGAGCTCGCGGTGGGTCGGGTCGCCCGAGGCGGGCGGCGGGAGCAGCAGCGACCCGCCTAGGACGCCGGCGGCCGCCAGCGAGGTCAGCAGCAGGGCGCGAGGTGGCATGGCAGGGGTTCGGACCGTCGACGTGGGCGGGTGGGGGCTGGCTGCGGCCGGGTGGGGCTGGCTGCAGCCGGGTGGGCGCGCGAGACACCCGTGGGTACCCGGTGCCGATCACGGGCGGGGCATCGGGCACGCGTCGGTAG
>JBKHEJ010000013.1:0-24905 GCA_046540855.1 Nitriliruptoraceae bacterium
ACGGACGCACGCGCCCGCGTGCACCTCCCTGCGCCATCACGCAGGAACCGCGACCACCCGGTGACGGCGGCGGCGCGGGGTTCACCCCACCTCCACCGCACCGACATCGAGGTGGAGGATGCGGGCGCCCACCGGTAGCTGCTCGAGCCGGATCCCGGTCGCCTCCGGGGCGGGGAACACGAGATCGCTGAGCACGACCGTCCCCTCGGCGGCGAAGACCTCCACAGAGCAGGTGTCGGTCAGGATGCGCAGGGTCAGCACCTCACACCCGCCGACCACCTCGGAGGACCTCGGCAGGGGTGGCGAGCGGTGGCAGGTCGGGAAGCCCGGGGCCACGCTCGGACCGGAACGTCCGCGGTCCACCTCCACCCGCCGCGCCCCAGCGTCGTAGGCGATCGAGGTGCCGGACCCGTCATCGCTGGCCGACCCGGCGTGCACCCCGAGCTCCAGCCTGCCGTCCGCCTCGTGCGGCACCGCGACCGTGAGCTGGATGTCGAGGCAGGCCGCACCGACCCTGGCGAGCGCGGAGCGAGCCGCCGCGAGCTCGGGCGCGTGCAGGTCGACCAGACGACGGCGCCGGGCGTCGAGCTCGCGGATCGGCCGCTGAGCCAGCACCGGGCTGCCGTCGGCGGCGCGGACCAACCGCACCTCCCGCGGGATCGATTGCATGCCGCGCCAGGTGGTCGCCGGGACCTGATCCGCGTAGGCCCAGTTGCTCATCCAGCCGATCCAGACCCGCCGCCCGTCCCCGGGACCGGTCCACGCCTGCAGGGCGTACAGGTCGGCGCCGTGGTCGACCCAGCGCACCTCGTCGACCCCGTGCGTGGGCGTGAACCGCTCGCCGTCGAAGCTGCCGACGAGGTAGCGGGCCGCCGAGCCACCGTGCGGCCCCCCGACGGTGTGGCCGAAGGAGAGCAGCCACGCCCGCTCGGGGCCACCGGCGACCTCGAGCTCGAGCAGTTCCGGGGTCTCGAGCACCCCGAGGCGATCGTCGGTGAGGCCGGTGAGCACGCTGGTCCTGCGCCAGTGCACCAGGTCCTCGGAGCGGTGGAAGCGCAAGCAGGCACCCGAGGCCACGACCATCACCCACCACGCCCGTCCCCGCCGATCCGTGAAGCGCAGGACCCGCGGGTCGCGGAAGTCGGGACCCTCGTCGCTGACCGGCAGGACCGGGTTGTGGGGGTGTGGCGTCCAGCTCCGGCCGCCGTCGACGCTGGCGGCCAGGCACTGGCCTCTGTCCCCGTCGAGGTGGGCGGTGTAGAAGGCGATGAGCGCGTCCCGGCCGTAGCCAGCCGTGCCCTCGTGGTCGACGACCGCAGAGCCCGAGAAGACCGCGCCGTGCTGGTCCGGCGCGAGCGCCACCGGCAGGTCGGTCCAGGTCAGCAGGTCCGTGCTGACGGCGTGCCCCCAGTGCATCGGACCCCAGGCCAGCGAGTCGGGGTGGTGCTGGTAGCACAGGTGCCAGAGGCCGTCATGGTGGACCAGGCCGTTGGGGTCGTTCATCCAGCCGCTCGGCGGGGTGGCGTGGACGACGGGGCGGTTCGGCGCTGCGCCGGCTGGGGGCATGGCGGTGATCCTCACGGCTGGGACGGAGCCGAGCATGGCACGCCCGGACCCGGCACCTACGACCGGGGTGACAGGAGACCGCGACGCGTGCGAGAGTGCGGCGGGCACGGCGACGCAGCCGTGGCACCGGTTCCGAGCCCCGGGAGGCGCAACGATGGAGGACCTCGTCATCGGCATCATCGCCATCCTCGTCGGCGGGATGCTCACCCTCGCCGGCTACGCCGCGCTCCGGGTCGTGATCGCGATCTGGGGTGCGCTCGCCGGGTTCCTGCTGGGAGCCGGCACGGTCGCCACCGTGACCGGGGACGGGTTCCTCGCGAGCGTGCTCGGCTGGGGCGTCGGCCTCGCCCTGGCGATCGCCTTCGGCCTGATCGCCTACCTGTACTACGCCGTGTCGGTCGTGCTGGCCATGAGCGTCATCGGGTTCACCCTCGGCTCCACGCTCCTGGCGGCGCTCGGGGTGACCTGGACCTGGCTGCTCGTGCTCGCCGGCGTGGCGGGCGGGGTCCTGCTCGCGGTGCTCGCGATCGTGGGCGACCTGCCGATGCTGCTGCTGACGGTGCTCGGTGCGCTCGCCGGCGCGAGCATCACCACCACGGGGCTGCTGCTCGTCTTCGACGTGTTGGACCGAGCCGACCTCGGCGAGCCGGAGACGACGACCAGCCTCGAGCTCAGTTGGTGGTGGACCGCGCTCTACCTCACCCTGGCTGTCGTTGGGATGGCGATCCAGTTGCGCGACCAGGCGGCGCGGTCGGGCACACTTCGCCACAGCTGGGAACGGACCGTGTGACAGGAGACAGGCCGGCATGTCGGTGACCGCGCCACCGGCAGGGTCGCGCTACCTCGTCTCCAGCCCCGACCAGCCACGGGTTCGGCGGGCCGGGGACGTCACGAGCGTGCTGTTCGGTGCCCTGCTGCTGCTGTGGGCGCTGGTCAACCTCGATCGCGTGGGCCCGTTGAACCGGGTGCTCGCGGAGCTCGTCGAGCTGCTGCCGTCCTGGTCGCTGGAGCTGCTCTCCCTGACCTACTCCTTCGCCTTCCTCTACGGCGTGGTGATCATCCTGCTGCTCGCCAGCGGCGGCAGGGCGCACCGCCAGGCGCTGCGCGACGTGCTGCTGGCCATGCTCGTCGCCGCCGTCATCGGCGTCGTGCTGGTCCGGGTCCTGTACGGCTCGTGGCCCTACGTCGTGCCGGAGCTCTCCCTCGCCCGGCCGGAACGCCAGACACCGGTGTTCCGGGTCGCGGTCATCACCGCGACGCTGATCGCGGCCTCCCCCCACCTGGTCCGGCCGCTGCGACGGGTCGGCTGGTCGGTCATCGCGCTCGCCGTCCTCGCCGGATCCGGGCTCGGGTTCGGCCTGCCCAGCGACGCCGTCGGTGCGATCGGGGTGGGCTGGATCGCCGCGGGCGCGGTGTTCCTGGTGCTGGGTGCCCCGACGGGCCTGCCGGACCTGGCCGACATCGCACGTGCGCTGGAGCGTCTGGGTACACCGGTCACCGACCTCCGCCTCCCTTCCAGCCGCTCCTGGGGGGTGCGGCCCGTGCTGGGACGACGCCCCGACGGCGCGCAGGTGGTGGTCAAGGTCTACGGCCGCGACGCCACCGACCAGCAGTTGCTGGCGAAGCTGTGGCGCAGCCTGTGGTTCCGGGAGCAGCGGCGGACCTTCACCTTCTCCCGCTTGCAGTCCGTCCAGCAGGAGGCGCTGCTGACCCTGTGGGCCGCACGAGCCGGGGTCCGGGTCCGTGACGTGATCACGGCCGGTGCCCCGGATGGTGAGATCGCCCTGCTCGCCCTGACCACGGGTGGGAGCCGGCTCGACGAGCTGCCGTCGCACGCCTGCTCCGACCGGTTGCTGACCGAGCTGTGGACCCAGGTCGCGACCCTGCAGGCCGCAGGCATCGCGCACGGGAGCCTGGACACCCGCGCCGTGAAGGTCGACGGTGAGCAGGTCGTGCTCGAGGATCTCGGCTCCGGCTCACTCAGCGCCAGCGAGGCGGAGCTCGCCGGGGACGTCGCGAGCCTGCTGTACTCGCTGGCGGCCCTGGTCGGGGCGTCGCGCGCGGTGGCGGCCGCGCGAGCGGGGCTCGGCGACGAAGCGGTCGCCGCCGCCTGGCCCTACCTGCAACTGCCCGCGATCACCACCTCGACCCGCAGCCTCGCGGAGCAGCCGAAGGCCGTCATCGCCGCGCTCGACGACGCGCTGCACGAGCAGCTCGGGCGCGACCGCCCCGAGCACGTCGAGCTGCGCCGGGTGCAGCCGCGGACCCTCGTGGTGGTGCTGCTCGCGGTCCTGGCGGCCTGGACGCTGGTACCGGTGATCGCCGGGATCGACCTCGCCGCGGTCGGCGAGGAGCTCGCCGAAGCGAGCTGGCCGTGGCTGCTGGTCGCCGCGGTGCTCGGCCAGGGGGTGTTCATCACCGAGGCCACCAGCATGCTCTACGCGACCACCGCCTCGGTCCCCTTCCGACCCCTGGTGGTGCTGCAGGTCGCGGCCAAGATGGTCGGGGTGGTCACGCCGGGGGTGACCGGCACGGTCGCGACGAACGCGGCCTTCCTGTCCCGCTACGGGGTCAGCCCCACCGCCTCGCTGACCCAGGGGACCATGGACGCCGTCGCCGGTGTGATCGTCGAGGTGGTGGTGCTCTCGCTCGCCTTCGGCTTCTCCGATCTCGAGCTCGCGATCGACCTGTCCGCCCGCGACCTCGAGCTCGGCCGGCTCGGGCTCGCGATCGCTGTCATCGTGCTCGGCGCGGCCGTGATCGTCGCGCTGGTCCCACGGCTACGGGCGCCCCTGGGCCGTTTCGTCCGCACCGTCTGGGACGCCGCGAGGGTCATCGTCGCCGAGCCCGTGCGCGCCGTGGGGCTGCTCGGCGGCAACCTCGGCACGCGGATCATGCGGTCGCTGGTGCTCTGGGCGGCCCTGGTCGCGCTGGACGAACGCCTCGGGCTCGGCGTGGTGCTCGTCGTGGTGATCGTGACGGGGTTGCTGCAGGCCATCGTCCCGGTGCCCGGCGGCATCGGCGTGACCGAGGCGGTCATGACGGGGCTGCTGGTCGGCTTGGGGGTGGCGCAGGCACCGGCCTTCGCCGCCGTGGTCGTCTACCGGGTCATCATCTTCTATGCTCCGATCGTGCAGGGTGCCGTGGCCATGGCCTGGTTGACCCGGAACGGCCATCTGTGACGCAGCCGGTCGACGTGGGCGCGTTCGAGCGACCCGCGGCCGCGAGGTCACACGACCCGGAGGTTGCCGGATGAGCGAACAGGCGGGTCTGTCCATCTCCCGCCGACGGACCGGGTGGGACATCGTCTTCGGTCTGCTGTCGGTGGTCGCCGGGGTGGTCGCGCTCGGCCACGTGGCCATCGCGAGCCTGATCTCGGTGCTCTTCCTCGGCTGGACGCTGCTGCTCGGCGGCGTCGTGCTCGTCGTCGCCGCGATCGTGCTGTGGAAGGAGGCGACGCACCGCTGGGATCTGGCGGCCGGCGTGCTGTTCGTGCTGCTCGGCTTCTCCTTCGTGCGCAACCCGGAGGTGGGGCTGCTCACCCTGACCCTGCTCGCCGGATCGCTGCTGCTGCTCGGCGGGATGGTGCGCATCGTGGTCGCGTTCCAGCCGGGGGCACCGCGCGCCGTCCTGCTGCTCAACGGCGCCATCACGCTCCTGCTCGGCGGTCTCGTGCTGAGCCGCTGGCCCGTCTCCGCGCTGTGGTTCCTCGGCACGGTGCTGGGGGTCCAGCTCATCCTCGACGGGCTGACCACCGCCATCGTCGGGCGCGTCCGGGTCGAGCGCACCACCTCGGCGACGGCCACGCCCTAGCCACGAGCGGGATCACCTCGTCAGCGTGCAGGGGCTGCGTCGTGCCCGCCGGGCCGTGCTCGATCCTCGGCGCCTGCAGGAGGTCCGCTGCCGCGGCATGCTGCCGGTCCCCGACCTGGAGCACCCCGTGCGCGCGATCACCGCTGAGCTGTCCGAGGGCTACGTCACCACCCTCACCTCCTCCTCCGGCCACACCTGGACCGCCGACGAGCCGGCCTCGCTGGGTGGCACCGACACCGGCCCGAACCCCTACGACCTGCTGCTCGGCTCGCTCGCGGCCTGCACCTGCATCACCGTGTCGAGCTACGCCCAGCGCAAGGGGTGGTCCTTCGAGCGCATCGAGGTGCGCTACGAGCACGACCGGGTCCACGTCGACGACTGCGCGGCGTGCGAGGAGCACCAGCGCGGCTACATCGACCGCATCACCAGCGAGATCACGATCCACGGGGACCTCGACGAGACGCAGCGAGCCCGGCTGCGTCAGGCGGCCACCAACTGCCCGGTGCACAAGACGCTCGCCAAGGGTGTCCACCTCGTCGATGAGGTGCGCTTCGTCTGAGCCGCCGGCGCCACCTCCATACCGCCCCGGCTGAGCGCCTCGGACCGGCCGGTCGCCTGCGCGACCCCCCCGATGGGCGCCCCGGCGACCGTGGTTGGACGGGGCCGGATGGACAACCGTCCGTGTACCGGCAGGGAGCCGGGTGCCGGGGACAGGCGCCCATGGGATGCTAGGAGCCCCACCCGCGAACCGTGGAAGGTCTCGCATGCTGACCCTCGGCATCTTGCTCCTCATCCTGGCCCTGCTCCTCGACATCGGGGTGCTGTGGACGATCGGCCTCATCCTGACGGTCGTCGGGCTGATCCTGGCGGTGCTCGGCGCCGTCGGTCGCCCGATCGGGCCACGCCGCCACTACTACTAGCCGCGTCCGCGACCGCGCCTGCGTCCGCCCATCCCGTGACGTTCCCTGCGTAGGGGCGCAGGGAGTGCACCGATCCGGGCCTGCCGGCGGCGCGGAACCTGCGGCGGGTGACGTTCCCTGCGTAGAGGCGCAGGAAGATGCAACGAACCGGAGGGTGCGCCGTCGGTACCGCTCGGGTGTCCGCGGGACGGCTACCGGGTGCCGCGCCCGGGTGCGGTCGCCGCCTCCGGACGCCGACACCCCCCGGGCTCATCCGGATCAGGCGGGGGTGAACAGGTAGTTGCGGGCAGCCGGCGTGACCGCGGCGACCGGTTCCCACCGCTGCCCGGCCAGGGTCGCCATCGTGTAGCCGCGCTCACGCATCGCAGCCACCACCGCTCCGGGATGGGTCCCGAAGCGGGCCAGGTGCCGCGCCTCGATCTCGAGCATGATGCGGGGCCGGAAGCGCGCCAGGGTGCGTTCACCCCCGGCCAGGACGTCCGGCTCCGCCCCCTCGACGTCGACCTTGAGCAGGTCGAGACGGGTCAGACGGAGCGCGTCGACCAGCCGGTCCAGGGTGGTGACCTCCACCGCGAGCCGCCGCTCACCATCGAACTCGAGGTTCGACCCGAGCCCGTTCGCACCAGCGGTGACGAACGCCCGCCCGGGCACCGGCAGGCCTCGCCGCCGTGGCTGGCTCATGGTCGCCTGCCGGGCCTGTCGGCCGAGGGCCTGCCGGGACACCTGGACGTTGCTGGCACCGGTCAGACGCACGACGGCCCGCAGGATGGCGTTCGGGCCGGGCTGCGGCTCGAAGCTGAGGACCCGTCCGCTCGGGCCGACCCGGTCGGCGAACGCGAGCGTGTAGAGCCCGAAGGCCGCCCCGATGTCGCAGCAGACCGCTCCGGGAGCGAGGACCTGGCCCAGCCCACGCAGCTCCGGCTCGACCGGCGTGGACCCGTCCGCGAGCCGACGCAGCGCCCTCGCGGTCACCTGCAGCCGGCGGGGCGTCGCGCGGGAGGAACGCATCACAGCTCCGGGGTACCGCCGGCAAGGGTCGGCACCGAACCCTACGCGGACGCCGAGCACCCTGCTACCGGCGCCGACCCTCGCGTCCGCTCACACCGGACCTGCTGGCAGCGTCCGCCCTCGCCCGCACCGTCCGCAGGGTTCTGCCACACCGGAACCGCCTGCAGCGAGGGACGCCATCTGCGAGGCTGAGGTTGCCGCGACCACCCCGGCCGCGTCCGCCGGCGGCGTGCGGCAACGGCCACGCTCACCCCGCGCCCGACCGACCGGAGCGTCACGATGCCGACCTCGAGCACCCCTCCCGCCCGCTACGACGACCTGACGGCGCTCTTCCTCAACTGCACGCTGAAACCCTCCCCGCAGCCCTCCCACACCGCAGCGCTGGCCGAGCGCTCCATCGCGATCATGCAGGCCCACGGGGTCACGGTCGATCGCATCCGCGCGGTCGACCACCACCTCGCTCCGGGCGTCCAGCCGGACATGACCGAGCACGGGGCCGACCGCGACGAGTGGCCGCAGCTGTTCGAACGGGTGCTCGCCGCCGACATCCTCGTCCTGCTCACACCGATCTGGCTCGGCGAGAAGTCCTCGGTCGCCACCCGGGTCGTCGAACGGCTCTACGGCAACTCCGCCCTGCTGAACGACGCCGGCCAGTACGCCTACTACGGCCGCGTGGCGGGGGTGCTCGTCACCGGCAACGAGGACGGCGCCAAGCACTGCGCCATGAACCTGCTCTACAGCCTCCAGCACCTCGGCTACACGATCCCACCCCAGGCGGACGCCGGCTGGCTCGGCGCGATCGGTCCCGGACCCTCCTACGCCGACGAGGGGTCGGGTGGCCCGGAGAACGACTTCACCAACCGCAACACCACCTTCATGACCTGGAACCTGCTCCACCTCGCCCGGCTGCTCAAGGACGCCGGCGGCATCCCCGCGCACGGCAACCAGCGCACCCTCTGGGACGCCGGGGAGCGCTTCGATGCGCCGAAGGTGGAGCACCGCTGACCCCTGCCCGTGCATCGAGGTGGAGGTCAGCGGCCATCGCGGTCCTCGCGCCGCCACAGGTGCACGTGGTCGGCGATGTACTCGGCGATGCTGCGGGGCGGTCGTCCCAGCAGGTCCGCCAGGGTGCGGTCGACCTCCTCCGCGTCGCCGCGCCGGAGCCCCGCGTGCAGCACCGTCTGCACCAGCCGCTGGGCGAGTGGCAGGCCCTCGGCGCCGAGGTGGCGCAGGTAGCCGAGGATGCTGGCCGGCTCGTAGCGGATCTCCCGCCCCAGTGCGTCCGTGAGGAGGGCGGCGACCTCGTCGAAGGTCACGGCGCGGGGGCCGGTGAGCGTGTAGCCACGGCCGGCGTGCGGACCGGGGTCGGCCAGGATCCTCCCCGCGAGCTCACCGAGGTCGCGGGTGTCGATGAAGGCGACCCGGCCCTGCCCTGCGGGCAGGTGGAGGCGGTCGTGGTCGCGGATGTCGGTGCGGTAGGCGGTAGCGAGGTTCTGGGCGAAGAACCCCGGACGGAGCATGGTCCAGGGCAGCCCGCTTGCGGTGAGGTGCGTCTCGATGCGGTGGTGGGGCACGATGCGGTTGCGTTCCGCGCCGGCGACGGAGCTGAACACGATGTGGGAGACGCCGGCCGCCACCGCCGCGTCGATGAACGGGTTGATCGTCGAGCCGACCCGGGCGATCGCGGGCGGCCGGATCAGGAAGACCCGGTCGACGCCGTACAGCGCGGGCCCGAAGGTGTCCGGGTCGGTCAGGTCGAGGTGCACCGACTCCAGCGGGCCTGGCGGGCCGGCGGCTGGTGCCGGCTGCCGGTCGGCGGCGCGGACACGCTGCCCTCGCGCGAGGAGCTCGGCAGCCACCGATCGGCCGACGTTGCCGGACGCACCGGTCACCAGGATGGTCGGCGCGCTCATCCGCGCTCCCCTGACCCACTGGCGAGGTGGCTCGAGCCGGTCACCACGAGACGACCGGGGCCTGCCGGATCCAGGCTCCGCGGTCGAGCTCGTCGAGCAGGAACGTGGCGAGGTCGGCGCGTCCGAGCGTGGTGCCGGTGTCCCCGCCGACGTGCGCGGCGGAGCGGACGCGACCCCGGGCGGCACCGTCGGTCAACCGAGGTGCCCGCACCACGGTCCACGCGAGGTCCGAGGCGGTCACCGCAGCGACCGCGGCCTCACCATCATCGAGGATCGCCGGCTGGGCGAGCTTCATCACCCCGCGGATGGCCCGGTCGGCGACCTTCGGGCGGTCCCCGGCGACGCGGACACCCGCCCCGGTCAGCAGGATCAGCCGGTCCACCCCGTGGCGGGCGAGCGCTGGTAGCAGACCACCGGTCACCTGACGGCGCAGGTCGCTCGGACCGCCCTTGACCGGGCCGGTCACGTCGACCACCGCCTCGACGCCCTGGCTCAGGGCGTCGAGTGCTGCCGGGTCGGTGGCATCACCCTCGAGGACCTCCAGCCGGTCGTCATCGACGGGGAGCAGGCGCTCAGCCTTGGCGCGGTCCCGGGCCAGCACCCGCACCTCGTGCCCGCGCTGCAGCGCGCCCGCGACGAGCGGCACACCCGTCCTCCCCGTTGCACCCAGCACCGCGATCCGCACCTTCGACCTCCGAGGTCCTCGACAAGACGGTCAGCGTCGTTGACGGTACGGCAGGTCGGCGATATCGTCAACCCGGTTGACAGTGTTCGGCGTCGCCCACGCAGGAGGACGGCCGATGGCGGATCTCGAGCCCGCGCGACCGGCGCGACTGCCCCCGGGACGCCTGGCTGCGGAGCTCCTCGAGGCCAGCGTGTGGTTCGACCGCGCGCTGCTGGCACGCCTGGAGGCGTCGGGCTGGCCCCGCCTCTCCCCGACCCGCTCCCGCGTCTTCCTCGCGCTGTCCGCCGGATCGATCCTGGTCAGCGACCTCGCCCGGGAGCTCGACGTCTCCCGGCAGGCCGCCCACAAGCTCCTCGACAGCCTGGAGGACGACGGCCTCGTCGCGCGGCAGGTCGACGAGCACGACCGACGGGCGCAGCGCATCAGGCTCACCGACCGGGGTCGCGCGCTCGCCGCCGCCGCCGGTCGGATCCTGCCCGAGCTCGAGGAGGAGCTCGCCCGGCGCATCGGCCACCACCATCTCGACGCGTTGCGGGCGGCGCTGGCGCCCGACCGGGGTCCGCCACCGGTGACGTCCGGGCGGGAGCCGCCATGAGTGCCTGTCGCCTCCCCCGGCGGGCCCGCCTGGCCGTGGTCCAGGAAGCGGTGCCGTCGGTTCACGGCGTGGCGTCGGGAGGTGCGAGCAGGCCGGCCCGCCGCAGGGCTGCTCCGACCATGCCGATGGTCAGCGGCTTGTAGAGCAGCTCCAAGCCCCGCTCCGCGGCAGCGAGCTCGACCTGCTCGTCCTGGCGCATGGTCACCAGCACGAGGGTGCTGTCGGACAGCTCCGGCAGCTCCGCGAGGCGGTCCGCGAGCTCGACACCGTCCAGGCCCGGCATCACCACGTCGAGGAAGGCGACCTTCGGTCGGACCCGCCCGAGCGCGATGAGCGCCCCCATCGCATCACGCTCGGCCACGACCTCCACCTCGACGCCGAGCACCTCGGCGGCGTCCCGCACGAGCGAGGTGAGGTTCTCCAGGTCGAAGGGTGAGTCGTCGACGCACAGGATGCTCGCCCGGTCCGCGTCCGGCGCCTCCCGTGCGGCCGCGAGCTGCTCGAGGCGCCGACGGTGCCGGGCCTGGGGTTCGCTGCGCCCGGACTCCCAGGCGTTCACCGTGCTGAAGGACACCCCGAGCAGCCGGGCGAGCGCCTCCTGGGTCAGGTTGTCCCGGCGACGGATCCGCGCCACCACCTCGCTGACGGGGCGGTCCTGCGCCATGCGATCTCCTGCCCGCTGGCCCTGGCCGGCCACCAGCCAACACTATAGCGGACCGGTGTGCCCCGTCCGGGGCTGCTGGGGCCGGTGCGTCGCCGCCGCACGGAGCCACCGATCACGATCCGGGGCCGCCGGGCGGGTGCACCTCGGCCAGCGCCGCGCGGGCGCGCTCCAGCTCCTCACCGACCGACCGAGCCAGCCCCGTGAACCCGCCGGGCGGCGCCTGTCCCGCCAGCGCCTGCTCCTCGGCCAGGGCGCACACCTCGCTGAGCCGGACCAACCCCAAGGTCGCCGCGCTGGACCGCAGCGAGTGCGCAGCGACCCGGAACCGCTCGAGGTCGACGGCGTCCGCGCTGCTGGCGAGCTCGGCGACGTAGCCGGGGGCGAGCTCCGCGAACAGCGCGAGGAGGCGGTCGGCGAGCGGGCCGTCGGCCGCCCTCCGACCGGCCATGGCGCGCAGCGCCGCCGGATCGAGCACCGGGCTTGGACCAGGACCGGAGGCCGCCTGTGGCTGGCCCTCAGCGAGGTCCCGGTCGGCTCCGATCGGCGTGGTCAGCGGCTGGCCCTCAGCGGGGCCCCGGTCCTCGTCGACCAGGGTGGTGGGCGGCCGTGCCGGCACCGCCGCCGCGAGGGTCCCGAGCAGGGCCGCGCGGTCGAAGGGCTTGACCAGCACCGCGTCCATGCCCGCCGCCCGGCAGGCCTGCGCGTGCGCGTCGGACCCGTCCGCCGTCACCGCCACGATCGGGACCTCGCCGGCCCGGGAGGCGAGGGCACGGATCGCCCGCGCCGCCGCCAGGCCGTCCAGCACCGGCATGGAGCAGTCCATGAGCACCACATCGAGGGCACCGGCGCGGGCGACCTCGACGGCGGCCCGGCCGTCGCTCACCACCTCGACGTCGGCGACCCCCTCCAGGTAGCCCCGCAGGACCTCCTGGTTGATGGGGTTGTCCTCGGCCACGAGCACGCGCACCCCGGTCGGGACGGGCGCGCTCGACACCTCCTCGGATGGCTCGGGGGGTGCGGCCTCCTCCAGCGGCAGCAGGACCCGGATGCGGGTACCGACGCCCGGGGCGCTCTCCAGGCTCAGCTCGCCCCCGAGCAACCCGACCAGCTCACGCACGATGCTCAGGCCCAGGCCCGAGCCACCCACCCGGCGCGTGGGCGACGGGTCCACCTGCGCGAAGGGTTCGAACACCTCGCGCTGCCGGTCGAGGGGGATCCCCACCCCGGTGTCGCGCACCTCGATGCCGAGCACCGCCCTCTCGTCCGCGTCGAGCTCACGCGTCGCCGTGACCTGCACGCTGCCCTGCTCCGTGAAACGCACGGCGTTGCCGACCAGGTTGGTCACGATCTGACGCACGCGCGCCCCGTCGGTGCGCACCCAGGCGGGCAGCGCCGGATCGATCCGAAGCCCGAGCTCGAGCCCGCGCGGCTCGGCTGTGACCCGCGCAGCGGTCACGACGCCCTGGAGCAGTCCGGACAGGTCGGTCGGGCCGGGGACGAGTTCGAGCCGGCGCTGCTCGATGCGTGCGATGTCGAGCAGGTCACCCACGAGGAGCAGCAGGCTGTTGGCTGCGTCCCGGGCTGCGCTGACGTACGCGCGCTGCCGCTCACCCAGCTCCCCAGCGAGCAGCAGTTCGGTCATGCCGAGCACGCCGGCCATGGGGGTCCGCAGCTCGTGGCTGATCGTCGACAGGAACCGGGTCTTGGCGTCGTTGGCGACCTCCGCCTGCTCGCGCGCCGCGACCAGGGCCCGCTCGGTCCGGGTGCGCGCCAGCGCCCCGGCCACGATCTCCGCTGCCGCTCGCAGCAGGGCGGCATCGTCCTCGCTCCAGGCGGCGGCACGCTCGATGTGCTCGAGCCCGAGCACACCCTCGAGCCGGCCACCGACCAGCAGCGGCTGAGCGAGGACCGAGCGAGCGTCCGGCAGCGGTTGCGAGGCGGCGAGCTCACGCGCGTCGTCCACCCGCAGCGTCTTGCCGGCTGCGAGCCGGTCGAGCTGCTCGAGGTCATCCCCCGGCAGGACCCCCCCGGCGCGCCCGGTGATCGCGGACACCCCCTCGCGACACCACTGGTGGGTCGGGCACAGCAGCTCCTCCTCGGAGCGCTGGGCGAGGTAGGCCCGGCTGGCGCCGTAGCTGTCGGCCAGGTCGGCCAGCGCCTCCTCCAGCGCGGCGTCGAACACCTCGAAGCCGACGAACCGAGCCGAGATCCGCGCCAGCACGGCCTCCGCTTCCGCGCGGCGCCGCTGCTGCTCAGCCTCGCGCTGCTGCCGGGTCAGATCGACCACCAGGCCGGCCATGCGGACCGGCGCGCCGGCATCGTCGCGGACGACCACCCCGCCGATCCGGACCGGGACCTGGTGACCGTCGACGTGCTGCAGGTGCACCTCCGTCTCGAACCGGCTCTCGCCACCCTCGAGCGCAGCCGTGGCCTGGGCGAGCACCTGCTCCCGGTCCGCGGGGCTGAGCAGGGTCGCGAGCAGCCCCTCGTCGCTGGTCGTGGCCGTCTCGTCACGACCGACCAGCCGGAAGACCGCGGAGGAGTAGTAGGTCAGCTCGGTGTCGGCCTGCCACTCCCACACCGCGTCGTCGACCGCTTCCAGGGCGAGCTCCATCCGATCGCGGGCTGCCATCTCCTCGCGCTGCGCCTCGATGAGCGCCCGCTCGTAGCGCCGGCGCAGCTCGGCGTTGGCCAGGAGCTCGGCCAGGACCCTGAGGAGCTGGTGCTCGGTGGCGCTCCAGTCCCGTCGCCCGGCCACGACGTCGAACCCGACGAAGCCCAGGCACTCTCCCGCCACGGCGATGGGCAGCGCCAGCAGCGTCACGACCCCCTGGGGCTCGAGGATCCGCCGGATGCCGTTGTCCGCGGGCAGAGCCGTGACGTCGGGGACGTGCATGGAGCGGCCGCGGCGGTGGGTCGCGACCCAGTCGGGCACGAGCTCGAGCGGCACGTCCTGGAGCTCATCGATCTGGGGTGTGATGCCCGCGGCGCACCACTCGTGGGTGTTGGAGGCCGTGCCGAGGTCGAAGTCGTAGCGGAAGACGTAGGCGCGGTCGGCGTCCGCGAAGGTCCCGATGCGCGCCAGCGTCCCGTCGATGGCCACGTCGAGCTGGTCGATCGGGGTGTTGACGAACCCGACGGCCAGGTCCATCAGCACCTCCTGCAGGTCGGACTGCTGCTGCAGGCGCCGCAGCGCCTCGACGCGGTCGGTGATCTCGCGTCGGAACCCGACCACGCCCCGCACCGCACCCGTCGCGTCGTGGTACGGGCTGTGATCGTGCTCGAAGGTCCGACCCAGACGATCGTCGCGGTGCTCCTCGCGCACGCTGCGGTTCGTCGCGACCACCTCCGCGGCGGCAGCGACGCAGGACCGGCCCAGCCGATCGGGCAGCACCTCGGCGGGCGAGCGTCCCACGACGGCGTCGCGGTCACGTCCGATCCAGGCGGCGAAGGCGAGGTTGACCTCGAGGTAGCGCCCCTCGAGGTCCAGCATCCAGGCCGGGAAGGGCAGCGCGTCCAGGAGCCCCTGCTGCCGATCCTCGAGCGCTGCGAGGTCGTCCTCGACGGTCCGACGCCGGTGCTGCTCCCGGGCCGCCACCAGCGGGCGTGCGAGCACGTCCATCACCGGCACCAGCGCGGTCACCGAGGTCGCCGCCAGCGGTGCCGCCCGGGTCAGGACCAGCAGCCCGTAGCCGGGCAGCCGGAAGACGTGGTGCACGCCCGGGTCGTCCTCAGCCGCCAGGTCCCACGCGAGGCCCTCGCGCTCGCGCGCCGAGGACACGACCCGCGGGAGCAGCGAGAGCCACGTTGGGTGGCGTGCCAGGATGCGCGGTGTGACCTGCACGGTCGTGGCAGCGTCACCGTGCAGCGCGATGACCCCGCAGGCCGACGAGCCGGTCCGGCGGACCAGCAGCGGGAGCGCCCGGCTCAGCAGCGCCGGCGGATCGGGGTCACCCGCCAGCGACAGCGCGATCTCGAGCAGAGCCTGCTGGCTGAGGGCGTCAGGCATCGCCGTCAGGGACCTCCAGGCGCGCAGCCACGACCGTCTTGTTGTACAGCTCGAGGTAGCGGTCACCCGGGTTGCAGACCTCACCGATGGTCGCGGCCCCCACCCGCGGGTGTCCGACGTCGACGACCTCCAGCTCGTCCCTGAAACCGTCGCCGAGGTAGAGGACGCGGGAGACGCAGTCGAACACCACCCCCAGCCCAGCCTCGGAGGCGACGGCGGCCGGTGCTGCCGCGGCCTGCGCCGCCGCCGTCAACAGCGAGCCGGTGTCGCCGTACATGAGCCGTACGAAGGCCCCCTTCGGGATCTCGCCCACGCACAGCAGCGCGTCACCGTCGCGCCCCACCGGATCGCGCACCACGAGCTCCCCGTCGAGCTGGACGATGCCCAGGGGGTAGGACGCGGCACGCTCGAAGAGGTCACCATCGGGCGCCGTACCGGCGTGCTCGGCGATGAGCTGCTCGTACACCTCGACGGCCGGGTGGTGGTCGAGGGCGTCGATCCGCCGTCCCACCGCCGCGGTGACCGCCAGCGGTGACCCGACGGCCTGCCAGCCGTGGGCGACCCCGACGGTGCTGACCAGATCGACCACCGCGATCACCGCCGCATCCTGGTGGACGCCGTGACGGGTCAACAGGCAGGGCATCGGCTCGAAGCTGAGCGAGCCGGCCCCACCGCCGAGGTAGGTCCCGAGCAGACCGACCTGCTCGAACAGCGAGCCGAGCAGCGCATCGATGTGGGCGGAGGTGCCGTCCACGAAGGTGATGACCGTGCGGCCCTCGATGTCCGCACCCTCGAGCGCCGCCTCGAGCCGGGCATCGAACCGCTCGGGGGCCGCGCTGATCTCCTCCACCACGGCGACGTGGGCAGGGACGGGCAGGCCGACCACGACCCCTCCGGATGCCAGCAGCTCCGCACCGTGGATCACCCGGGGGAACACCCCACCGAACAGCTCGACGTCACAGCGCCGTAGTGCTGCGGCGAGGTCCTCGGTGGACGGCAGCCCCTCCTCGGCGAGCAGGACGAGCACCGAGCCGACCTCGGCATCGGCGCTCACGCGCCGCAGCGCCTCGGCGAGCGTGTCCGCCGTGGTGTGCGCGAGTCGCTCCACGAGCATGAGGGTTCCGATCACCGGGCGGGAGGACCGGCGCGGCGCCGCCGGACGATCTCCCGGGCGGCAGCCTAGGCACCGAGGACGAGGGGTGGGTCAGGCCGCGCCGACGGACGTGGGACGGATCACGCCGCGCCGGACGGGTCGGACCCGATCGGCCCGGGCCGGCTGTCCACACCGCCGAGCTTCGGCGCCACGTCGTTCAGGCGACGGCGCTGGTCGAGCGGGAGGGGAGCGTCCGCCGCCGGGACCGGTCGGTCGATGACGACCATGCTCCCCGGGGGGTCGTCGGCACGGCGTCCGGGTCGGGTGGTGGCCGAGCGGACGGTGGTGGTGCCGTGGCGGGGGGCATCGGCCGGTGTCTCGAAGCGGTACCGGGTCAGCCCGTCGGTGACCGAGTAGGACACGATGTCGCCCCGGGGCCAGACCACGACCGGGAGCTCGAGCTCCCGGCCGATGCGCAGGAGGTCCTCGAAGCGCGCGAGGTCGATGACGCGATCAGGCGGGACGGGGGGCACGCCGGATGCGGGTACCAGTTCGGCGTGGTGCTCGGCGGCGATCGCCGCCACCGCGCCGCCGCGGTTCGCTCGGGCGACGGCCCACAGGCTCTGTGCCGCGAACAGGACCGCGAGCCCCGTGAGCAGCGAGCTGGCCACCCTGAGCACCGTGAGGTCGAGCTCCTGGCCGAGCAGATCCACCCGGGCCGGGCCGGTCGCCGCCGCGGTCACCATCGTCACGACCTCGCGTCGCCCCGGATGCTCGGGATCGTCCGCAGCGGTCGCGTCGTCCTGCTCCCTCCCCGCTTCGGTACCCATCGTTGCGGCGGTGCCCGGCGCGATGCCCGCCACGGCGTCCAACGCGCGATCGCGGTCGGATCTGGGTGGCGCGATGAGCTCAGCGGTGCTCGAGCCGAGGGCGAAGGCGACCTCAGCCCCGGAGCGTTCATCGATCGGGACGGTGCCGAGGTCGTCGCGCGTGAGCTCGCCCGTGGCCGCCGCCTCGGCCCGGACCCGCACGGTCAGGTCCCCGCCGATGCCCGTCGCGGCATCGATCTCCTCGGCCAGCGCCTGCGCCTGCGCGAGGTCGACGCCGACCGCGAGCTGCGCCCGGCCGTTGACGATCGGGACCGGGTCGGTGCGTTCCACGGTGCGCTCCCAGCCGGCACTGGACCCGACCGAGACCTGGGCGCTGACCGAGCCCTCCGCCACCTCGATGGTGTCCGCGGGCGTGCCGAGCAGGTAGTCGACGGTGACCTCCACCTCGTCGACGATGGCGAGGAAGATGGGGTCACCCAGACGCAGGCGGTCCGACTCGTACACCGGGTTGTCGGGCAAGGTGCCGGCGTGATCGAAGACGTAGGTGGCACGCAGGGGACGGGACACCTCGGTCGCGGTCGTCCCCGGCTGGCTCCACAGGTAGGCGGTCAGCGCCAGGCCGAGACCGGCGAGCGTGAGCCAGGCGAGCGGACGACCGAGGGGTCGGACGCCAGGTTGCGGCAGGGCAGGGTGCTCGAAGGTTCGCACGGCAGCCTCGGGTGGGGTGGGACTCGACGTCGGGTGCGGTTGTCAGGTCAGGAGCGGCGGCCGCCACGTAGGGCGCCCCGGCGCCGCCCCCGTGCGGGGTACAGGAGCCCGTGCAGGAGCAGGACCGTGAGCGCGGCCCCGATGCCGAGCAGCCAGGGCACGCTCGAGGTGAGCGCGGAGGCGACCCCGGCAGGGATCGTGAGGACCATGCGCCCGACGATCTCCTCGCGTGCCGGCCGGTAGCGGTCGAGGAAGTCGTTGTTGTCCCCGACGAGCACGAACCGCTGCGTGTCGGGTTCCTGGGCGACGATGCGGTGCAGCACGACCGCGCCGGCCATGTCGGACCGGAACGCGACCACCTCGCCGACGGCGTAGTCCTGCGCGCGCTGGAGCACCGCGAGATCGCCGGTCACCAGCGTGGGCTCCATCGAGCTGCCCTGCACCGTCACCAGGGTGAGGGAGCCGCCCAGATCGGGTGGCGCCAGCACGAGCCAGAGCAGCGCGAGCGCGACGACCGGCACCGCCGTGGATACGGTGCGCTGCAGCAGGTCCATGGGAGGGATGCCTCAGGTGTGGTCGTGGCGCTCGCGGATCGGGTGCGGTGCGTCCCCTCGTCCGGGGGCCGCTCGCTGCGACCCCCCGACGAGGGGCTTGGGTCACGGGGTGCCGTCGCCGAAGGTGTCGTAGGCCACGACGGACAGCTCCGACAGCTCCTCGATCTCCATCTGCTGCCCGCCGGTGACCGGGCAGGTGGCCGAGCCGTCCTCGAGGGAGCACGGGGCCCACTCCGAGCGGGTGTCGTCGTCCCGCAGCTGCACGAAGGCCTCGGCGTCCGCGCTGCTCGGGCGCTCAGGGCCCTGGACCTCGCCGTCACGCACGATGTCGAACCGCACCGAGGTGACGATGACCTGTTCCTCGTCCGAGGTCGGTGCCGCGTCGTACTCGATGTCCGTGACGGTGAAGCCCTCGACCTCGGCGTCACCCTGGCCGGCGCTGGTGGAGTCGGTGCTGATGTTGGCGGCGAGCGCGGTGCCGGTCACGGCAGCGAAGCTGAGGGCCGCCATGACCGTGGTGAGCTTGGAGCTGAACGAGCGTCTCATGTGGTGCGTTCTCCTGGTGTGATGAGCGTCGAGGGGTCCCCCTCAACTACATAGTAAAGTTATAGGGTTTACTGCCGATAGGCGAGTTCGGGAGGTGAGATCACCCGCCTCTGCAGCGGAACGCGCGTGGAACGCACGAACGTGCGTGGCGCCGGTGCATCGACGGCCGCGTGCCCGTGCGGGTCAGTCGAGCGACAGCTGGGCGGACGCCACCCGCAGGTTCGTGCTGGTCCACAGGCGCAGCCCGAACACCCCGTCGGTGCGGATCGGCCCGGTGCCTCCGGCCGCAGCGACCGCCGCCGGCAGGTCCTCAACGAGCAGGACCTCGGCGCCCTCGACCACCACCCGCAACCGGACACCATCCACCTCGACGCGCACGTCCGTTGGCCGGTTGGAGGTCGGCTGGGCGTCGCTGACCGCGATGGCGCGTTGGTGCTCCCTGCCGCCGCTCCAGTAGCGCACCACGACCCGCCCATCGAAGCCCCGGTCGAGCTGCACCGTGTAGCCCTCGAACCGACCGCGGCCATCGCTCCCGCCGTGGACGATGACCCCCCAGCCGTTGCCCCGGGTGAAGCGGGTACCGAGGAGCTCGAAGGTCGCACGTCCCACCGGCTCCATGTCGACCAGGGCCCGCCGCTCCCCCCCACCCCGGAACCTGATCGCCGAGCTGTCGGGATCGGTGATGATGTGCTGCTGGCCCTGCACGGGGATCCAGCGCACCGGGACGTCGACGACCGGCGGGGGGCTCGGCGCACGCGGCGTGGCGGTGACCAGGTTGGAGACCCGCCCCTGCCCGTTCGCGGCCAACGATCGCAGTCGCACGCGGTAGGTCGTACCGTTGACCAGCGGTGTCGCCGATGCCGACGTGGTGGTGATCGTCACCGGCGTCGAGACCCCGGTCGCGTCCTCCCGGGGCCGCCAGGACACCCCACCATCGGTGCTGTACTCGTACGCCTCGGGGGCCGGCCCGGCGGGGGCGAGGACCTCGAGGACGAGCCGCGCGTCGCCCTCCTCGACCTGGCTGATCGCCGGTGCGGCCGCGAGCGCGGGGTGGGTCTGGTCCGCCGAGGAGTCGGGCACCCCGGTCGCCGCCGTCGACACACCATCGGCCTGCATGACCTGGAACACGACGCCGAGCATCGCGAGCAGCAGCACCGCCGTCAGCCCCGATCCACCGCGGCCGCCGGCACGCCGGCGCAAGGACCGTCGCCGGGAGCGGCGGAGGCGATCGGGGCGTCGCACGAGCATCACGCTGCTTCGGCTCCTCGGCCGCGGTCGGTGGAGCGCGCGCCGCGCCAGCCCTCAGCTCCGGTCGCGACGCTGGCACGTGGCTCCAAGAGCACTATAGCGACTACATGGCGTGACCGCGAACCCGCCGCGCTCGGTCGGTGGGGTCCGTGGCGGCAACGAACCGTGCAGCGCGCCCGTCTCGAACACGAGGACCCACCACCCGACCCGGATGGGTCACGAACCGTGGCTCTGACCACCCACGAGGAGGCCCCATGACCCGCGTCCTGCTCGGCGAGGCCGTCATCGCCGAGAGCGATGACACGATCGTCGTCGAAGGCAACCACTACTTCCCACCGGACAGCATCCGCGATGGGGTGCTGCAGGAGAGCCCGACGCGGACGCGGTGCTACTGGAAGGGCACCGCCACCTACCACCACGCCGTCGTGGATGGCGAGGTCACCCGCGACGCAGCCTGGAGCTACCCGACGCCGCTGCCGAAGGCCCAGCACATCGCGGGCTACGTCGCCTTCGACCGGAACAAGGTCCGCGTCGAGGGCTGATCGGCACCGCCGCGGCACACGGCGACACCGCGCGGCCCACCCGTCCTGCAACCTCCCTGCGCACAGACGCAGGGATCGTGCCAGCCCGGACCCACCGCAGGCGAGCCACGCCCAGCCCGTGCAGATCCCTGCGCACAGTCGCAGGAAGATGGTGGTTGCACGGAGGAGCACAGGCATGGTTGCGTGTCGGCAGGGCCGGACCGCACCGTCCGGTCATGATCGACCGGGAGAGCGATCGATGGCGGGCTGGGATCGGACCGTGGACGTGCTGGTGGTCGGCACCGGCGGCGCAGGGCTCGCTGCGGCGATGACGGCCGGCGACGCCGGGCTCGAGGTGCTGCTCGTGGAGAGCACGGATCGCTGGGGCGGCTCCACCTCGATGTCGGGGGGTGGCATCTGGTTGCCCGCCAACCCGCTCATGCACCGGGACCGCGCCGGCGACTCCCGCGCGGAGGCGCTCACCTACCTCGAGGCGTGCGTCGGCGACGCGGGTCCCGCCACCTCCCGGGAGCGCAAGGAGGCGTTCGTCGACACGGTGACGCCCTTCGTCGACCTGGCCGAGCGGCTCGGCATCCGGTTCGCCCGTGCCGCGGACTACCCCGACTACTACCCGGAGCGTCCCGGAGGGAAGGTCGGCCGCGCCATCGAGGTGGAGCCCTTCGACCGCAAGCGCATCGGCGCGTGGTGGGACTCGGCCCGGGCCGCGATCGCGGGGGTCCCGCTGCCTGCCAAGACCGACGACTTCTGGCTGCTCGGCCGCGCCTGGTCCACGCCGGGCGGGCTCGCCCGGGGCGCCCAGCTCGTCGGCCGGACCCTGGCCGGCGCGGTCACCGGCAGGGCGCTGGTCGGGATGGGTGGTGCGATGACCGCCTCGTTCCTCGAGGTGGTGCTGGGCCAGGGCGGCGAGCTATGGCTGTCCTCACCGCTGGCGGAGCTGGTCGACGAGGGTGGTCGGGTCGTCGGCGCGGTCGTCGAGCGGGACGGGACCCGCACCCGGGTCGAGGCCCGGCGGGGCGTCGTGCTCGCCGCGGGCGGGTTCGCGCACCGGACCGAGTGGCGCAAGGAGCACCACGGCATCGACGGCGACTCCTCCGCGAGCCCCGGCGACCTCGGCACCGCGATCGAGCTGGCACAGGGGCTGGGCGCGGCGGTGGACCTGATGGACGACGCCTGGTGGGGCGTCTCGGTCCCGGCGCCCACGCCCGAGGACAGCCCCTCCTTCATCGTCAGCGAGCGCTCCTACCCCTACTCGATCATGGTGGACGCGACCGGGGAACGGTTCGTGAACGAGTCGGAGTCCTACGTGGACCTCGGCCACCGGATGCTCGAGCACGGGCGCGAGGTGGACGGCCCGTTCTGGATGCTCTCCGACGCGCGCCACAGCCGCCGCTACCTGCGGAGCTTCGCGCTGCAGCCAGGCCTGACGGCGAGGTTGCGGGACGCCGGTCTCGTGCGCAGCGCGGACACCGTGCGCGCGCTCGCGGAGCAGCTCGAGATGGACCCCGAGCGCCTGCTCGCCACGATCCGGAGGTTCAACGGCTTCGCGCGCACCGGCATCGACCAGGACTTCGGCCGGGGCAACTCCGTCTACGACCGCTACTACGGCGACCCGCTGGTCCGTCCCAACCCGAACCTCGGGCCGCTGGAGTACGGGCCGTTCACCGCGGTCCAGGTGGTTCCGGGGGACCTCGGTACCAAGGGCGGGCTGGTCACCGATCCGGACGCGCGGGTGCTCCGCGAGGACGGCAGCCCGATCGCGGGCCTGTACGCCTCCGGGAACGCGAGCGCGTCGGTGATGGGCCGCACCTACCCCGGCCCCGGATCGACGCTGGGACCCGCGGTGGTGTTCGGCTACCGGGCCGCCCGGCACCTGGCCGGCACGGGTGCCTGACGGCGATCCGGGCCGGGTGAGGCCACGGTCGCCGCGGCACGCACGATCGGACGCTCCCTCGCCGCCCCGCACCTGCTGCCTCGGACCGTCAGGGGTAGACCCCGCCGACCTCCACGAGCCGCCACACGCCGTCCAGCCGTGCGAGGACGACGCTGACCTCCCACCCGACCTGGGCGGCATCGCTGGCCACGACCGGCACCTCGACCGGCCCGAGGGAGTCGAACCACAGCCGGCCGTCCTCGACACGGGTGATCGGCAGGAGGTCCTCGACCCAGTCCTCGTCGGGGATGTCATCGGGAGGCACCGGCAGCCGGGTCCGCTGTGCTTGGAGGAACAGCTGCTCCCCCAGCTCGTCCGCCCGCGGCAGCTCCCGGCCCGCCTCCGCCGCCCGCCCCCGGGCTACCTCGGCGACCTCGGCATCGACGTAGCCCTGCTCGGCCAGCCACCGCGCCAACCGCCGGGTGACCGTGCCCGCGTCCTTGAGCTGCTGCTTGGACGCCGCAACCTTGCGGACCATGAAGTAGCCGAGGAACTCCCCGTAGCCCTCGATGATCCGCTCGGGACCGAACAGCCGGGTGAACGCGTCCTCGTCCCCCGCGTCGAAGGCCTCCTGCCAGGTCTGCGCATCACGGCCGGACAGCGTGGTGTGCCCGTAGCTGTTCAGGCAGATCCGCAGCAGGTCCACGATGTCCTCGTAGCGGGCGTAGGTCGACGCTGCGAGCCTCGCCTCCTGCTCGGCGAGGAACCCCGCCAACGCCTCGTCGATCGAGGGTGGCGCCGACGCTTCCGGACCTGAGGTCCCCGCCGCGCCGAACAGCGGCACCACCTCGCCAGCCGCGCCCTCGCCCGCTCCCCTGTCCGCGGCGGCACCGACGTCCAGGTCGTCGCAGCTGTCGGACAGCAGCAGCCGGAACATCCAGCCCTCGAAGCTCGCGAGGAGCCCACCGAGCTCGGTCCAGGTCAGCTCACGCCCATCGACCACCAGGGTCGGCTCCGGCACCGCCCCGTCCCCCGTCCCGGCGATCCTGCCCGCGACCTCGCTCCCGGCGAGCGCCCAGCCACGCCCTCCGCCGCCCTCGACAGCCTCGTCCGGCTCGAGGTAGGCCCGGCCGACCTCGTGCTGCGCGAGCCGACGCAGCCGTGCGAGGACGAGCCTCGGGTCGGCGTCGTGCTGGCCGATCACCTGGAACCGGAAGCCCTCACCGATCGGCTGGTTGGCCTCCTCCACCTCGGCGCACACCGCCCCGGACGGCGCCCACGTCAGCCGGTACCGCAGCCGGATCGGCCGCCCGTCCGCCGCCGGGACCGCCTCGTCCGGCGGTGGGTCGGGCAGCGCTGGCCAGCCGTGGCGTTCGCTCAGCACCGCGTTGTAGCACCGGTCGCACCGGGGGGTCGCGTCGAGCCACTGGCGGGCATCCGGGGCGCCGCACGCGGCGCATGCTGGGAACACTCCGGCGGTCATCCGGCCTCCGCTCCTGCGACGTCCTGAGCGCAGCGAACCTACCGCGCCCGCCTCGCCGCGACGCTCGGACGAGGGCTACGGACGGTCCTACGGGCCGGGCGCCGGGGGCCGCACGCTCTCCGCGACCCCCACCGGGATCAGGCCGAGCGAGCGGGCGATGCCCGCTGACCCGCGGTTGTCCAGGGCGTAGCGGTAGACGACCACCCGCGGGCGATGCGCGAGGCGCTCGCACAGCGCGGACACCACCGCCCGACCCGCGCCCCGCCGACGGTGGGCGGGTCCGGTCACGACCCCGAGGTCGCTGAACCCCCGCCAGGCGAACATGCTGGCGACCGCGACGAGGTCGGTGCCGGCGAAGGCCCCCACGGTCACCTCGTGCTCCCCACCGATGCCGACCTCGCCCTCCTCCAGATCCTCAGGGGAGCACCGGGCGCGGAACGCTTCGAAGGCGCCACGATCCTCCTCCGTGAGCGCCCGCACCTCGAGGCCGGGCACCGGCGCGGCCGCTCGGAAGGCCACCGGGTCCAGCGCGTGCAGGCGCTGCGGCGCGTGCTCCACCGTACGACCGGGCCAGCACCCGGCGACGTCATCGGCGCTCAGACGGTGCCCGGCCGGCCGGTCCTCGAGCAGGCCGTGCAACCGATCGGCGAGCTGCGGCGCGACCCGGGTCACCACGCGCTGCCCGACGGGCCAGAGCGACACCCACGCCGTCGGGGCCACCCGAGGATCGGACAGGATGCTCGTCCCAGGCTCATCCACCGGATCGGTGAGCTCCGGGAAGGCCCGCTGCCAGGTCTCCACCACCCGCTGCTCGAGCGAGGGAGTCGGTGGCTCGCGATGGCGGGACACCTCAGGCCG
>JBKHEJ010000014.1:0-24645 GCA_046540855.1 Nitriliruptoraceae bacterium
ACGGCCGGCGCGTCCAGCGGGGTCGCGTCCGGTGGCACGAGCCCGACCCGGCGCCGGGTGCGCTGCGGTTGACCGGCGCCGAGGTCGTGCAGCACGGGGTAGCCCGCCTGCTGCCCTCCGAGGTCCACGCGCTGGCTCGGCATGCGGATCCCGGCGGCGTCGAAGGCGTACTTGAGCCGTTCCCGCAGCTGCCGGGCGAGGTCCCAGTTGCGCAGCGGCTTGGTGGGGATCACCACCCGGATCTGGACCCCGTCGGGACCGTGGTGCTGCACGCCCCAGATCTCCGGTGGGCCGATGACGTCCTGGCCCCACAACGGATCGGCCGCGAGATCGGTGGCGACCTTGTGGATCAGGGCCTTGGCGGTCGCCAGGTCCGCGTCCAGGGCGACGGGGACGTCCAGGGTCGCCCGAGCCCACTCCTGCGAGAGGTTGCCGACCCGCTGGATGTAGCCGTTGAGGACGTGGTGGACCACGCCGTCCACGTCCCGGAAGGCCGTGGAGCGCAGGCCGACCCGCTCGACGACGCCGATGCGGCCGTCCACCTCGATCCAGTCACCGACCCCGTACTGGTCCTCGATCAGCATCGCGATGCCGGCCAGCACGTCACGCACCAGCTGCTGGGCACCGAACCCGAGCACGATCCCGGCGAGCCCGGCTCCGGCCAGCAGCGGCTGGAGCGGCACGCCGAGCAGATCGAGGATCAGCAGCAGCGCCGCGGTCCACACCACCACGCCGAGCACGCCGCGCACGACGCCGGCCGCCGCTCGTAGGCGCTGCGATCGGCGGGTCCGGAAGCGACGCGTGTCCGACAGCTCACCGCGCCGGTGCGCCTCCTCGAACCGCCGCGCGAGCCGCTCCTCGAGCCGGTTCGTGTAGCGCACGACCAGCAGCTTCGTCAGCTGCGTGATCGCGATGGCGGCGCCGAGGACGAGGAGGATCGACAGGGCCGTGGAGCCGACGCCCATGGCACGGGCGAGCGGCTCGCTCCCGGTGAGGTCGTAGACCACCAGGCAGAGCCGGTCGGCCTCCTCGGCAGGCCCGCACACGTCCGTGGCGCTGGCCTGGGCGAGCAGCTCGAGCACGGGGCACCTCCTGCCCCGCATCCTAGGGCGGGTCCCGGGTCGGGCCCGCCAGCGCCGCCGGCAGCCACCACTACCCTCGCGGGCGTGGATCATCCCGCCGCCGCCTTCCGCCCCGAGCCGGGCTCCGTGCCGGACAGCCCGGGGTGCTACCTGTTCCGGGACGCTCACGGCCGGGTCGTCTACGTCGGCAAGGCGTTGAGCCTGCGCTCACGGCTCGGCTCCTACTTCCAGGCACCGGCCAACCTCGCCTCGCGCACCCGTGCCATGCTCGAAGCGGCGCGCTCGGTCGAGTGGATCGTGGTCGAGACCGAGGTGGAGGCGCTCCACCTCGAGTACACGCTGATCCAGCGGCACCGGCCGCGGTACAACGTCCGCTACCGGGACGACAAGTCCTACCCCCACCTCGTGCTCACCACCTCCGAGGAGGTGCCACGGGCACGCGTCGCGCGCGGGCGCGTCGCCGAGGGGGATAGGCGCTTCGGCCCCTACGCGCACGCCTACGCCATCCGTGAGACCCTCGACCTGCTCCTTCGGGTCTTCCCGGTGCGGACCTGCTCGGCCGGGGTGTACGACCGGGCGGTGCGGACCGGGCGGGCCTGCCTGCTCTACCACATCGACCGGTGCGCAGCACCCTGCATCGGGGCGGTCACGCCAGCGCAGCACCGTGAGCTCGTGGACGGCCTCGCCGGCTTCCTCGACGGGGACACCGCGCCGGTGCTCGCTCAGCTCGAGGAGGAGATGCACGCCGCCGCGGCCGCGCTGCGCTTCGAGGCCGCGGCGCGGCGCCGGGACCAGCTGCTCGCGGCCCGGCGGGCGCTCGAGAAGCAGCAGGTCGTCTCCGACCGCGAGGACGACCTCGACGTCGTCGCCGTCCACCAGGACGAGCTCGAGGCCGCGATCCAGGCCTTCTTCGTCCGCCGCGGCCGGGTCGTCGGCCGCAAGGGCTGGACCGTCGACAAGGTCGAGCCGCTCACCACCGAGGCCCTGCTGACCTCCTTCCTGTTGCAGCTGTACGCCGAACGCCCCGACGACATCCCGCCACAGGTGCTGCTGCCGGCCGAGCCGGAGGACGCCGACGCCCTGTCACGCCTGCTGGCCGAGCAGCGTGCCGCCTCGCGCCAGGGCCAGCGCGGGCGGCCGACGACCCGGGTGCGCTTCCACGTGCCGAAGCGCGGCGCGAAGCTCGAGCTGCTGCGCACGGTGGAGGAGAACGCCCGGGAGGCCTTCCAGCGCACCCGGCTGCAGCGGGCGGGGGACTTCGACGCCCGCTCGCGGGCGCTCAAGGAGCTCCAGGAGGCGCTCGACCTCGAGGAGGCCCCGCTGCGCATCGAGTGCTACGACATCAGCCACCTCGGGGGGACCGAGGTGGTGGGCTCGATGGTGGTGTTCGAGGACGGCCTGCCGCGCAAGAGCGAGTACCGGCGCTTCAAGCTGCGGGTGGACGGCAACGACGACTACCGCGCCATGCGTGAGGTCCTCGCGCGCCGTTTCACCCGCCTGGTGGAGGAGCAGGCCCAGCCGCTCGCCGAGCGGGAGGAGCGCGCCCGCTTCGCCTACCCGCCCAACCTGGTGGTCATCGACGGTGGCCCGGGCCAGCTCGGGGCGGCACGCGAGGGCATCGCCGAGGCCGGGGTGGAGGACGTCGCGGTCGTCTCGCTCGCCAAGCGCTTCGAGGAGGTGTACCGGCCACAGCAGCCCCGGCCGGTGGTCCTGCCGCGCGGCTCGGATGCGCTCTACCTGCTGCAACGGGTCCGGGACGAGGCACACCGCTTCGCGGTCAGCTACCAGCGCACGCGCCGCCGCCGGGCCGTCACCACCTCGGCGCTGGACGGCATCGAGGGCATCGGGCCGACGCGCCGCGCCGCGCTGCTCGCGCGCTTCGGCTCCGCGGAGGCGCTCGCCCGTGCCGAGCCGGAGGAGGTCGCCTCCGTGCCGGGGATGTCACCTACCCTGGCCGCACGGGTGCTCGCGGCGCTGCAGCCGGCAGGGTCGCCCGAGGAGGCGACGTGACCACGCAGCAGCCCGGTGAGGCGCAGGCGCTCGGTGCGCGCGTCAGCGAGGTCGAGGCCCAGCGACCGCACGTGCTGATCATCACCGGCCTGTCCGGCGCGGGCCGCTCGACCGCGTCCAACGCCGTGGAGGACCTCGGCTGGTTCGTGATCGACAACCTGCCGCCGACCCTGATCGACCGGGTGACCGAGCTGGCCTTCGCTCCGGGCTCGTCGGTGTCCCGCCTCGCGGTCGTCGCGGACGTACGCGGGCGGCAGTTCTTCGACCATCTCGTGGAGGTGATCCGTGACCTGCGCCGCAGCGAGGCCAACGTCCGGGTCCTCTTCCTCGACGCGGACGAGGAGGCGCTCATCCGGCGCTTCGAGGAGACGCGCCGACGCCACCCCGCGGCGACCGAAGCCGGCGTGGTCGCCGGGATCCGGGCGGAGCGCGAGCAGCTCGCCGAGCTGCGCGGGCTCGCGGACCTGATCATCGACACGAGCGACCTCAACGTCCACGAGCTGCGCGAGCGGGTCCTGGAGCTCGTCGGCGAGGGGTCGAGCGCCCCGCTGCGGATCGACGTGGTCTCCTTCGGCTTCAAGCGCGGGACCCCGCGGGAGGCCGACCTGCTGCTCGACGTGCGCTTCCTCCCGAACCCGCACTGGGTCGAGGAGCTGCGCGGCTACTCCGGCCGTGACGCACCGGTGCGCGACTACGTCTTCGGGCAGCCATCGACCGGGCCGTTCGTCGAGGCGGTGGAGCGTCTCCTCGACGTCGTCGTCCCGGGCTACGTGACCGAGGGGAAGCGCTACCTCACCATCGCGATCGGGTGCACGGGGGGCAAGCACCGCTCGGTCGCCCTCGCCGAGCGCTTCGGCAGCTACCTGCGGGACACCTTCGCGCTCCCGGTCGAGGTCGAGCACCGCGACCTCGGTGCCGAGTGAGCGCCGCGCGCGTCCGGGTCCACCGGGCGGTCGCGCTGGGCGGCGGCCACGGGCTCGCCCGCACCCTCGCGGCCCTCAGACGGCTCGCCGACGAGGTCGTCGCGATCGTCTCGGTGGCCGACGACGGGGGGTCCTCCGGCCGCCTCAGGCGTGACCTCGACATCGTCCCGCCGGGGGACCTGCGCATGGCCCTGACCGCGCTCGGGCATCGTGAGCGGCTCGCCGAGGTGCTCGGGTACCGCTTCCCCCGTGGGGAGCTGGCCGGCCACGCCCTCGGCAACCTCGTCCTGGTGGCGCTGCAGGACCTCCACGAGGGGGACCTCGTCGCGGCGCTGGACGAGCTCGCCTACCACCTCGGCGTCGCGGGGCGCGTCCTGCCGTGCACGACCGACCCCGTCACGCTGCACGCCCGCAGCCTCGCCGGCCCGGTCAGCGGCCAGGCCGCCATCGCGGCCACCTCCCGGCTGGAGCGGGTGTGGCTCCAGCCCGAGGCTCCCGCCGCCACACCCGCCGCCCTGGAGGCGCTGACCGGGGCGGATCTCGTGGTGCTCGGACCCGGGTCGCTGTACACGAGCCTGCTGCCCAACCTGCTCGTCCCTGAGCTCGCGGCAGCCGTGATCGCCGCCCCCGGCCCACGGGTCCTGGTCGCGAACCTGCGCGAGCAGCTCGGTGAGACCGAGGGCATGTCGCTCGCTGACCACCTGGAGGCGCTGGCGTCCCACGTCCCGGCGCTGACCGTCGACGCGGTGCTGCTCCACGACGGCCGCACACCGCCGGGTCCGGGCCGACCGCTCGACCCCGGGCCGCTGCCGCCGACGGCCCCGGTGGGACGGGTGGTGCGTGCGGACCTGCTCGGGGACCGCGACGGCCACGACCCGGACGCGCTCGCCCGCGCGCTGGCCCGGCTGGTCTGATGCCGGGCACCTTCACCACGGCCGTGCGCCAGGAGCTCGCCCAGCTCCCGCTGGGTTCCGGCGTCGAGGTCCGGGCCGAGCTGCTCGGGCTCGTGCGCACCATCGCGACGCTCGCGGTCCGTGGGGGTCCCGACCCGACCCCGGTCGTGGTCTTCGAGACGGCCGAGGGGGCGGTCGCCCGGCGCGTCCACGCCCTCCTGTTGCGCCGCTACCGGCTCCGACCCGAGCTGCGGGTCCGCTCGGGCGAGGGGGTGAGACACCAGGCGCGCTACGCCGTGGCCGTCACCGCCAGCGCCGGACGGCTCGTCCGCGATCTCGGGGTCGTCGACGACCACGGCCGTCTCGAGCCGCACCTCGGGACCGGGCTGTTGCCGAGCGAGCGGCCGGCGCTGCTGCGCGGGGCGGTGCTCGGTGCGGGCTCCTTCTCCGCGCCCGGGCGGCCGGCGCACCTGGAGATCCGGGTGCGGCACCGCGTCACGGCCACCGACCTCGCGGCGGTGCTGGCCGAGGTGGTCGGCCCCGGGCCGTCGGTCCCGACCAGCGGCCCGACCCGGGTGGTGCTCAAGTCCGGCCGACGGATCGGCGCGTTGCTCGCCGCTGTCGGCGCGACCTCCGCCTACCTCGCCCTCGAGGAGCAGCAGGTGCGGCGCGAGGTCCGGGCCGAGGCGACCCGCCTGGCCAACGCCGACCGCGCCAACCTCGCGCGGACGGTGACCGCGAGCGCAGCGCAGGCCGAGGCCGTGACGCGCGCGATCGAGCGCCACGGCTGGGACGGGCTCGAGCCGGAGCTGCGCGAGGTCGCGCTGACGCGGCTGGCCAACCCGGAGGCCTCGCTCGCCGAGCTCGGGGCACTGCTGGACCCGCCGGTCGGCAAGTCCGCGGTGCACCGTCGCCTGCGTCGGCTCGAGGAGCTCGGCGACCGCGGGGCCACCGACGAAGGGGAACCGGTTGACCCCTGACCCCTGCGGGAGGTCGGTGCTAGGGTCGAGCGCGAGCGCGGGACGCACGGCAGCCGCCTCGCCGGGCCCAGCGCGCACACCGGTCCGCGGCCATCCTCGGCCGCGCCGGGAGCGGTCAGCGGGGGCAGCACCGCCCCCGTGACCGTCCACCGGACACCATCACCCCAGCGAACGGGAGTTCCCACATGTCCGTGAAGGTCGCCATCAACGGCTTCGGCCGCATCGGCCGCAACTTCCTGCGTGCAACCCTCGAGCATGACATCGACCTCGACATCGTGGCGGTCAACGACCTGACCGACACCCAGGCCCTCGGGATGCTGCTGAAGTACGACAGCGTCCACGGCCGCTTCGACGGCACGGTGGAGGTCGAGGGCGACGCCATCGTCGTCAACGGCACGCCGATCAAGGTCCTCTCCGAGCGCGATCCGGCCGCCCTGCCGTGGAGCGACCTCGGGGTCGAGGTGGTCGTCGAGTCGACCGGGTTCTTCACCCAGCGTGACGCCGCCGCCAAGCACCTCGACGCGGGTGCGAAGAAGGTCATCATCTCCGCGCCCGCCAAGGGCGAGGACAAGACCATCGTCATGGGTGCGAACGAGGACGAGTACGACCCGGGCGCCCACGACGTCATCTCCATGGCCTCCTGCACCACGAACTCGGTCGTCCCGATGGCGAAGGTGATCCACGACGCCTTCGGTATCGAGCAGGGGCTGATGACCACGATCCATGCCTACACCGGGGATCAGCGCCTGCACGACGCGCCGCACAAGGACCCGCGGCGTGCTCGGGCCGCCGCCCTGTCGATGGTCCCGACCACCACCGGTGCCGCCAAGGCCACCGCGCTCGCGCTGCCGGAGATGAAGGGGCGGCTCGACGGGTACGCGATGCGCGTCCCCACCCCGTCCGGCTCGGCGACCGACCTGACCCTGCTGCTCTCCAAGGAGGTCACCAAGGACGAGGTCAACGCGGCGGTCAAGGCGGCGGCCGACGGCCCGCTGCAGGGCATCCTCGAGTACACCGAGGACCCGATCGTCTCCGTCGACATCATCGGCAACCCGCACTCCTGCATCTTCGACGCCGGCGTGACCATCGCCGCCGGCAGGATGATCAAGGTGCTGGGCTGGTACGACAACGAGATGGGCTACTCGGTCCGTCTGGCCGACTTCACCCGGTTCGTGGGGGACAAGCTGTGACCTCCGAGATGCTCGCAGGGGTCCGGACCTTGCCGGACCTCGACGCCGAAGGGAAGACGGTCTTCGTCCGCGCGGACCTCAACGTTCCCCTGCGCGACGGGGCGATCACCGACGATCTGCGCGTGCAGTCCTCGGTGCCGACCCTGCGGGCGCTGCTCGACCAGGGTGCGAGCGTGATCGTCGCCTCGCACCTGGGTCGGCCGAAGGGGGCGCCGGACCCGGCGTCCTCGATGGCCGCCGTCGGCACGCGCCTGCAGCAGCTGCTGTCCACCAACGTCATCACCGCGAGCGACGTGGTCGGGGAGGATGCGAGGGCCAAGGCAGCGGCGCTCAAGCCCGGGCAGGTCCTGCTGCTGGAGAACCTGCGCTGGGATCCCGGCGAGACGAGCAACGACGACGCCTTCGCCGACGCGCTGGCTGCGATGGCCGACGTGTACGTCGACGACGCCTTCGGGGCGTCGCACCGGGCGCACGCCTCGATCGCCGGCATCCCCGCCCGTATCCCCGGCTACGCCGGCCTGCTGCTCGAGCGCGAGCTCGACGTGCTCGGTGGGCTGCTCGAGGACCCGGCGCGGCCGTACGTGGCCGTGCTCGGCGGCGCCAAGGTCAGCGACAAGCTGACGGTGCTGGAGAACCTGCTGCAGCGGGTCGACGCCATCGCCGTCGGTGGGGCCATGGCCTTCACCTTCCTCGTCGCTGAGGGCGTCGACGTCGGCGCCTCGCGCGTCGAGGAGGACCAGGTCGAGACCGTGGGACGCCTCGTGACCGCAGCCCGTGAGCGCGGCGTCGATGTGCTGCTGCCCACCGACGTCGTCGTGGCTCCCCGGTTCGAGGAGGACGCCCCCGCGACCACGGTGCCGGTGTCGGCCATCCCGCAGGACCAGATGGGCCTCGACATCGGTCCGGGGACGGCCGACGCCTACGCGGCAGCCATCGCTGACGCCGGCAGCGTGTTCTGGAACGGCCCGATGGGCGTGTTCGAGTGGGACGCGTTCGCCGCCGGGACCCGGACGGTCGCCGACGCGATGGCCGCCACCTCGGCCTTCACCGTCGTCGGTGGCGGGGACTCCGCCGCCGCGATCCGGACCTTCGGGCTCGACGACCGCGTCGACCACGTCTCCACCGGTGGCGGCGCCTCCCTCGAGCTGCTCGAGGGCAAGGAGCTGCCGGGCGTCGTGGCGCTGCGCACGGGCTGACCCGAGCACGCAGGACGGTGGGGCCCGGTGCTGCGGCACCGGGCCTCGCTGCGTCCCCGCCACCTGGGCGGCGGACGGGTGCACGAGCCGGTGGGGTGCGCGAGGTACCGTGCCAGGCTGGCCCGTGGAGCGTCCGTGTCGAGCGTCGCAGCACCGAAGTCCACGACCACCCGCCCCGGGCAGGTGGTCCGGCGCGCCGTGCGCCTGGTCACCCGGCTGGTCCGAGCCACCCCGTGGCGGTTCGCCGCCGCGGTCACCGCCGCCCTGCTGTTCACCGCGGCGATCGTGGTCAGCGCGTTGGTGGTCGGCGACGCCACCGACGAGGTCATCGTCCCCGTCCTCGAGCAGGGCGAACCGGCCCGGGGGCGCCTCGCGCCCTACCTGTGGCTGTTGCTCGGGGTCGCGGTGTGGAAGGCCGTCGCGATCGTGCTGCGGCGCTCGGCGGCCACCTCGTTGCAGATCACCGCCCAGACCGAGCTGCGGCGGCAGCTCGTCCGGTCCCTGTTCCGTACCTCACTGCGCGCCTACGACCGGCGCGGGGTGGGCGACCTGCTCTCCACCGCCGATGTGGACACGCGGCAGGCGACCTTCGTGCTCGGGCCGCTGCCCTTCGCCACGGGCGTGCTCGGCCTGCTCCTCGCCACGATCGTGGTGGTGGCCTGGACCGACCTCCTGCTCGGCGCGATCGCGCTCGTGCTCCTCGTCCTCGTCGTGGTCATCGACCTGCGGGGGGCCTGGCGCACCTTCGAGGGTATGGAGGAGGTCCAGCGACGCCGTGGGCGGGTCGCCGCGGTGGCCCACGAGAGCTTCGACGGGGCGCTGACCGTCACCTCGCTCGGACGGGCGGCTGAGGAGACCGCCCGCTTCGAGCGCGCCGCCCTGCACCTCAGGGACCAGCTCGAGGCGGTCGGGTGGGTCTGGACCGGGTACCGGGCCGTCACCGATGCGCTGCCCGGGCTGGGGCTCGTGGTCCTGCTCGTCGTGGGCGCCCTCGAGGTCAGCGCCGGCGCCCTGACGCCTGGCGAGCTCGTCCGCACCGCCTACCTCGTCTCGCTGCTCTCGGTGCCGATCCGCCTCGTCGGCTACCTGTTCTGGGACGCCGCGCAGAGCGTCGCGGCGTGGCAGCGGGTCGCGGAGGTGCTCGACCACGACGACCGCGTGCAGCACGGCCACCGGGTGCCCGCGCCGGCCGAGGCGCCCGCAGGGGTCCGGACCGAGCAGGTGTCCTTCGGCTACGAGCCGGATCGGCCCGTGCTCACCGAGGTGGCGCTCACCATCACCCCCGGCGAGACCGTCGCGGTGGTCGGACCGACCGGGTCCGGCAAGTCCACCCTCGCGCTGCTGCTCGCGCGGTTGTGGGACCCCGACGACGGGGCCATCACCCTGGACGGGGTCGACCTCAGGGAGCTGGCACCCGGGGTGCTCCCCAGCGAGGTGGCCTACGTCGCCCAGGACACCTTCCTGTTCGATGACTCGGTGCTCGGCAACGTGGCGCTGGGCGCACCGGTGGACGCCGAGGCGGTGCGCGAGGCGCTCCGGCTCGCCAACGCCGAGGTGTTCGTCGAAGCGCTCCCCGCCGGCCTCGACACCCCGCTCGGCGAGCGGGGGGCGTCCCTGTCCGGTGGCCAGCGGCAACGCCTCGCGCTCGCCCGCGCGCTCGTGCGCCGCCCCCGCCTGCTCGTGCTCGACGACGCCACCTCGGCGGTGGACCCCTCGGTGGAGGCACGCATCCTGCGCGGGCTCAAGCGCGCCGCGCAGCCCTCCACGGTCGTGGTCGTCGCCTCCCGCCGCGCCAGCATCCTGCTCGCCGATCGGGTCGTGTTCGTCGAGGACGGCAGGATCCGGGCGAGCGGGACCCACACCGAGCTCCTCGCGGCGGTGCCCGGCTACGCGCGCCTGCTGCAGGCCTACGAGCAGGACGCGGAGCGACGCCACGAGGACCGGCAGCGTGTCGAGGCGGCGAGCCGGGATCGCCCGGTGACCCCCGCGCGGGAGGGCACGGCGACGCCGGGAGGCACGGGCCTGCCGAGCGGCGGCCGAACCCGTGAGGAGGCAGGGAACCGGGACGATGCCGGCCGGGCGGCCTCAGACCGCCCGGGTGACGTCGAGGGGCCGGGCGCATGAGACGTCCCGACATCGGCCTCGTGGCGTCGCTACGCCGCGCGGCTACCGTCGCCCCGAGCTTGACGGCGGGGATCGGGCTCACGATCGCGCTGACGATCCTCGGCACCCTCGGGCAGCTGGTGGTGCCGGTCGCCGTGCAGCAACTGCTCGACGCGGTCGCGGCCGACGCGGCCCGCGCCGAGCTGCTCGGGATCGGCGCCGTGGCGCTCGTGGCGGTCCTCACCGCCCTCGTCGCCAACCGCGTGGCGATGTGGCGGCTCCTGCGCGCGGCGGCCTCGGGCCTCGCTGAGCTGCGGGTCGCGACCTTCCGGCACATCCACCGCCTCTCCACGCTGCACGTCCAGAGCGAGCGGCGAGGGTCGTTGGTCGCGCGTGTGACCTCCGACATCGAGGTGGTGACCCAGTTCGTCGAGTGGGGCGGCATCGGCCTGCTCGTCGGCACGGCGCAGCTCGCCCTCGTCCTGCTCGTCATGACCGTGTACGACCCGATCCTCGCGGCTGTCGTCGCAGGTGCGGGGGCGCTGTACGCGGCCCTGCTGGTGCTCTTCCAACGCATCCTGCGCCGCCGCTACGACCAGGTCCGCGAGCGCTCGGCGACCGCGCTCGCGGCGGTGTCGGAGGCGATCAGCGGGTTGCCGACGATCCGTGCGTACGGTGCGGAGGCCCGGACGCTGCCGCGGGTCGATGCACGGCTCGAGCAGGCGCGCCGCTCCGAGATCCGCGCTCAGGTGCTCGCGGCCTCGATGTTCTCCTCCGCGGAGGTGTTCGCCGGCGGGGTGACGGCGCTGGTGATCGGCGTCGGCGTGGCCGTGCAACCGGACCAGCTCACCGCGGGACGGCTGGTCGCCTTCCTCTTCCTCGTCACCCTGTTCATCGAGCCGATCCAGCTGCTCGTCGAGGTCCTGGACCAGGCCCAGACCGCCGCTGCCGGCATCCGGCGGGTGCTCGCCGTGCTGGACACCGCGGTCGAGGTCGAGGATCCCGTGCCGGGACGCTCCCTGCCACCCGGGCCGATCGCGGTCGAGGTGGAGGACCTGTGGTTCGCCTACCCGCGGGGAGAGCCGGGGGAGGGGCAGCGCGGTGATCCGGTCCTGCGCGCCGTCGACCTCACCCTGCCGGCCGGCACCCGGGTCGCCGTGGTGGGCGAGACCGGGTCCGGCAAGAGCACCTTCGTGAAGCTGCTGACACGCCTGTTCGACCCGACCCGTGGGCGCATCCTGCTCGGTGGCGTGCCGCTGGACGAGATCGCCTTCTCGAGCCTGCGTGCCCGCGTCATCAGCGTGCCACAGGACGGGTTCCTGTTCGATGCCACCGTGGCGGACAACGTCCGCTACGGGGCCCCCGGCGCGAGCGACGAGGAGGTGCTCGCCGCGTGCTGGGAGCTCGATCTCGCCGACTGGCTCGCGGAGCTGCCCGAGGGCATCCACACCGAGGTCGGCGAGCGGGGCAGCCGGCTCTCGGCGGGGGAGCGGCAGCTGGTCGCGCTGGTCCGCGCCTGGATCGCCCGGCCGGACCTGCTCGTGCTCGACGAGGCCACCTCGGCGGTCGATCCGGCGCTCGAGGTCCGCCTGCGCCGCGCGATCGAGCGCCTGACGAGCTCTCGGACCTCGATCACCGTGGCCCACCGCCTCTCCACCGCCGAGGCCGCTGACGAGGTGCTCGTCTTCGACCGCGGCGAGCTCGTGCAGCGCGGACCGCACGCACGCCTGGTCGCTGAGGACGGCGTGTACCGGCGGCTCCACGCCGACTGGGCGGCCGGCACCGCCGCCTCCGGTTGAGCGGCCCGACCGGGACCCCGGCTGACCGTCCACGGGTGCCGTAGCCGCGCGGGTGGGTCCCGGGACTAGGCTCACCAGACGGATCCACTCCGAGCCCAAGGAGCCTGACGTGGCTGCGCGCACCCCGATCATGGCGGGGAACTGGAAGATGCACCGGGACCACCTGGAGGCGATCCAGCTGGTCCAGAAGCTCGCCTACCACCTCGACGAGCGCGACTACGCCGGTCAGGAGGTCGTCGTCTGTCCTCCCTTCGTGGCGCTCAGGTCGATCCAGACCCTCATCCAGTCCGACCGTCTCCCGATCGCGCTGGGCGCCCAGAACTGCCACGCCGAGGATGAGGGGGCGTTCACCGGTGAGATCAGCCCGCCCATGCTCAAGCGGCTCGACGTCACCTACGTCATCGCCGGCCACTCCGAGCGCCGTGCCCTGTTCGGCGAGACCGACGAGATCGTCAACGCCAAGGTCGCCGCGATCCGCGCCCACGGCATGCGCCCCATCCTGTGCGTCGGCGAGACCAGGGAGCAGCGCGAGGCGGGCGAGGCCCTCGAGGTGGTGGTCTCGCAGCTGCGGGGGAGCCTCGCAGGCGTCGGGATCGGCATCGACGACGCCGAGGAGGTCGTGGTCGCCTACGAGCCGGTGTGGGCCATCGGGACCGGGCTGACCGCGACGCCGGAGGACGCGCAGGAGATGTGCGCCGCGGTCCGCGCCGAGCTCGCCTCGCAGTACGGCCAGGACGTCGCGGAGAGCATCCGGGTCCAGTACGGCGGCAGCGTCAAGCCTGGCAACGTCCGCGCGCTCATGGCGCAGCCCGACATCGACGGCGCACTGGTGGGCGGCGCGAGCCTCTCCAGCGAGGACTTCGCGCTCATCGTCGGTCACCGCCGCGAACGCTGACCGGCTGCCTCACACGCTCGGGGCGGGCCCGGACGCGATCCCGCCCCGCGCTCGGCGGGGGGTGCGGCCGCCGTCAGAGGACGCCTGGCATCTCCTCGGCGAAGTGGCAGGCCACGGGGTGGCCCTGGCCGCGGTCCTCGAGCTTCGGCTCCTCGGTCGCGCAGATGTCCTCCGCCTTCCAGCACCGAGTCCGGAAGCGGCACCCGCTGGGCGGGTCCGCAGGGCTCGGCACGTCGCCGGTGAGGATGATCCGCTGCCGGTCGCGCTCCACCTCGGGGTTGGCGGCGGGCGCCGCGGACAGCAGTGCCTGGGTGTAGGGGTGGGAGGGGGAGCCGTAGATCTCGTCGCGGGTGCCGGTCTCCACGATCTTGCCGAGGTACATGACCGCGACCCGGTCGGAGATGTGACGCACGACCGACAGGTCGTGGGCGATGAACAGGTACGCCAGACCGAACTCGTCCTGGAGGTCCTCGAGCAGGTTGATGACGCCGGCCTGGACGGAGACGTCGAGGGCGGAGACGGGCTCGTCGAGGATGAGGGCGCGAGGCTGCAGCGCGAGCGCGCGGGCGATGCCGATGCGCTGGCGCTGACCGCCCGAGAACTCGTGCGGGTAGCGGTTACCGTGCTCGGGGTTCAGCCCGACGAGCTCGAGCAGTTCCGCGACCCGCTCCTTGCCGCCGTCCTTGTACCGCCCGTGCACCTTCAGCGGCTCGGCCACGATGTCGTTCACCGGCATCTTGGGGTTGAGCGAGGCGTAGGGGTCCTGGAACACGATCTGCAGCTCGCGCCGGACCGCCTGCATCTGCTGGCGCGGGAGCTCGGTGAGCTCCTGGCCGTCGTAGACGACCGAGCCGGCGGTCGGGCGGTGCAGCTGCAGGATGGCGCGCCCGGTGGTGGACTTGCCGCAGCCGGACTCGCCGACCAACCCGAGCGTCTCGCCCGGGTCGACGTGCAGGCTGACGCCGCTGACGGCCTGGACCTCGCCGACGACGCGACGTAGCAGCCCGGTCCCGTAGATCGGGAAGTGCATCACCAGGTCGGTGGCCTGGAGCAGGTGCTGCTCGCCGTCGGCGGTCCGGTCGGTCGTGGTGGCGGTGTCCTGGGAGGTCATCGGCGCAGCTCGCTCTCGGCCCGGAAGAAGGCCGTCGGGTCGTCGGTGGCCGCCAGGCGCTCCCAGTGGTGGCAGGCGGCGACGTGGTCAGCCTCGTCCACCTCCGCGAGCGGCGGATCCTCGACCTCACACCGCTCGGTCGCGAGGGGACAGCGCGGCACGAAGGCGCACCCGGGTGGCAGGCTGATCAGGGACGGGGGCGTGCCGGTGATGGGCCGCAGCCGCTCGCCGGTGACGGTCTCGAGCGAGGGGATCGAGCCGAGCAGGCCGGCGGTGTAGGGCATGCGGGGCCGGGCGAACAGCGCGCTGGTCTCGGCCACCTCCACGGCCCTGCCGGCGTACATGACGAGCACCCGGTGCGCGAGCCCGGCGATGACGCCGAGGTCGTGGGTGATGAGGATGATCGCGGCGTTCACCGCGTCCTTGACCTCGAGCAGGGTCTCGAGGATCTGAGCCTGGACGGTCACGTCGAGGGCGGTGGTGGGTTCGTCGGCGATGATGATGTCGGGGTTGTTGATGACCGCCATGGCGATCATCGCGCGCTGGCGCATCCCGCCGGAGAACTCGTGGGGGTAGCTGTGCACCCGCTGCTTCGGGTTCGGGATGCCGACGAGCGCGAGCATCTCCTCGGCGCGGGCGAGCGCGTGCTTGCGCGGGATCGTCTCGTGTGAGAGGACCGCCTCGGCGAGCTGGTCCCCGACCGAGTAGACCGGGTTCATCGCGGTCATCGGATCCTGGAACACCATCGCGATCCGGCTGCCCCGGAGTGCCCGGGCCTGCTTGGCGCGGAAGCTGAGGATGTCCTCCCCGCGGAAGAACACCTTCCCGCTGATCCGTGCGGAGCGGGGCAGCAGCCCCATGACCGCCATCGAGGACACCGACTTGCCCGAGCCCGACTCACCGACGATGCCGAGCACCTCGCGCTCGTGCACGGTGTAGGAGACGCCTCGGACGGCCTTCACGAGCCCGTCATCGGTGGGGAAGCTCACCGAGAGATCCTCCACGCGCAGGATCTCGTTCGGCGTCGGGCCGGCCACGTCATCGAGGGTGTGCCCGGTGATGGGCGTGTGCTGCGGTGCGGCGGTGTGGTCGGTCATGGGGGATCCTGGGCGGGTGTCGGCGCGGGGCGGCGGCCGTGGGCGGTCAGTCGCGGACGCGGGTCTGGCGCGGGTCGAAGGCGTCGCGCAGGCCGTCGCCGATGAAGTTCACCGACAGCGCGATGACGACGATGAACACGCCCGGCCACCAGAACAGCCACGGTCGTGACACCATCGCGGTCTGGTACTGGCTGACGAGGCTGCCGAGCGAGACGTCCGGCGGCTGGACGCCGAGGCCCAGGAAGGACAGGGCGGTCTCGAGCAGGATGCCCGAGGCGATCGCGAGCGTCGCGGTGACGATGATGACCCCGATGGTGTTCGGCAGGATGTGCTTGTAGATGATCCGCCAGGGGGAGGTGCCGATCGCACGTGCGGCCTCGACGAACTCCTTCTCCCTGAGCGCCAGGAACTCCCCGCGCACCAGTCGGGCCAGCCCGGTCCAGGTGACCAGGCCGAGCGCGATCCCCAGCACGATGATGCCGGACCGTCCCGCGATCGCGGCCAGCACGGCCGCGAAGATCAGGGTCGGGATCGAGATCATCATGTCGGTGAGGCGCATCAGCACCCCCTCGACCCAGCCTCGGTAGAAGCCGGCGACCGCGCCGACGAGCGTGCCCGTGACCGTCGCGACGACACCGATCAGGAAGGCGACCACGAGCGACTGCTGGGTGCCGCGCATGACGAGCGCGAAGTAGTCCTTGCCGACGTTGTCCTGGCCGAAGGGCTGCTCCCCGAGGCTGAAGGGGCCGTCCGCCCACAGGGTGGGACGGCCACCGTCGAGGATGTCGGCCGTGGCCTCGTAGTCCTTGTCCCACCAGCCGTCGTAGGGCCCGAACCCGATCGAAGAGTAGGCCAGCACGACGACCGCGCCGAGGGTGAGCATCCCCAGCAGGGCTGCCCGGTGCCGGAAGAACCGACGTCGGATCAACTGGCCCTGGGTGCGGGCGATGATCTCCATGCCGTCGTCGGCGACGGTCAGCGGCTGCTGAGGTGGTGTGTCGCCCTGGGAGGTCGGTGGTGATGCCGGTCCGATCTCGGTGCTCATACGGGATCCCTTCCCGGTCAGGCGTCGCTCAGGACAGGCGGATTCTCGGGTCGAGGTAGGCGTAGGCGATGTCGGCGAGCATGTTGAACAGCACGATCGAGCCACCGGCGACGACGAAGAACGCCATGACGGGGTTCGGGTCGACCTCGTTCAGACCGGTGATGAACAGGAACCCCATGCCCTGCCAGCCGAACACCGTCTCGGTGATGACCGCACCACCGATGACCGCTCCGAAATCGAAGGCCACCAGGGTGGTCACGGGGATGAGCGCGTTGCGGAAGCCGTGGCGCATGACGACCGTGCGCTCGGTCAAGCCCTTGGCGCGGGCGGTCCGGATGTAGTCCTGGTTCATGACCTCGAGCATGCTCGAGCGGGTGTAGCGGGTGTAGACCGCGAAGGAGATCAGCAGCAGCGCGAGGGTCGGCAGCAGCAGGTGGCCGATCGAGTCGAGCCCGACCTCCCAGAAGTTGCCAGTGAACCCGGGGGTCACCGAGCCGACCGTGGAGACGGGCCGGCCGCGCACGGCGTCGGCGTAGGCTGCGTAGGAGCGCAGCATGTAGTCGGTGAAGATCACCCCGCCGACCAGGGTGGCGGTGAGCGCCGAGGCGGACATCGCCTGACGACGCTGGAGCCCGCCGAGCGCCGCCCCGACCCCGAGCGCGACGGCGAGCGAGACGAGGTACAGGCCGAGGATGATCCACGCGCTCGGGTCAGCGAGGATCGGGTCGGAGAGCAGGTAGAAGGCGTACCCGATGCCGGCGGTGACCAGGGCGGCGATGATGGGTGGCCGGTGCCGGAACCCCGCCGTTAGGAAGGTCGCGGCCCCGGCGGAGATCAGCGCGAGCGCGAGCACGACCCAGGGGCCGAAGGCCGGATCGGCGAACCACCGGGTGGTGGAGAAGAAGAAGAGGATGATCGCGGTGCTGCCGAAGGCGACCGCGAGCGTGGTGACGCGGCGGCGGGTGTCCCCGCCCAGGATGCCCATCCACGCCACCGCGCTCACCGTCGAGAGCGCGAGGATGACGGTCGGCGAGATGGTGGGATCCGCGAGCCAGTTGTTGAACTCGATCGCCGCGTACTGCTTCAGCATGACCGCGACCCAGAAGATCGGCAGCGAGAAGAACAGGAACGCGGCGAAGGTCAGGGTGTAGTCGAAGCCGCTGTACTGGCGCAGCGCGGAGATGATGCCGATCATGACGCCGAACACGATCGCGAGGATGGTCGCGACGATGACCATCTTCAGCGTGGCGGCGGCCGCGCTCGACAGCAGGGCGGTCACGTCCTGACCGCGGATGTTGGTGCCGAAGTCCCCGCGCAGCACACCGCCGAGCCAGCTGAGGTAGCGCAGGGGGATCGGGGTCTCGAGCTGGAGCAGCTCGATCCGGGCTTGCTGCTGGATCAGGGCGTCGCCCTCGTCCTGGATGCCGCGAAGGTCCTCGAGCGGATCACCCGACAGCGCGGTGCCCACGTAGACCACGAAGGACGCCAGCAGCAGGGTGAAGGTCGAGATCAGGAACCGTCTGAGGATGAAGATCGCCACGCGCAGCCTCCGTTCGAAGCGGGAAGCCTAACCCGCGACGCGCCGACAGGCAGGGACCAGGTGCCCCCGGCCGAGGTGCCCAACGGTCCTCGATCAGCGCTGTGTGGGCGTGCGGTGCCCCGCAGTGGTCGGGCCGGGTACGGCACCGCCGTACCCGGCCCGGGTCGTGCTCGGTGCTCACCGAGCGGTGGTCACCGCTGACACGGTGACCACCGTCGATGCTCAGCCGATGCTCCACTCCTCCATGTTCCAGGTGATGCCACCCTGGCTGAAGTTCAGCTCGACACCCTGCAGGTCCTCGGCCCAGGCCGCGAGGCCGGGGAAGGTGTACAGCGGGATGGTCGGGATGTCCTCCCACAGGACCGCCTCGATCTGGGCGACCAGGTCGCGCGCGGCGTCCGGGTCGAGCTCGGTCAGGAGCTCGTCGAACAGCGCGTCGACCTCCTCGCTGGAGTAGCAGCCGTTGTTGTTGCCCTTCGAGCCGGGGGCGCAGGCCTCCGGGGACTGGAAGGTGGACGCGGCACCGCTGACGTACGCGGAGCCGACCCAGGCGAACATCGCGACCTCGAAGTCACCCTCGTTCAGGCCGACCCCGAAGAAGTCGTCCGTCCCGTTGTCGATGACGTTGAAGCCCGCCTCGTTGCAGGCGTCACGGATGAGCTCGACCTGGTTGGTCCGACGCGGGTTCGGCTGCTGGTAGCCGATCCGCACGTCCATACCGACCATGCCCTTCTCCTCGAGGATGGCCGCGGCCGCCTCGATGTCCTGCTCGGCGTAGTCAGCCGCGTTGGTCGCCGCGACCTGCTCGTCGTAGTCCGGCTGGAAGGAGTAGGTGAGCCGGGCCTGCAGGACCTCAGCCTCCGGGTTCAGCGGCTGGATCAGGTTCGTGACGATGCGCTCACGCGGCACGCACAGGGCGAAGGCCTCGCGCAGCTCACGGTCCGCGAAGGGCTGGTCCGGACCCATGTTGAAGTCCAGGTGCTCGTAGACGAACTGGTCCGCCGTCTCGACGACGACACCCTGGATGCCCTCGAGCTGGTTCAACAGGTCGGGGTTCGGCTGCGGGTCGATGAGGTCGACCTCGCCGTTCTGCAGGGCCTGGGCCATCTGGTCCTGGTCCAGGAAGCGGAAGACGATGCTCTCGGCGGCGGGCGCCGGACCCCAGTACTCCTCGTTCACGGTCAGGGTCAGGGACTCACCGGCGACCCACTCCGACAGCTTGTAGGGGCCGTTGGAGGGGATCAGCTCCTCGTCGAGCAGCTCGCCCGGGTTCATGACCCAGCCGTTGTTGTAGAACTCGGCGGCGTCACGCAGGGCGTCGACGTCGTCGTTGCGGATCGCCTCGACGAACTCCTCGAGGCTCAGCCCGCCCTGCTCAGCGACGACGTGTGCCGGCACGAGCACCGGGTTGATCGCCTCCCAGGTGGCGTAGGGCTCCGAGTACTCGACGGTGAGGGACTTGTCCTCGACGTCGCAGTCGGGCTTCACCCAGTCCGAGAACCCCGCAGTTCCCGCGGTCGAGAACAGCGGGACGGGGTCGCCGTCCTCGGTCTCCTCGCCGGACTCGTAGAAGCCTGAGTTCGCGGCCCAGCCCAGCAGCATGTCCGCGCAGGCGACCGGGGTCCCGTCCGACCAGACCGCCTCCTCGTTGATGGTGTACTCGACGGTCTGCGGGTCCTCGCTGACGAGTTCGTAGGTGCCGAGGTTCTCGTTCGGCTCGGCGAACCCGGCGGGGTCGTACTGCCAGAAGCCCTGGAGCACCCCGTTCAGGATGACGGTGTTCCGGAACGCGTTCTGGTCCGCGGTGTTGTTGTTGTAGGACGCGAACTCCTGCTCGGCCGCGTAGACGACCGTGCCACCGGACGCCCCCTCGTCGTCCGCAGCCTCGTCGTCCGTAGCCTCGTCGTCGGCCTCGTCGTCAGCCTCGTCGTCCTCGGTGGTGTCCTCGGACTCGTCCGTCGGCTCGTCGGTCTCGGTGGTGTCGTCGCCCCCGCAGGCGCTCAGCACGAGCGCGGCAGCCGCAGCGAACGCCGTCACCGTGACGGTGCGTCGTCTCATCAGCATCAGTTGTTGCTCCTCCGTCGTGCGTTCCCGGTCGGGTGACCGGGACGTCTCGTCGTGGCCGCTCTCGGGGTCAGGTGCCGGTTCCGGTCGGATCCGTCACGCCGCTGCCGTGAGGTGAGCCGTGACCACCCGGATGGGCGGGCACAGCTCGACCACGCGCCTGAGCCTAGCGACTTACTACCCGGGTAGGACGAGAGGCGGTACGCGGGTGAGCGGTCGTCGCTCGGACGGAGCGGTCCTTGCCGGGGGATGGCAGGGGCGTCGGTGGCGGAACGGGTCCTGTACGGCGCCGGGACCGAGCAGTAGGCTTCACCACGAGAGAACGGCTCCGGCGACGGCCGGAACCGGACCGAAGCTGGCGGGTAGGAGACGAACGATGGCGCGGCGCAACGACCCGATCGAGACCTTGCTCGGGCCGCTCGAGCAGGACGTGATGGAGGCGGTCTGGGACCTCGGTGAGTCGACCGTCCGCGACGTGCACGGCCGGCTCGCCGCCGATCGGAAGATCGCGTACACGACCGTCATGACGACGATGACGCGTCTGGCGAGCAAGGGGCTGCTGGTGCGCGACACCGACGCGCTGGCACACCGGTACCGCCCAGCGATCACGCGCGAGCACTACGCGCGCTCCACGGTCGAAGGGGTCATGGACTGGCTCCTGGACCGGTTCCCCGAGCCGGCAGCGGCCTACCTCGCCGACGTCGTCGAGTCCGTCGACGAGGACAGTCTCGCTGAGTTGCGTGCCGCCGCGGCACGGCGGCGCGACGGCGAGCGCTGACCACGTTGGACCTCGGCGTCCTCCTCTCCCTGCCGCTCGAGTCGGTCGCGATCCGGGCGGTGCTGGCGACGCTGCTCGCCGGGCTCGTCGTACGAGCGTTGCTGCGCCGGGTGCTCAGCTGCCCGCAGGTACGGGTCATCGCGGCGATCGCGCCGCTGCTCGCGCTGACGGCGGTGGTCGTCCTGTCCGGCACCCAGCTACGACTGCCGGTGGTCATGCTCCCCGCCGAGGGTGCCCACGCGGTGACCATCCCGGTGCCCGACGGGTACCTGCACTTCGTGCCACTCGCCGTACCCCTGGTCGCGGGCACCTGGGCGATCGTGGCGCTCGTCCGCCTCCTCCGGCGTGGTCTCGCCCACCGTCGGAGCTGGGTCGATGCGCGCGCGGCGCTGGCGCAAAGCCCGCGCCCGCCGGTGAAGCTGGTGCGTCTCGCCGAGCGCGTCGCGATCCGGATGAAGGTCGCGACGCCGTCGCTCGCGCTCGTCAGTGGCTGCCGGGGCGGTGCCTACATCGTGGGGACCCGGGCGCCGATCCTGGTGCTGAGCGAGGAGCTCCTGCAACGCTTGGACGCTGAGGAGCTCGAGGGGGTCATCGCGCACGAACTGGCGCACGTGCGCCGCCGGGACACGCCCGTGGCGGCCGCGCTGGGCAGCGTCCGTGACCTGATGTTCTTCGTCCCCGGTGCCGGCTGGGCGGTCCGGCAGCTGCACCGGGAACGCGAGCGGGCTGCGGACCTGCTCGCGGTGCGCACGACCGGCCGGCCCGGCGCGTTGGCCAGCGGCCTGCTGAAGGTGCTCGAGGAGGCACCGGCCGGTCACGTCGCCTGTGCGCCCCTCGCACCCGCCGGCAGCGTGGTGGAGCGCGTACGTCTGCTGGTCGATGACGGGCCGCCACCACGGCGCGGGCGTCGGCTGCTCGAGGCGGGCTCCGTCACCGTGCTCACCGTGATCGCCGTGATCGGGGCCCTCGTGGTGCCCGGCACCTGGGCCGGGCCGGACCGAGAGCGGGACGCGCTCGCGCTGGTGTGGTCCTCCGCGGCACCCGTCGCGTCCACCGCCGCACCCACCGTGGAAGCCCGGGCCTTCGACACCTACCGCCGGACGGCCCTCGAGGTCGAGTCTCCCGCGCGATCGGTACACGGCCGGATCGCGGAGCACAGCCAGGACAACCGTCGCGCCGTCCTGCACGCCTGTGCGGATGCATCGACCGCCTGCCCGGTGCCGCAGCAGAGCGTCTCGCTCGGGTTGCGCCCGCCGTCGATCACCTACGACGAGCCGGCGTTCTCACGCTGGGAGGCGCGACAGGTCGGAGGGGACGCCTCCCGCGACGGCTTCCGGGTGTTCGTCCTGGCCAACCAGCCCGGCTGAGCCGCGACGCCACGCTGCTACCCTCCGGGCGACCACCCGCCCCGCCCGTCGTCCCGCGCGCGGTCGATCCCGAGGGGGACCTCATGCTCGTCGTCATCGCCGTGCTGCACATCCTGCTCAGCCTCACGCTCATCGGCCTCGTCCTGCTGCATCGAGGACAGGGTGGGGGGCTCTCCGACATGTTCGGTGGCGGAGGTGGTGCCCTGAAGGGCTCGGCGGTCGTGGAGAAGAACCTCGACCGCATCACCGTGGTGACGGGCACGCTCTTCCTCGTCACGAACGTGCTGCTCGTCATCTACCTGTGAGGTGACCGCCGCCCGGCTCGGCCGCCGGCGCCTCGTGCCTGTCGCCGTCGCGCTCCTGCTGCTCGCACCCCTGCTGGGCTGCGAGCCCCAGACGACCGGCCCGCCCACAGCGCCGCCGCGGACGACGCCAGAGCCGGACGCCGACCCTGGGCCGGACCCCGTCGCCGGCGGGACGCTGCGGGTCGGGCTCGTCGTCGATCCGGTCACCCTCGACCCCCGCTTCATCGTCGACGATGAGGGCGAGCTCCTCGTCGACGCCCTCTTCGACCCTCTCATCCGGCTCGATGACCGCGGCCGCCCACAGCCCGCGGCGGCGGAACGGTGGGAGGTGGACGAGGACGGGACCTCCTTCCTCTTCGAGCTGCGACCGGCCACCTTCCACGACGGCACGCCCGTCACGGCCGCGGATGTGAAACGGACCTTCGACCGCATCGCCGACGGCACGGCGGATCCCCCGTCCTTCCTCGCCTACCTGCTCGAGGATGTGGTGGGCATCGAGGAGGCGCAGCGCGACGGCGGGGGGTTGGCGGGCGTCGTCGTCGAGGACGAGCGCACCTTGCGCATCGACCTGCGTCGGCCGCACCCGAGCTTCCTGCTGACCCTTGCCGACCCGAGCCTGGTTCCAACCCCGCCCGGCGCCGATGCCGACGTGGAGGCGTACGGGAGCGAGCCCATCGGCAACGGACCCTTCGCCATGGCCGGGCCCCGCGAGCCGGGCTCGTTCATCCGGATCGTCCGCCACGAGGAGCATCCTGCCCCGCCGTTGCTGGATGAGGTGCTGTTCACCCTGTACGAACCCGCGGCCGCCGACACGGCGCAGTGGAACGATCTGGTCGAGGGGCAGCTCCAGGTGGCGCAGCTGGTGCCGTCCCGGCGGGACGAGGCCATCGAGCGGTTCGGCGTCTCCGTCGACGGCTACCGCGGGCCGGGCGTGCTGGATGGCATCCGCTCGCCGGTGTACCTCTACGGCTTCGACGTCACCCGTCCCCCCTTCGACGACGTGCGTCTGCGCCGGGCCTTCGCCCTCGCCATCGACCGTGAGCGGCTCGCGGACGAGGTCACCGAGGGGACCCGAGCCCCGGCGAGCTCGGTGGTGCCACCCGTGATCCCTGGCGCGCAGCCGGGAGCCTGCGATGCCTGCGTGTTCGACCCGGACGAGGCCCGTCGGCTGCTCGACGAGGTGATCGCTGACCTCGTCGGTGAGGACGAGATCGCCGAGCCGGACGAGCCGGACGGGTCGGGCGCGACCGCTGATGGCACCGATGAGGCGGCACCTGACGAGGCGGAGGATGACGGCGCTTCGCCCCCGGCGGATGCCGAGGGTGATGCTGCCGAGGGAGGTGATGAGGGCCAGGATCCGACCGATGGGGAGGAGGCCGACGCGACGCCCACCGAGGAGGATGCGGCTGACGAGGACGGCCTGGACCGTGAGGAAGAGGAGGATGCTGCTGAGGAGGACGGCGCGGATGGCGAGGATGCCGCTGGTGAGGAGGGCGTGGACGGCGGGAGCGAGGACCCGGTGACGCTGCCCCCGGCTGCTGAGGTCCTGGGGCAGATCACGCTGACCTACAGCCAGGGCGTGTTCCACCGGGCGATCGCGGAACGGATGGCACGGGACCTCTCGGAGACGCTCGACCTCGACGTCGGTGTCGAGGCCCAGGAGTTCGGGGCGTTCATCCGGGGGATCCGGCGGGGGGACACGCCGGTGTTCCGGCTCGGGTGGGACGCCACGGAACCGGACCCCGCCAGCTACCTCTACCCGCTCTTCCACTCCTCCCAGATCGGCCTGGACAACCTCACCCGCTACGCCGACGACGAGGTCGACGCGCTGCTCGAGGAGGCCAGGGTGAGCGCGGACCGGGCGGAACGTCGGCGGCTCCTGCGGGACGCGGAGCGTCGCATCCTGGCCGACCTGCCCGCGGTACCCCTCCTGTGGTACCGGCACGACGTCGTCATCAGGCCGGAGGTACGCGACCTCTCCTACTCGCCGCTGGGTCGCCTCTCCCTCGATCGCGCCTGGCTCGTGCCCAGCGACTGAGTGGCTGATGGTCCGTGGGCGTCCTGGCGAGGTGCCGGTCGGGGTCGGCCCGGTGACCGACGGGTTGGCCGCCCGACCCGTGTTGGCGGGGTGGGAGGGTGAGCCGCTACGCTCGCGGTTCCGCCGCGGGACCTCCCGCGGCGCCTACGCGCGAGTGGCGGAATTGGCAGACGCGCACGGTTGAGGGCCGTGTGACCGTAAGGTCATGGGGGTTCAAGTCCCCCCTCGC
>JBKHEJ010000015.1:0-24276 GCA_046540855.1 Nitriliruptoraceae bacterium
GAGGCGACCCAGATCGCGGCGACGAACGCGGTCGAGACGACGCCGACGCCACCGCCGGTGAGCAGGGTGCGCAGCAGCGGCTCGACCACGTCGTCGATGGTCGTGCTCGTCAGCGCGACGCTGGAGATCTCGAGGGCGCGCGCGATGAGGTCCTCCTGCCAGTCCTGGCCGGCGACCTCCGGGAGGAACGCGGGGATCGCCGCGATCACCGCGACCATCAGCGCCGGGAGCGACAGGAGCACGTAGAACGCGATCTCCGCGGCGAGGCCGGGGAGCCGAGCGCGCAGGGCGTTGCCGACGGTGTCGAGCAGGACCTCGACGGGGCGGCGCACCGCCCGGGGGGTGCGCGCGATCACCGCGGTCGACAGGTCATCCACGGCGGCAGCCTACGACCGTGTGCTGCCCCTCGCTGTGGCTGCTACCCTCCCACCGCTGCGTCGAGGTCCGCCCCGGCGCAGGCGCCAGGAGGCTTCGCCTAGTCTGGTCTATGGCGCGGGATTGCTAATCCCGTTGGGTCTACTCGGCCCTCGAGGGTTCAAATCCCTCAGCCTCCGCTCCGCACGACCGCACCAGGAACGACCTGCGCTGGTAGCTCAGTCCGGATAGAGCACCTGACTACGGATCAGGCGGCCGGGGGTTCGAATCCCTCCCAGCGCGCTTCTCGAATTCGGCCTTCTAGGACAATGTGGGAGGCCGAATTTCGCGTTCTAGGGTTTCGGTCTGAGCTGCTGTCCACAGGGTCGCAGACCCAATTCGTGACAAATCGTTGGGTGCACGTAGCGTGGTTGTCCACAGGCGGGGAGGGTGTGGGTGGCGATCGATCGGTTGCCGTCGGGCAGCTTCCGGGGACGGCTGATGATCAACGGGTAGCGCTACACCGCAACGTTGCCGAGGAGGCCGACGCCCGCATCTGGGAGATCGAAACGCATGCCGCCGTGGCGGTGCGCCGTCGGGCCGAGAGGGTGACGTTCGCCGTGTACGCAGCGAACTGGTTGGAGGGGTTCCTCGACGACGCCCCGGACCGGGCGAGGTTCGAGGCCGCGCTCGAACACCGGCTCCTGCCGGTGCTCGGAGCGCTCCCACTGCTCGAGGTCCTGGTCGCAGACCGCGACGAGCTGCACCGCCAACTGGTGGACGCCGGTGTGAGCGGGGAGGACGACGCCGCACGGGAGTGCCTGGAGCTGGTCCTCGAGGACGCGATCCACGAGCTGGATGCCGGGAGATTCGACGTCCGTGCACGGGCCGGCAGCGGCCGCTCCGGCCGGTGAGCCGACCGGTCGGCGCCGGGCTTCAGCCTGCCGGGAGGAGGCGCTCGAGTGCGGCGGTGCCGTCGAACTCGTTGGCGTGGGTGCGGCGCACGGTGTCCAGCGTCTCCGGCGGGGGGTCTGGTGAGGACAGCGTGCGGTTCGGGTGTCGCCGGCACCACCCCTTACGCCATCATGCTATCGTGCGAGATACTATCGGGTGAAACAGTATGAAGGATCGGTCTCGTGCCGCAGGATCGGGATGTCGCTGCGTTGCGTGCGTTCCTCGACGGGCGTGCGAAGCGTCCGACCCTTGGGCTTCTGTATGGGCGGCGCCGCATCGGGAAGTCGACCCTGCTCGTCGAGGAGGTTGGGCGGCGTGGCGGCTTCTACTTCGAGGCAACGCGGGTGGAGACCCCGGTTCACCTCGATCGGCTCGGTGGGGTACTGGGTGAGCACCTCGGGGTCGGGCGGATACAGCTGCGTTCCTGGGACGAGGCGTTGGCGCAGCTGCTGCGGTTGGGTGGTGAGCAGGCAGTCCCCGTGGTGTTGGACGAGTTCGGGTACCTCTTGGAGGCCGACCCGTCGCTGCCCTCGGTCATCGCGTCGACCTTCGGGCCAGGTGGTCGCGGTGCCGGTGGTCGGGCGCGCATGGTGTTGTGTGGTTCGGCGATCTCGATGATGCGGTCGCTGACCGCAGGCGAGGCGGCGCTTCGCGGTCGGGCCGGCCTGGAGCTCGTCATGCTCCCCGACGACTACCGCGTGGCCGCGACCCGCCTACCTGACCCCTCCGACCTGGAGCTCGCGGTGCGGGTGTTCGCGGTCATCGGTGGCGTCGTTGGCTACGCGACCGACATGGTCGACTTCGACCTGCCCGACGACGCGGGCGATGTCGACCGGTGGATCGCCCAGCGGGTCCTCTCACCCGCAGCGACCCTGCACCACGAGGCGACCACGCTGCTGGCAGAGGACCCGGCGCTGGCCGGTGCTGACCCGGCGCTGCATCACAGCATCCTGGGGGTGATCGCGAGCGGATCGGTCACCGCCGGCAAGATCGCCACCCGGCTGGGCCGGCAGGTGTCCAACCTCTCCCCAGCACTTGGCAGGCTCGTGGACGCCGGGTTCGTGACCCGCCACGAGGACCCGATCCGCAAGCAGCGCCCGACCTACGCGCTCGCGGATCCCTACCTGCAGTTCCACTACGCCGTCCTCGAGCCGCACCGCTCACGGCTCCGCACCCGCGATCCCCAGGCGCTGTGGCAGCAGCGGCTGACCGACGTGTTCGACAGCCAGGTCCGCGGCCCCGTCTTCGAGCAACAGGCACGCACCTTCGTCGAACGGTTCGCGTCCGACACCACGGTCCCTGGACAACGGGCCCACGTCGGGCCATCGCGGGTCGTGGCTGGGGGTGTCGAACGGCAACTGGACATCGTCGTCGCCGACGACGACCCCGATGTGGCCGCCCGTCGCGTCACGGCGATCGGCGAAGCCAAGGCCGGCGAGGTGATCGGTCGCCGTCACCTGGACCGGCTCATCGAAGCAAGGAACCGACTCGGGTCTCGAGCCGATGGCGCACGCCTCCTCCTTATCGGCTCGAAGTTCGATCCGGCGCTGCGCGCCGAAACGCGGCATCGTGACGACGTTGACCTCGTCGGCCTCGAAAGGCTGTACCACGGAGACTGACGTCCGCGCCTCCCCTACCTACACGGACCTCGATCACGGCTCCACGCAGTTCGCGTCAGGACACCTGACCTTTGGGCACGGTCGCTCTTTCCGTCCTTACTGCTGGGTACGGCGTCATGGTCGGCGCTGCGCACGGCGACCATCGAACACGCCGCACAGCACGTCCGCTTCTGCCATCGACGGCGGCCGTCGAGGTAGAGCTGCACAGCCGGTACGCGCTCCTCTGAGGAACTGCGACAGCACAGTCATCGTCGCCTTCTCTCCTCGGCCCCACGGCAGGTGCTCTGGTGCGACCTCGACGCCATCCCGCTTCGCCGCGGATGCTGCGTGCCCCTTGACGTCTCAAGCAGGCCAACTCGTGCGATCCAGGGCGGCGCTTGCCGAGGCTTCCCGATCGTCCCCATCTTGGGCCCAGGGCCGAGCCACCCCGTTCAGGCGTCGGTCGGTGGGTCCTGGAGGCTCGCTGGGATGTCGCGGTGGGCGTGCAGCACGCGTAGGACGTCGAGGCGATCGGCCTGCTCGAGATAGAAGATGAGGTAGGTGAACCGCCTCACCGGGTGTGTCCGCAGTCCCGGCCAGTCGAGGTCGACGGCGTACCGGGGGAACCGATGCTAGGTTGCCGCGCGATCTGTGTGAAGGCCTGTTCGGCCGCGTCGACGAACCGGTACTCGCTGGTCGTGCCGTAGCGACGCCGGGAGATCTGTTCCTCCACGAACGCGCGGAGCGACTCGGGCAGCGAGATGTTCATCGTTGGCATGACCAGAGCCTACGGCCGTTGGCAAGGTTTGGTAAGGGCGTTCTGTGCGGGCCGCATCCGCCAGGCTCGCCGTGCCTGCAGTGACCTCGCGGCTCGTGGCCGTCGACGATGGTGTCGGCTGGTCAGCCGGTGGCAACGTCGCGTTCAGCACGGCGGCGATCCGGTCGGGCTCCAACCCGGCGGAAGCTGGAAGCGGTGCCGCGATGAGCGACGGCAGCCCACGAGGTGTCGTCAGGTGAACACCGCGGCCTGCTTCGGCCGAATGAACCTTGGGGTTCGGTGTCCACGAAGCACGGCACCGGCGTCGCCGGCACAACCCCGCGGTCCGGCGTCGGCCAGTACGCCTGTATGGGTGTCAGCCTGCCGGTGCGCCCGTTTGATCAGCTTGGACCGATCACCTCCCGCGATCCATAGCTGATGACCCCGGCTGCGTACCTCGAGTCGACTGTCGACCTGCGTACCGCTGCGCATCGATCGTGACCACACCCGACCGTGCCACCGCGATGTGGTCCAGGTTCGCCCGCGACGGCGGCATCCTCCGGTCGTGGTGCACCCGCACCTGATCGCTCGCCACCGGTCGAGAGCGGCACCCACGACCCGCTCATCCGCCGCGCCATTGCCCCACGCTTCCTCCGCGCGAGAAGGACTGTGGAGCCAGAGCCCCGCCGCCTACCAGGATGCCACTGCGCCGAGCGTCGAGGCGATCGCAGAGGTCATGGCGCTCGAGGACGTGTCCGCGGTCGTTGCCGACCGGGCGTCGGGCGGGGCTAGATCCACCCCTCCTCCCATGCGCGGTGGGCTGCTTCGTGGCGTGAGGTGGCGTGGAGCTTGCTCATGGCGTTCGAGAGGTAGTTGCGGACGGTCCCCGGGGCGAGGTGGACCTCGGCGGCGATCCGCTCCACGGGGATGCCGGTCCGGGCCGCGCGGAGGACGTCGAGTTCGCGGTCGGTCAGGGGGCAGGCGTCCTCGGTGAGCGCGGACGCGGCGATGTCGGGATCGACGTAGCGGCGGCCGGCGGCGACGTCGCGCAGGATCTCCGCGAGCCGTGCGGCGGGGGTGGTCTTGGGGACGAACCCGACGACGCCGGCGGCGAGCGCACGGCGTAGGACCCCGGGGCGGGCGTGGCGGGTCACCAGCACGACCCGGGTCGGGAGCTCCGCCAGGATGCGTTCGGCCGCGTGGAGTCCATCCGCTGGCGGCATCTCGAGGTCGAGGAGGGCGATGTCCGGTCGGTGCTCGACGGCGAGGTCGACCGCCGCGGTGGACGTGGCGGCCTGCGCGACGACCTCGAGGTCGTCCTCGAGGTCGAGCAGCGTGGCGAGGGCCCCTCGGATCAGGTCCTCGTCGTCGGCGAGCAGCAGCCTGATCACGTCCTTCTCTCCCGTGGTCCGCTCACCGTGGGGGCGGTGCGATCGGTCGGGAGCGTGGCGTGCACCCGGAAGCAGCCGCCCTTTGGACCCCAGGTCAGGTCCCCGCCCGCGGCTCGGAGGCGGTCGGCCAGGTGCGTCAGGCCACCGACGTCGGTGGCTGGCTCGTCGCTGACGCCGTCGTTGCTGATGGTGAGCTCGACCGCTCGGTCGTGGGTGAGGGTCACCTCGGCCCGGGTCGCGGTGCTGTGGCGCAGGACGTTGGTGACGGCTTCGCGGACCACCAGTCCGAGGAGGTGGCGGGCGTCCTCGGTGAGGTGGTCGAGCTGGAGCTTCGGGTCGATGTCGAGCTGTGCCTCGATGCCTGCGGAGCTCAACACCGATGCGAGGTTGCCGAGCTCGGTCCTCAGGCTGGCCCGGCGGTAGCCCTGGACGACGGCGCGGGTGTCGCTGAGGGCGTCAGCCGCCAGCTGGCGAACCTGGGCGATCTCGCGCTGTGCGGTGTCCGGGTCCGCGTACACGAGCCGGCCGGCGAGCTCGCTCTTCAGCGCGATGACCTGCAGGTGGTGTCCCTGGATGTCGTGCAGATCGGCGGCGAACCGGAGCCGTTCGTTGGCGACCGCCAGCGCGGCGGCCTGCTGGCGTGCGTCGTCGAGTTGGACGGCGACCTCCCAGGTCCATGAGGTGGTCAGGATGAGCACGAGGGCGAACCCGGTCACGGCCGTCCCGGTGAGCGCGAGGGGACCTTCGGTCTCCAACCCCGGCACGGCGTCGATCACGAGGCCGGCCACGACGGCCATGAGCAGCGTCCCGGCGATCGCGATACGGCGGATGGCACGGGGCAGCTGGGCGATCGCGAGCGACGCGACCAGCGCCGGCGCGAAGGCCCACATCAGATCGTCTCCCGCGCGCAACCAGATGCCCGCCAGCACCAGCGCCGCAGCGCCGCCGCTGCTGACCAGCAGGATCCGCTGGCGGGCCGAGCGGGCCCGTCGCTGACCCGTGCGCGAGATCAGGTCACCGAGCAGCGGGAGCAGCGTGCCGATCACGATCGCCACCGAGAGCCAGGCCGCGACGCCCACGGGGTCGGGTGGCCAGGGGACCGGCCCGGCGAGGATCGGCAGCAGCAGCAGGACGACCACGCCGGTCACCAAGCTCCAGTAGGTGAAGCGCCGCAAGGACTCGAGGCGCGTTGTGGGGAGCGCGTCTTGGTCCGTCGGGCCTGACGGTGGCGCGGTCGGCGATGGTGTCGAGGTGGTCATGGGGTGATGGTCGCAGACGGCCCGGCTGAACGCCCGTGACAGGTGTCAGCGCTCGGTGTGCATCCGTCATCGAAGCTCATCGGGATGTCGCACTACCTCGGCGCAGGTGCGACGGGCATCGTGGCCGCCATGGATACCTCATCGCACCTCATCGACCACGAACCCCGGAACCCGGAACCTCGGGCGTCGGGGTCGCTCACACGCACCTCACCGACCCAGCCCGACCCTCGGGGTCCCGTGGCGCTGGCTGTTCGGGGACTGCACTGCCGGTACGGCGATTTCGAGGCCGTCGGCGGGATCGATCTCACGGTCCGTCGGGGCGAGACCTTCGCCCTGCTCGGCACCAACGGCGCGGGCAAGACCACGACCCTGGAGACGCTCGAAGGACAGCGGGCGCCCGACGACGGTGACGTCGAGGTGCTGGGGCTCGATCCCCGTGCGGACCGGCGCGCTCTGGCTGCTCGGATCGGCGTGATGTTCCAGGCGTCGGGGCTGCCAGGCGACCTCACACCCCACGAGCTGCTCGACGTCTGGACGCGGCTGACACCGGACGCGCCCTCGCACCTCGATGTCCGAGACGCGCTGACCCGGGTCCAGATCGAGCACCGTGCCGAGGTGCGTATCCGGCAGCTCTCGGGCGGCGAACGCCGCCGACTCGACCTCGCCCTGGCGCTGGTCAACCGCCCCGAGCTCATCTTCCTCGACGAGCCGACCACCGGGATGGACCCTCAGGCCCGCGAACGGACCTGGCAGATCCTGCACGATCTCCGGGACGAAGGCGTGACGATCATGCTCACCACCCACTACCTCGAGGAAGCCGAGGCGCTCGCTGACCGGCTCGCGATCATGCACGCCGGTCACCTGGCGGCTGCAGGGACGCTGGCCGAGGTGATCGCCTCCCAGCCGGCCACGATCCGGGCCGCGCTGCCCGCGACCGTCCCGGAGCTCCCGACCCTCGTCGGGGACGCCGAGGTCGGAGCCGGTGGCGAGGTGACCGTCGCCACCCGACAGCTCCAGCGCGACCTCACCGACCTGCTGCTGTGGGCACGTGAACACGACCTGCACCTCGAGGGGTTGCAGGCCACCGAGGCGTCGCTCTCGCAGGTCTTCCACGCGATCGCCGGGACGGACGCTGCGGACGGCGCTGGCCGCACCGCTCACGGCCATGAGGGAGGGAACCGATGAGCACGACGCTGACGCTCGTCCGGGCCGAGCTGACGCTGCTGCGTCGCGATACGACCGCGTGGTCCACCGCCATCGCGCTGCCCCTCCTCCTCGGAGGGCTCTGGGTGGTGAACGAGCCCCCGCTCGGCGACGGGTACGGCACCGTGATCGTGTTCCAGGTGGTCGGGCTGCTGATCTTCACCCTGCACACCGTGGGCACCATGACGCTGGCCAGCCGTCGTGAGCAACTGCTGCTGAAGCGGTGGCGCAGTTCCCAAGCCGGTCCGGCCAGCGTGCTGATGGGGACGATCGGTCTGCCTGCGCTCCTCGTCGTCTCGCAGGCTGCCGTGCTGACCGCCATCACGGCCGCGGTGTACGAGCAGGCGCCGGCCAGCATCACGATGCTCGCCGTCGGGGTCCTGGCGGGGGTGGTCAGCGTGGCTTCGGTCACGTTCGTCGTGGCCGCGTTCACCCGTTCGCCCGAGCACGCGACGATCACCACCTTCCCGGTCATCGCGCTGCTGATGGGTGGGTCCGTGTGGAGCCTGGTGCGCCCCTTCGACCCCTTCGACTGGCCGGTCCTGGCTGTCCCCGGAGGTGGGGTCATCCAGTTGCTCCGGCTGGGCTGGGACGGACCGGCAGGGTCCGGAAGCGGGCTCACCCGCTGGCTCGTGGAGGCCGCACCGAGCCTGGCAGCCACCGCCCTTCTGACGGTGCTCGCGACGGCTGCTGCCCTGCGCTGGTTCCGCTGGCAACCCCGCACCTGAGCGTCAACGCCGTCCGTGCAGGCCGTCGTGCAGCGGCCGGCCTGCTGCATCCGTGGGTGGCCCGCCCCGACCACGGGGGCGGGGCGGTGTGCCCGTCATGGTGCGGCCGCCAGCTGCGCGATGAGGTCGGTGACGAGGTCGCGGAGACGTGCCTCCCCGTCATGGGGGCGTGCGGTGGTCTCGTCGAGGTAGCTGTCGCGTCGGATCTCGAGCATGATCGAGCTCACGCGGGGGTCGCCGAGGTAGCGGGTGGGCACGAAGGTGCCGGCGAACGGGGTGTTCTCCGCGTATCCCGGCCCGGCGTCGGCCACGGCGTCGACGACCAGGTCGCGGAGCCAGCCGGGGGTGTGGTGGGGGTCGGTCCCGATGTCGACCTCGGGGCGCGGCCCGGCCGCGTGGAGCTCGTAGGGCAGGGGGTCGCGGGGGTAGGAGTGCAGGTCGACGATCACGCAGCGGCCGTGCTGGTCGAGGTGGTCACCGACCAGGGCGGTGAGGGCGGCGTGGTAGGGGTGGAAGTGCCGGTCGAGCAGATCGGCACGCTGCCAGGGCTCGATCTCCCGGAGGGGCCGGCCGTGGCTGGTGCGGGTGTAGACCGCGCCCATGCCGACGGCTTCCATCTCCTCCTCGGCGGGGTCGAGGAAACGTTCGGGGTCGACGGCCAGCCGCGACCAGCCGTTGAGCATCCGGGTCGCGCCGTTCGCACCGACACCGCTCGCCAGCTGTTCGGTGCGGTGATCGGTCATCAGCCGCAGCTCCGCTTGGAGCTCTGCATCGGTCAGCAGCAGCTGCCCGCGGACATCGTCGGGGATGGCGGTGGCGCTGTGCGGGACGTGCACCACCACCGGGGCAGCCGTGCGGGTCGGGGGGATGATCGTGAACGGTGCGGGCTCGTCTCGATCGCTCATCTGTGCCCCGTCCGGCGTGCGCGGTGTGCCGGCCGGCACCACGGGTCTAGCAGATGCTGCGAGCGCGTCCCGGGTCGCACGGTCAGATGCCATGACCGTGCTGGGCTCAACCACCGCGGCCGCAGCAAGGTGATAAATTTATCACACATCTGCAGGGAGGCGGTGCGTGACCCGACAGGTACGGACGCAGGCGAACAACCCGTTCCGGCCCGGTGCGGGCGCGGTCCCCGACGTGTGGGTGGGGCGCGCAGGGCTCCTCCCCACCCACGACGAACGCCGCTGGGATCGGCTGCACGGCCACTACACGGCCGGCACCGTGTTCATCGGCCCGTCCGGGATCGGCAAGTCGGTCCTGGTCAACCGGTTCGCGCAGCACGCGCAGCGGGCCGGAGACGTGGTGCTCCCGCCGGTGAGGGTCGCGAAGCGCTCCGACCCTGTCGCCCAGCTCGCCGCGGTGGTGCACGCAGCCGCACAGCAGGTAGCCAACTCCGGGTCGGTCGTCGACGGCCTCGAGGCGCTGCTGGAACGGATCCATGTGGTCGGCTTCAAGGGCGTGCAGTTCGCCGTGGAGAACGCGAGCATCGCCAACCCGCATCTGGTCGTGCGCGATGGCTTGGTGAAGCTCGCCTCGACGCTGGCGCGGGAGAACGCGGCCCGGCCCGCCGAGCGGCAGCGTGTGGTCGTGGTGCGGCTCGATGAGCTCCAGAACGCCGACAACGAGCAGCGGTCCAAGTTGCTGTCAGCGCTCGGTGACGTGCTCGAGCACGAGGAACCCGTGGGCGAGCACACCTCGGTGCACCTGCCGGTGGTGCTGTACGTGACCGGGCTGCCCGACCTGCTCAACCGGGCCACGAACGTGGACACCTTCCGCCGGCGGTTCGACACCGTTCCACTCGGCACGTTCAGCGATGCCGAGGTGGTCAACGCGCTGCTCACGACGCCCCTGCCCGACGGGGTTCGGGTCGACGGCGATGCCGCGGACGCGTTCGCTGGGATCGTCGCCGGCGACCCCTACCTCTTCCAGCTGGTCGGACGGCGGGCGTGGAACGCCTCAGGAGGTCCCTCCATCAGCATGGACGACGTTCGCGAGGCCGACGAAGGCACCTACGGCGAGCGGCTGCGGACCGTCGAAGCCGCCTCAGGCGACATCCCGCCGGCTGAAGCGGAGGTGCTCGACACGATCTACGAGCTCGCGGACGCACGCGGGCAGGTCCGCGGCGCCGACGTGGCGTCCAAGCTCGGCAGGACCGCACCGCAGATCGCGACCGCTGCGCAGAGGCTCGAACGTCGTGCCGCGATCCGGCGCGAGCGCGGCCTGTGGCGCATCGAGCACCGCTTGCTCCATCGCTACCGCACGACCGGCGACATCGTCTGAGGTGGCGACCACCTGCGCGTCGGGGCCCGGGTCGCACGCCTCGGGAGCACGAGGATCAGACGAGCCCGAGCAGGAGCTCCACCGCCTCCTCGGCGGCCAGTTCCTCGTCGACGGCGAGGTGCAGGAGGAGCCCGTCGCTCGCCGCCATCAGCAGGGTCGCGAAGGCCGCCGCCTGGCGAGGCGGGCAGGACGTGCTCTCCACGAGGCGCTCGCTCAGCTGGCGACGGGCCTCGCGAAGGACCTGGCGGAGCGCGGCGCGGATCTGAGGATCACGGGCCGCCCCCTCCAGGAGCACCGCGGACAGCCGTGCCATGCGGGCGGAGTCCCGGTCGGAGGCGAGACCGTCCCGTACGGCCTCCACCATCGACCGGGGGTCTCCTGCCTCGGCGACGCTCCGGTGCAGATCACCGATGATCGCGTCCATCGCGGCGGCGAGCACCGCCTCCTGGAGCCCGCTCATGCCGCCGAAGTGGTAGTGGATGAGCCCGACGTTGACCCCGCTGCGGTCAGCGACGGCGCGGGCCGTCAGGGCTGGCCACCCGGCTTCCCCGAGCAGGTCGAGCCCTGCTTCGAGCAGACGCGCCCGCGTCACCTCTCCTCGTGCACTCATCGCGCCCTCCGGACAGCGTCGGAGGCTAGTGAAGCCGCCCCGGTCGCCGGTGCGCGGGTGGTCGCGGCCCCGCCGCCGGCGTGCGGCGACCAGACCGGTGCTGTGGTGGGGGAGGAGCGTCACCGAGCGCTGGCCTCGCCGGACGCCCCTGCCGGTCCGAGGCGGGCGTCGAGGTGGTCGCTCAAGCGCCTCGTTCCCCGTACGGGGGCCACCATGTCGAGGGTGGAGGACTCCAGGAGGAACTCCGCGGGCCCCCAGACATGACGTGGTGTGACGAGCCGCGTGACACCACGGAGCAACGGGCGCGATCCTTCGGGGATCCGGTGGATGCGAACCGGCCGGTCCACCTGCGCGATCAACAGTTCCGTCAACTCCCGGTGGCTGAAGATGTCGGGACCGCCGACCTCGACCTCCTCGACTCCCGGGTCGAGCGCGTCGACGCAGACCTCGGCGACGTCCTCACCGGCCACCGGGTTGAGGCGCGCGGTCCCATCCCCGACGATGAACGCGTGTCCCTTACGGGCCAGATCCACCACGGCGTCCAGATCGCGGAAGAAGCCGGTCGGTCGGATCACCGCGGAGGGGACGGGTGATGCGTGCAGGAGGTCGACGAAGCGCTCCTTGGCCTCGCAGAGCGCGACGTGACGCAGGCGAGGGCCGTTGAGCACGCCGACGTAGACGAACCTCGAGACGCCGGCCCGTTCGGCGGCGGCGAGCAGGTTGCGGTTCGCGCCGAGGTCGACCTGGCCGTAGCTCGCACCGTCCCGCTGGCGCGTGATACCGACGGCGGAGATGACCGCGTCCGCACCGTCCATGATGCCGGTCAGGGTCTCGGGTCGGGTCACCTGTGCCACGCGCACCTCGGTGCCCGGCAGAGCAAGCATCTCCACGGCACCTGGCTGCCGGACGACCGCACGGGTCCGGTAGCCGCGGGCCGCGAGCTCTCTCGCGAGGTGTCGACCCAGGTAGCCGGTCGCCCCGGCGAGCACCACCGTGGTCGTCATCTCACACCACCTCCCGGATCGGTTCCTCGACGGCGTGCGCGGCGACGAGCTTCAGCACGAGCGCGAGCGGGAGCCAGCCGAACCCTGGCGGCGAGGTCGTGATCGTCGCGAGCATCAGGGCGGCGGCGACGACAGCGAAGGCGACCACCCGCTGATGGTCGACGGGCGTTCGGCGGACCAGGACGACCCCCGACAGCGTCACGGCGTACCAGAGCGGCCCCCACCACCAGCGTGCCCCGGGCACGAGCAGGCCTACCACGATGGGATGCACGTGCAGCGCGGTGAAGGTCACGTGGTCGTGGACCAGGCGACCGAAGCGCCCGGCGTCCTCTGGGACGGGCCCGTGGTAGAGCCTCTTGGCCGCGTTGCTCGCGTTCGCCGGGATGCCGCCGACGACATCGACGGCCAGCACCACGGCTAGCACGACGACCCACCATGCGGCCCCGTCCGTCGCCCCGCCGTCGTTGGCGGCGAAGGCGGCGATGACGGCTGCCACGGCCAACCCGCTCACGAGCGCGACGATGCGCCGTTCGACCCTCGTCACCTCCCGCCCCAGGAGCCAACCCGTGGACGTGCGATCCTTCACCATCTCCCGGTGCTCCCGCATGGAGGGCCTCCTTATCTAGTCATTTGACTAACTTAGTCAAGATACTAACTATCTCCGATCCACGTTGCGACACCTGCCTCATCGATGGGCGCGCAACGCACGGGCGAGCGTCCGTGTGGCACGCCGTGGGTCCCCGACCGTCTTGGACGCAACCCTCACGACAGGACACCCGTGGACGGACCCCGGCCGGCGGCGTCGTGACGAGGGGACCCATCACCGCTCGTCCGGGGCCTCGCGCGGTCGCCGATCCGCGCTAGCCGGTGACTCGGACGGCGTCCGAGGTCGCCACGGTCGCACCGCTCTCCGGGTGCAGGATCCCGGCGAGCGTCCATGCCGCGTCCACGACGTTGGTGGTGCAGCGCGAGAACAGGCGGTTCGCGTCGGTGACCCACACCTGCCCGGCCGCGACGCACCGCAGGTCGCGGAGCTCGGGCCGGGCCAGCATCGGGTGCGCGTGCGCCGCGGTCGTCGTGAGGTCGTAGCCGCACGGCAGCAGGACCAGCACGTCGGGGTCGGCCTCGGCGACCTCGTCCCAGGTGGCCCGTCGTGACGGTTCCCCGGCCCCGCTGAGCTCGTGCCGACCGCCCGCGATCTCGACGAGTTCCGGGACCCAGTGGCCACCGAGGAAGGCCGGGTCCAACCACTCGAGCGTCAGCACCCGCGGGCGGGGCCGGTCGGCGACGGCGGCACGTACGGCCTCCAGGCCCGCGGTGATCGCCTTGACGGCCGCCTCGCCCGCCGCGACGTCGTCGAGCGCGGCGGCGAGCCTACGCACGTCCTCGAGCAGCGTCGATGTCGAGGTCGCGGTGAGCGTCAGCAGCTCGGCGCCCTCGGGGAGGGCGGCGCGCGCCACCGGCCCGGAGACGGCACACACGTCGCACACCTCCTGGCCGACGACCAGGTCGGGGGCGAGTTCGGCCAGCAGCGGACGGTCCGCGACGTACAGCGATCCGCCGGCGGCAAGGGCGGCCGACACGGCGTCGTCGACCAGGGCCGGATCAGCACCGTCCGCCGTGCCCGCGGCGGGGATGGTCGACCGGGTCACCACCGGCCGTGATGCGGCCGCCGGGTGGTCGCACTCGTGGCTGACACCGACGAGGTGTGCGCCGTACCCGAGCGCCGCGACGAGGTCCGTGGCCGAGGGCACGAGCGTGGCGACCCGCGGTTCCACGGTCGCTCCTCGTTCCTCGGTGCTCGGTTCGAGGCGCACCGTACCCCGCTTCGGTTGGGCCGTCCTGCGGCGGTCGTTCCAGACGGGTGGCCCGCAGGGCGCCCGCGTCAACGGGCTGCTTGCGGCGGGAGGTTGAGTGCCCGCACCGTCCACCTCCCGGAGGCATCGGCGTCGAGCCGCGTGACGGAACCCGGTGCCACGTCGATCCTCCACACCGAGGCGACCGGGGCGTCCAGGGCGAGGAGGACGGCGGCCTTGATCGGCCCGGCCGAGGTGACGACGAGGTGCTCGCCACCCGCCGCACGCAGGAGGTCCAGAGCCTCGCCGACGCGGTGGGCGAGCCGGCCGAAGGGCTCCCCGCCGCTCGGTGCCACGCCGGGGTCGTCGAGCCAGTTCTTTAGGCCGTCACGGTCCCGCTCCCACACCTGCTGCATGGTGAGCCCCGACCATCGTCCGAAGTCCAGTTCACTCCAGCGAGGGTCGACCACGACCTCGACGCCGGGCGCCACCGCAGCGGCGGTCTGCAGGCATCGCTGAGATGGTGCCGAGACGACGGGACCGACCACCGCGCCGAGGTCCAACGATGCGGCGAACGCCTCGCCGGCGGCGTCCAACGCCTCGTCCCGGGCGAAGCGGTGCGCACGGGTGGCGGGCGTCGGAGCATGACGGAGGAGTCGGATGCGGGTCGTCGGCGGCATGCGGCGAGACGCTAGCGTCCGGGCGTCCGGCCCAGCCGGACCCCACGAGCCCAGCGAAGTCCGGTGAGAGTCCGGCGCTGTCCCGCAACGGTGGTCCGCCCACGAGGCGGCGAGCCCGGTCGCCTGACTCGTGGTCGCGTGCGAGTCCTCGACGGAGGGACCGACCGTGTCCACCCTGACCTCACCACCGGCCCGACCGCGCTGGCGACGGGGCCCGCACCTGCTGGCCGTCGCCGTCCGGTTCCTGACCAGGCTCCCGGTCCCGGACGTCGACGAGCGGCCAGGTGACCTGTCTCGCGCGCGTGCGGCGTTCCCGGTGGTCGGAGCGATCGTGGCCGCGGTGGAGATCGCCGTGGCGGCGCTCGCCTGGTGGCTCCTCCCTCCCCTGCCGGCGGCGGTGCTGGTCGTCCTGGTCGGTGTCGCGTGCACCGGCGCCTTCCACGAGGACGGACTGGCCGACAGTTTCGACGGGCTGTGGGGCGGATGGACGAGAGAACGCCGTGTCGAGATCATGCGCGACTCGCGCATCGGGACCTACGGCACCGTGGCACTCGTGGGGTGCCTCATGCTGCGGGTCTCTCTCCTCGCCGGTCTGACCCTCCCCGACCTGGTGCGTGTCGTGGTCGCCGGGCATGTCCTGGCCCGGGTCGCGGTCGTGGCGGTGAGCGCCACGTCGCGCCCGGCGGTGCCTGAGGGCAGCGGAGGCGCGGTGACCGGACCACTCGGGGGCTTCGCGATCGCGTTCGTCTCTGTCGTCGCGACCGGCACGCTGGCAGGCACGTTCGGGGGCGGTGCCTGGGCGCCGCTGGTCGCCGGGACCCTCGCCGCCCTCGCGATGCGAGGGATCGCACACCGACGCATCGGTGGCGTGGTCGGTGACATACTCGGCGCGGTGGCCATGTGCACGCTCGTGGCCGTGCAGGCCGCCGGCGTGGCGGTGCTGAGGTGACCCGCACGCCTCTGCTGGGCGGACGACCGTCTGAGGTGTCCGACGACGGGATGCCGGTCGTCATCGCGATCGCCCGCCGACCGCCGGACGACACGCCCCGGCCCTGACCGATCCGGCACCGCACACGACAGGGTGGGGACATGGACCCGATCACGGACCTGCTGGCTGCCGTCCGGCCCGTCGACAGCTCAGCAGCAAGCCGGGCTCGCGCGCTCCATGACGACCTGGCCAAGCCGCCGGGCTCCCTCGGCCGGCTGGAGGCGGTCGCCGCGCGGCTCGCGGCGATCTCCGGGCAGTGCCCGCCGCCCGTGCCCACCCGTCCCGTGCTGGTGACGGCGGTCGCCGACCATGGGGTGCACGCGCGGGGCGTCACGCCCTGGCCGCAGGAGCTCTCCACCACGATCGCGCGCACGGTCGCGGCAGGCGGTGCCTGCTCGTCCGTCCTCGCTGACCAGGTGGGCGCACGTCTGGTCGTGCTCGACGTCGGCCTCGCGACGGAGCCGGACGACACCGACGGGATGCACCGCGTCCGGGTCCGGCCGGGGACACGCGACCTCACCGTCGAGCCAGCGATGTCCGGCGAGGAGGCCGCGGCTGCGGTACGCGCCGGAGCGGCAACCGCGGCCGAAGCGATCGCGGACGGGGCCGATCTGCTGGTGACGGGCGAGATCGGGATCGGCAACACCACCACCTCGGCGTGCCTGATCGCCGCGCTGACCGGTGAGGACCCGGCGCAGGTCGTCGGAGGCGGCTCCGGCATCGACGACGCCATGCTGGTCCGCAAGCGTGAGGTCGTACGCGTCGCGCTGGCGCGGCACGCCTCGGTCGACACCAACGACGTCCTCACGACGCTGGCATCGGTGGGTGGGCTCGAGCACGCAGCGCTGGTCGGCGTGATCCTGGAGGCCGCAGCCAGCCGCATCCCGATCCTGCTCGATGGTGTCACCACGAACGCCGCCGCGCTCGTCGCCGCCGGGTGCCAGCCGCGCGTCGCCGGCTACCTGCTGGCAGGCCACCGATCGGCGGAACCTGGCGCCCAGATCGCGCTGGAGGCGCTCGGGCTGGACGGACTGCTCGACCTGGGGATGCGCCTGGGGGAAGGCAGCGGGGCGTTGCTGGCCGTACCCCTCGTGCAGGCCGCAACCAGGCTGCTCCACGACGCCGCCACCTTCGCCGACCTCACGGCGCGCTGACGCGGGAACCCACCGTGGCGGCTACGACCTCGCAGCCGCGCGGGTGGAGACCGCGGACCTCCTCGAGGGGCGTGGCAGCGCTTCGGGCGAACACCTCCGGGTCGGACGGATCGAGGTGCGGTCGATCGGTCACTGCCGACAGGATCGCCCCCGGCTGGGCCGTCAGGTCCACCCCCGTCCCGACGCTGGGCAGGGACGTGCCGTCAGGTCGTGCGCCCGGGACGGTCACTAGGGTCGGATTGCCACCATGGGCCGGTGCGCAAGCGCGCCAGCCACGGCACGTCGTGGCGTTTGGCGTCCTCCTCGCCGGTCGGGCGCGACAGTGATCGGCGGTAGTCGCGGTTGAGGAAGGCGATCACGTCGAGCTTGATGTCAGCCGGGCAGGCGGGTACGCACTCGCCCATGTTGGTGCAGGAGCCGAACTCGTCCTCCATGATGCTGACCATCGAACGCACCCGTTCGTAGCGTTCGATCTGTCCTTGGGGCAGGAGGGCGAGGTGGGCGATCTTGGCGCCGGCGAACAGCTGCGCGGCGGCGTTGGGGCAGGCGGCGACGCACGCCCCGCACCCGATACAGGCGGCATGGTTCATGGCCTGTTCGGCGTCCTGCTTGTTCACCGGTAGCGACTGGGCCTCGGGCGCGGCGTTGGTCTGGGTAGAGATGTACCCGCCGCCCGCGATGATCCGGTCCAGTGCGGAGCGGTCGACGACGAGGTCGCGGATGACCGGGAACGCGCGGGCCCGGAACGGCTCGATGACGATCTCGTCGCCGTCGGAGAAGCTGCGGACACGTTGCAGGCAGGCCGGGGTGGAGTCCACCGGGCCGTGCGGCTGGCCGTCGACCATCACACCGCACGAGCCGCAGATGCCTTCGCGGCAGTCGTGGTCGAACGCGACCGGCTCGCGGGCCTCCGCGACGAGCTGCGCGTTGAGCATGTCGAGCATCTCCAGCAGGCTGATCTCGGGCGAGACGTCGCGAAGCTCGTAGCGTTCGAAGCGCCCGCGCTCGTCGGGGCCGTCCTGCCGCCAGATCCTGAGGGTCAGCTGCATCACTTGTAGCTCCTGGTCGCGAGCGGGACGGCGTCGAAGCTGAGCGGCTCCGAACGGCGGGTTGGCAGACCGTCGGGACCGGCGGGTGCCCAAGCCGACCCGGAGGCCCAGTTCTCGTCGTCGCGTAGCGCCTCGCCTTCAGCAGTCTGGTGCTCGGAGCGGAAGTGCGCGCCGGCGGACTCATCGCGGTCGAGGGCGTCGAGCGCCATGAGTTCGGCCAGGTCGAGGTAGTCGGCCACCCGGCCGGCGCGTTCGAGCTCCTGGTTGAGCTGCTGGCCGTGTCCGACGACCCGTACGTTGGACCAGAAGTCCTGGCGCATCCCACGGATCGTGTCGAGCGCGGTCGTCAGCCCGGTGGCGTCGCGTTCGACGCCGACCCGGTCCATGAGGAGCTTGCCGAGCTCTCGGTGGTAGTCGTCGGGGCTGCGTTGGCCCTGCACGCCGAGGAGGTGGTCGATCCGTTCGTTCGTCGAGGTGACAGCCTCGACCACCGCCGGGTGGTCGGTCGGGATGGCCTGGGTCCCAAGCAGCGGTGAGAGGTAGTTGGCCACGGTCCAGGGCAGCACGAACCAGCCGTCGACGGAGGCGCTCAGCAGCGAGTTGGCCCCCAGCCGGTTGGCGCCGTGGTAGTTGAAGCTGGCCTCGCCGCCGACGAACAGGCCGGGGATGTTGCTCATCTGGTCGTAGTCGGTCCACAGACCGCCCATCACGAAGTGGGGGCCGGGCGCGATGCGCATCGGGCTGGTGTAGGGATCCTCGCCAGTGGCATCGATGTAGAGGTCGAACAGGTTGCCGTAGCGCTCCTCCATCGTGCGGCGCCCGAGCCGCTCGATCGCGTCGGCGAAGTCGAGGTAGACACCGTTCCGCAGGGGGCCCACCCCCTTGCCGGCATCGAGTTGGGTCTTCGCGGCACGCGAGGAGATGTCACGAGGGGCGAGGTTGCCGAACGAGGGGTACATCCGTTCGAGGTAGTAGTCGCGCTCGTCCTCGGGGATGTCACCCGGTGCCCGATCGTCGCCTGCGACCTTCGGTACCCAGACCCGTCCGTCGTTGCGCAGCGACTCGCTCATCAACGTCGTCTTCGACTGCCACTCGTTGGACACCGGCAGCGACGTGGGATGGAACTGCACGAAACAGGGGTTGGCGAACAGCGCCCCGCGGCGGTGGGCGCGCCAGGTCGCCGTCACGTTGGACGACTTGGCCAGGGTGCTCTTGAAGTAGACGTTGCCGTAGCCGCCGGTGGCGAGCACGACCGCGTGCGCGGTGAACGGAACGACCTCGCCCGAGACCATGTCGCGCGCGACGATGCCGGCGGCGCGGCCGTCGGCGACGATCAGGTCGAGCATCTCCATGCGGGTGTGCAGGGTGACTCGCCCGGCGCCGACCTCCTTCAGCAGTTGCTGGGAACCGGCGATCTGAAGCTGTTGGCCGGTCTGCCCCCGCGCGTAGAAGGTGCGTGAGACCTGCACCCCGCCGAAGGAGCGCGTGGCGATCTGGCCGCCGTACTCGCGTGCGAATGGCACACCCAACGCCGTCATGTGGTCGATGACCCGAACCGACATCTCCGACAGCCGGTGCACGTCGGGTTCGCGGGAGCGGAAGTCTCCGCCCTTGACGGTGTCGCGGAACAGCCGGTCGACCGAGTCGCCGTCGGCCTTGTACGCCTTGGCTGCGTTGATGCCGCCCTGCGCGGCGACGCTGTGCGCACGCCTGGGGGCATCGTGCAGCGTGAACGCCTCCACCTGGTAGCCGAGCTCGGAGAGGCTGGCGGCAGCACCGGCACCGGCCAGGCCCGTTCCCACCACGATCACCTTGAACCGTCGACGGTTCGCGGGGCTGACCAGGCTCAGGTCGAGCAGGTACTCGTCCCACAAGGTGGTGAGGTCACCCGACGGCGCGGCGTCGTGGATCGGTTCGCCGACGTGGCGGCGTTGGTCGAGGTCGACAGCCAATCCGGTCTCCTTGTTGGCGACGCGAGCGTCATACCCGGGGGCCGGCGACGCGGTCGCCGGCCCCCGGCCCGGTGCGTCGTGATCAGTAGATGCCGATCACCTTCATCCACAGCGCGCCGACGACGCCGAAGACGGCGACGTTGATCACGCTGGCCACGAAGCCCATCTGCCACCACTTGCCGAGCGAGTTGTAGCCGGCTCCGAACAGCACCGGCGCGGGACCGGTCGAGTACTGGGTCAGGCCGCCCATCAGGTTCGACGAGAACGCCAGCAGGAACGCGGCGAGCAGCGGCGGGGCACCGGTCGCCAGCGCGGCGACCAGGAAGGTCGGGAACAGCGCCGTGACGTGAGCGGTGTTCGAGGCGAAGAAGTAGTGGATGTAGAGGTAGGAGAGCACGAGGATGCTCAAGGCGGTCGGCCACCCCATCCCGCCGGTGAAGCCCTCGATGGAGCTGCTGATCCAGCCGATGACCCCGTAGGTGTTGAGGAAGGACGCCATCGTCACCAGCACCGCGAACCAGACGAGCGTGTCCCAAGCGGCGTGTTCGCGCTTGACGTCGTCCCAGGTGAGCACCGTGGTCAGGAGCAGCACGCTCAGCCCGATCATGGCGGCCAGCGTCGCGCCGATACCGAAGGCGTTGTCGCCGAAGATCCACAGGCCGATCAACAGGACGAACACGCCGAGGGTGATCTTCTCCATCAGCTGGAGCGACCCGAGCTCGGCCAGCTTCTCCTTGGCGATCTCCGCGGCACCGGGTGTCTCGGTGACGGTGGGCTTGGTGAGCTTGAACATGACGAACGGGATGGTGAGCAGCGAGAGCAAGCCCGGAACGCTGGCCGCGAGCGCCCACTGGCCCCAGGTGATCTCGACGCCTTCGATAGCGGCCAGCTCCACGATCAGCGGGTTGGCGGCCATGGCGGTCAGGAACATCGCTGAGGTGACCGCGTTGACCTGGAACACCGACGCCATCAGGAACGAGCCGATCCGTTCGCTGCCCTCGTCGGGTTCGCTGTCGTACGCCGAGGCGAGGGAGCGGGCGACGGGGAAGACGATGCCGCCAGCACGGGCGGTGTTGGACGGCGTGGCCGGTGCGATGACGAGGTCGGTCGCTGCCAGGCCGTAGGCGAGGCCGAGGGTCTTCTTGCCCAACAGCCGCACGAACAGGTACGCGATCCGTGTCCCGAGGCCGGTCTTGATGACCGCACGGGAGATCAGGAACGCGATCACGATGAGCCAGATCACGCCGTTGCTGAAGCCGGAGAGGGCGTCGCCGAGCTCGAACGCACCGAGCACCGTGGCGACGGTCAACCCGATGAACGCGATGGCGCCCATCGGCAGCGGCTTGGCGATGATGGCGACGATGGTCGCCACGAAGACCGCCAGCAGGGTCCATCCCTGCGGCTCGACCGCTTCGGGCGCCGGGATCAGATAGATCGCCAGGCCTACCAGCGGCGGGACGCCCCACCGCAGCAGCGTCTCCTGCAACGCCGGCTTCCCGTCCGACGGCTCCTTGGCCCCACCGCCTGGAGAACCGCCGTCGTTGGCCGGGGTGGTCTGGCTCGCCTTCAACCTGTTCGCCATGAGGGAGACTCCTTAGGGTCTCGGCAGCAAGGTCCCGGCCGAGCACTCGATGGTTGCCGGGGGTTCCACACTGATACCGACGCTACGTAGCCCCAGCATGCCTGCTCAGGGCGACGGTCACCACGTACGAAGGCACAACGGACCTAGGTCTGGCGACGAGCGTCGCCCACGCTCTGAGTACCAGGAGCCGACCCGCTGGGCGGCTCCCCATCGAACGACCCCGCCAGAGGCGATGAGATGACCGAGCAGTTCCGAACGGCCCACGACACGATGGGCGAGATGCAGATCCCGGTCGACGCGTTGTGGGGGGCATCCACGCAGCGGGCGGTGGAGAACTTCCCGGTGTCGGGCCAGCCGGTCCCGGTGGAGGTGGTCCAGGCTCACGCGATGCTCAAGTGGGCGGCGGCGACCGCCAACGAGGAGACCGGCGTCGTCGATGCCGACATCGCCGACGCGATCCGCCGTGCCGCCGACGAGGTCATCGACGGCAAGCTCGATGAGCACTTCCCCGTCGACACCTTCCAGACCGGTTCGGGTACCTCGACGAACATGAACGTCAACGAGGTGCTGGCCAACCGTGCCAAGCAGCTACTCGGCGAGGACCTGTCGTCGGCGCGCGTGCACCCCAACGACCACGTCAATGCCTCGCAGTCGTCCAACGACACCTTCCCGACCTCGGTGCACGTGGCCGTCGCCCGCGTCGCCAAGTACGACACGATCCCCGCCCTGCAGGAACTCGCGGGGACGCTGCGACGCAAGTCCGACGAGTGGGCCGACGTGGTCAAGTCCGGCCGCACCCACCTCATGGACGCCACGCCGGTCACCCTCGGCCAGGAGTTCGGCGGCTACGCACGGCAGGTCGAGCTCGGCGTCGCGCGCATCGAGAGGTCGCTGGACTCGATCTACGAGCTGGCGCTGGGCGGCACGGCGGTCGGGACGGGCCTCAACTGTCCGCCTGGGTTCGTCGACCGGGTCATCGAGCTGATGGCGCAGCGCACCGAGCTCCCCTTCCGCGAGGCCGAGGACCACTTCGAGGCCCAGGGGTCGCGTGACGCGCTCGTGGAGATCTCCGGCGCGCTCAAGACGGTCGCGGTGAGCCTGATCAAGATCGCCAACGACGTGCGGTGGATGGCCTCGGGGCCACGCACCGGCCTGTACGAGATCGTGCTGCCCGAGATCCAGCCCGGCTCGTCCATCATGCCCGGCAAGGTCAACCCGGTGATCCCCGAGTCGGTCCGCCAGGTCGCCGCACAGGTGATCGGCAACGACGCCGCCGTCACGGTCGGCGGGCTGTCCGGCGAGCTCGAACTCAACGTGATGATCCCGTTGATGGCCCGCAACGTGATCGAGTCCGAGCGCCTGCTCGCGGCCGTGTCACGCGTGTTCGTCGACAAGTGCCTGGCCGGCACCGAAGCGACCGACCAGGGTCCGCAGCTGGTGGAACGCTCGCTGATGCAGGTCACCGCGCTGGTCCCCGAGATCGGCTACGAGCGCTCCGCCGGCCTGGCCAAGAAGGCACACAAGGAGGGCAAGACCCTGCGCGAGGTCGCCCTCGAGGACGGGGTGTCCAAGGAGACCCTCGACCGCGTCCTCGACTACAAGCGCATGACCGAAGGCGGCATCCTCTGACCACCGTCAGGCCGGGCCGGCCCCTGCCGTCCCGGCGTGACCGGTGGCGCCCGCCACCCTCGCGTCAGGAGGTGCGCCCCACGCCGGTCCGTTGCGCCACGGCTGCCGACAGCTCCTCGATGACGGGTTCCAGCGAGGACTTGCGCTCCATCCCGATGCCGGGTGCCGTGGTGACGCGCACGCGGCTGTCCTCGACCGGTTCGTCGTCGCCGAAGCCGCCGAAGGGCTTGAAGATGCCCGGGTAGGACTCGATGCCCTTGAGGCCGGCGCCACCGGCGATGTGGAGGTTGAACTGATGACCGCCATGCGGGTGGCAGGCCGCGGGGTCCCAGCCGAACCGCGCCATCACCTCGAGCATCCGTTCGAACTCCACGAAGCCGTAGGCCAGCGACGGGTCCATCTGCAACACGTCGTGGTTGGGACGCAGTCCGCCGTAGCGCATCAGGTTGGTGACGTCGTGGACGGAGAACAGGTTCTCGCCGGTGGCCAGCGGCCCCGGGTAGTGGTCGGCGATGGCGGCCAGGGTCAGGTAGTCCAGCGGATCGCAGGGCTCCTCGAACCAGGCGAGTCCGTAGTCGGCGATGGCGTCGGCGTACGCCAGGGCGGCCGCGAGGTCGAAGCGCCCGTTCGCGTCGACGGCGAGGCGAGCGCCTTCGGGGACGAGGTCGAGGACCGCTTCGATGCGTCGGCAGTCCTCCGCGAGCGGTGCGCCGCCGATCTTCATCTTCAAGCGGGTGTAGCCCATGTCGAGGTACGAGGACATCTCCTCGCGCAGCTCCGCGACGTCCTGACCCTCGACGTAGTAGCCGCCCGCGGCATAGACGTCGATCACCGGAGGCTCGGACGGTTCACGCCCGTGCCGGTCGGCGATCACGGCCCACAGCGGTCGGCCCTCCTGCTTGGCGCGAAGGTCCCACAGGGCCATGTCCAGGGCTCCGGCGGCGACGGCGCGTTCGCCGTGTCCGCCCGGCTTCTCGTCGGTGAGCGCGACCTTCTGCGCGCGGACCGGATCGAACAGGCCGGTCTCAGGGTCGAGCAGCTGCCCGTCAGGTGCTGCGAGCAGCCGCGGCACCAGCCGCGACTCCAGCACGTCCATCGGGGCGTACCGGCCGTTGGAGTGGAAGCCGTAGCCGACCAGCGGCCGTCCCTCGGCATCGGTCCGATCGGTGACCACGGCGATCGCGGCGACGGTCATCCGGGAGAAGTCGATGACGGCGTTGCGCATCGGTGCCGCGATCGACATGCGCTTGACGACAACATCGAGCAGCTTCACGGCGGTCCTGACGGCCTCGGGGGAACAGCGGGCGG
>JBKHEJ010000016.1:0-22356 GCA_046540855.1 Nitriliruptoraceae bacterium
CCGGGCCGGCGCTGGCTCTTGGCGACCGCGGCGACCGTGGCGGGCGCGGGGGTGCTGCTGCTCGCCGGCGGCGGGGACGCCGGGCAGGACCCCGGCCCGGCGGGGGTGCTGGTCGGGCTGCTGGCCGGCGCGGCCTACGGGACCTACACGACCGTCTCCGTCGCGCTCGTGCGGGCTGGGGCCGACGGCACCTCGGCGGTGGCCCTGACCTTCACCGGCGCCGGGGTGCTGCTGCTGCCGGTGCTGGCGACCGGTGACCTGGCCTGGACCACCGGCGTCCCGGGTGTCGGCACGGTGCTGTGGCTCACCCTCGGCACGACCGCGCTCGGCTACGCGCTGTTCGCCCGCGGGCTCGCCAGCCTGGACGCCCCCACGGTGACGACGCTGACGCTGGCCGAGCCGCTCGCCGCCACCCTGCTGGCGGTGGCGCTGGTGGGTGAGCGGCTGTCCCTGGCAGGGTGGACCGGGGCGGCGTTGCTGGTGGTCGGGCTCGTGGCGCTCGCGCCCACCGGCCGTGGTGGACGATCGCGCCCGGGTGCGACCGGGGCCGGGCGTTAGGCTCGTGACGTCCGCGAGCGAAGGACCGCACCATGCCCACGATCGGCATCGACCTCGGCGGCACGAACATGTACGCGCTCGTGCTCGAGGGGGACGAGGTGCTCGGCAGCTCGAAGCGGTCGACCCCGGCTGACGGTGCGCCGTCGGCCCTGCTCAAGGAGCTCCGCAAAGCGGCGCGCAAGGCCGCCGAGGACGCCGGGCTCGAGCTCGAGGCGGTCGAGGCGGTCGGGGTCGGTGTGCCCGGCATCGTCCAGGACGGCACGATCGACGGCGGGCCGAACGTCCAGGGCGTCAGGGAGCGCTACCCGTTGGCCTACGCCCTCGGGGAGGAGCTCGAGCGGCCCGTCACGGTGCTCAACGACGTCACCGCCGCCGCCATCGGGGAGCACCGGCTGGGGGCGGCGCAGGGCGCCGATGATCTGCTGACCGTGTTCGCGGGCACGGGCATCGGTGGCGGGCTGCTGCTCAGGGGCGAGCCGGTCGAGGGCCGCCACGGCGCCGCCGGGGAGTTCGGCCACGTGATCGTCCGGGAGGGCGGGGCGATGTGCGGGTGCGGGCGCCGCGGCTGCATCGAGGCCTACGCCGGGCGACGGGCGATGGAGGTCGCGGCTCGGCGGGCGCTGGACGGCGGCCGGACGACCCGGCTGTTCGAGCTCGCCGAGGAGAAGGGCAAGGAACGCGTCACCTCCGGGGTGTTCAAGGCCGCGCTCGACGAGGGCGACCGGCTCGTCACCGACCTGCTCGCGGACGCCATCGACGTGCTCGCGACCGGGATCGCCGGGGTGGTCAACCTGCTCGACCTCGAGGTGGTGGTGCTCGGTGGCGGCCTCGCCGACAAGCTCGGGGAGCCCTTCCGCGCCCGCATCGACGAGGTCATGCAACCCCTGCTGTTCCTGCAGCCGCCCGAGGTCCGTCTGGTCCGGGCCGCGCTCGGGGATTCCGGCGGGGCGATCGGTGCGGCCGTGGTCGCTCGCGAGCGCCTCGCCACCTGAGGCCTGCGCGGCTCGCCTGTGGCGGGCCGTGGGGCGCCGGCTTGGTCCGCCATCGGCGCGCCTGGCAGGCTGTGGCAACCGCCGCGGACCGCGGGGACCACCGAGGGGACCGATCGGGGTCGCCGGCCGCCACCGAGGGGATCGATCGTGACCGAGCTCGCCCACGCCCAGCAGCTCCTCGACGCCATCGATGCGCAGCTGGCCACCCTCGCCCGCCACCTGGCGGCCGCCTGCGCGGTGGATGGCCGCATCGATGCGGACCGGCTGGATGCGCACCAGCTGCTCGCCTACGACCTGGCCTCCCTGTCCTCCGCACAGGCCGCGGCCCGGGCCCTGGCGGGCCAGGCCGAGGGCGGCGAGGCGTTCGAGGGGCAGCTCGCGCTCGTCGCCGCAGCCGAGGTGGCCGCGGACCTGCTGGCCCGGCTCGCCGGTCGTGAGGCCGAGGTCGGACTGGACGCCGCCCCGCTCGCCCAGGTCGCCGAGGCCCTGGCCGCCGGTCGCTCCGGCGCGCTCCTCGAGCAGGTCGGCGACCGGGTGCTCACCACCAGCGAGGCCGGCCCGCGCCACCTCGGCGAGGACCTCGAGATGGTCCGCCAGACCTTCCGGCGCTTCGCCGAGGAGAAGGTCATGCCGGTCGCCGAGCAGGTGCACCGCGGCGACGAGGACATCCCGGAGGACATCATCAGCGGGCTCGCCGAGCTCGGCTGCTTCGCGCTGTCGATCCCCGAGGAGCACGGCGGGTTCGCGAGCGGCGGGGAGGACGAGCTGCTCAACATGGTGCTGGTCACCGAGGAGCTCTCGCGCGGCTCGCTCGGGGTGGCCGGGTCGCTGATCACCCGGCCCGAGATCATCGGCACCGCGATCCTCAAGGGGGGGACCGCGGCCCAGAAGGACACCTGGCTCCCGGCCATCGCCTCCGGCGAGCGCATGTGCGCCGTGGCGGTCACCGAGCCGGACCACGGGTCGGACGTGGCCGGCGTCAAGACGACCGCGCGGCGCGACGGGGACCACTGGGTGCTGGACGGGGTCAAGACCTGGTGCACCTTCGCCGGCCGCGCCGAGTACCTGCTGGTGCTGGCCCGCACCGACCCGGACCGCTCCCTCGGCCATAGGGGCCTGAGCCTGTTCGTGGTGGAGAAGCCGGCCGCTAGCGGCCACCACTTCGTCGTGGAGCAGGGCCCGGACGGCACGATCGGTGGGACCGGCGGTGGGCGGATGGAGGCGCGGGCCATCCCCACCCTCGGCTACCGCGGGATGCACTCCTTCGAGGTCTCGCTGGAGGGGTGGCGGGTGCCGGCCGAGGCGCTCATCGGCGAGGAGGCGGGGCTCGGGCGGGGCTTCTACCTGCAGATGCAGGCCTTCGCCAACGCCCGGCTGCAGACCGCCGCCCGCGCCCAGGGGGTCATGCAGGCCGCCCTCGAGCAGGCGGTGACCTACACCCGTGAGCGGCGCGTGTTCGGCCAGGCGATCGCCGACTTCCCGCTCACCCGGGCCCGGCTGGCACGCATGGCCGCGACGCTGGCGGCGAGCCGTGCGCTGTCCACCCAGGTCGCCCGGGAGCTCGCACGCGGCAGCGACGGCGCGGCACTGACCGCCTCGCAGGTCAAGCAGGTCGCCTGCCGCGCCGCCGAGTGGGTCACCCGCGAGGCCCAGCAGCTGCACGGCGGGTACGGCTACGCCGAGGAGTACGAGGTCAGCCGGCTGTTCGTGGATGCCCGCGTGCTCCCGATCTTCGAGGGCACCGACGAGGTGCTCGCCCTGAAGGTGATCGCCCGGGGGCTGCTGGCCGCCGCGCTCGACGAGGCCTGAGGCGCCCCGGCCCGGCACGGACGGGGCTAGCGGCCGGGGAAGGAGGGCGGTCGCCGCTCGCGGGCGGCATCGAGTCCCTCGACGAGGTCCTGCGAGGCGTAGCTGACGGCTTGCGCCGCGGCCTCGGTGGCGAGCGCGCTGGGCAGGTCGACCTGTGGGCTGGCCGCGAGCGTGCGCTTGAGCTGGCGCACCACCACCGGCGAGGACGCGGCGATGCGGTGGGCCAGGCCGAGGGCACGGGGTAGGACGTCCGAGGCCGCGACCGCCTCGAGGGCGAGCCCCTGCGCGGCGGCGCTCTCCCCGTCGGTCAGGCCGCCGGTGTACAGCCAGGCTGCGGCCCGCTCCGGCCCGATCAGGCGCGGCAGGAACCAGGTCCCGCCCATGCCGGGGTGGAGCCCGAGCTGGGCGAAGTTCAGGCCGAGCTTGGCATCCGCGGCGACCACCCGTAGATCGGCGGCCAGGGCCACGCACAGACCGGCTCCGATCGCGTGCCCGTTGACCGCAGCGATGACCGGGACCGGCAGCTCGACGATGCTGAGGAAGCGGCGGTAGAACGCGGTCATGAACGGCGCGGCGTCGAAGCCCTCCAGGCGTGCCCGCCGGGAGAGGTCCTCGAGCATGTCGAGGTCGCCGCCGGCCGAGAACGCCGGCGGGGTACCGGTCAGCACCACGGCGCGCAGATCCGGGTCCGCCGAGAGCTCGGTGACCCGCGCCACGAGCTGCTCGCCCATGCTCGCCGTCATGGCGTTGCGGCGGTCGGGGTCGTCGAAGGTCAGGACCGCGACCCCGTCCGCCCGCAGGTCCAGTAGCACCGACATCTCGCCTCCCTCTCGGGTCCGAGGCGTCGTCAGGGCGTCGACGCGCGCCGGTCCCGCTTCACGGTGTACATGGCCCGGTCAGCGGCGGTCAACAGCTCCCGCACCGTCGCCCGCTCCGCGGTCACCGCCACACCGATGCTGATGCCGATCGAGACCTCCAGCCCGTCCTCGAGCCGGAAGGGGCGCGCGACCACCGCCTCCATCCGCTTGGCGATGGCCTCGGCACGGCCCTGGTCGGTGCCGGGCAGCACGGCGACGAACTCGTCGCCGCCGGGTCGGGCGACGAGGTCCCCGTCGCGGGTCTGCCCCACGAGCCGGCCCGCGACCGCCCGCAACAGCTCGTCACCGGCCGCGTGACCGTGGGCGTCGTTGACGGGCTTGAACCGGTCGAGGTCGCAGAACAGCACGGCGATCGGTTCGGTACCCGCGGAGGTCGCCACCGCCTCGAGCACCTCCTCCAGCCCGCGCCGGTTCCGGAGCCCGGTGAGCGCGTCGGTGCGGGCGTCCACGGCGGAGCGCTGCTGCGCCCGGCGCACCGAGGTGATGTCCGAGGCGGTGATGACCGCGCCGCCCGCGCTGATGGGCAGGTGGGTCACCCGGATCTGCCACCACCGTGCCCGGGGTCCCGGGCTGAGGTGCTCGACGACGCGGGGATCGGCCTGCGCCTCGCCGATCGCGACGCGCACCGCGTCGATGACGCGCAGCAGCGAGCCGTGCGTCGTGGCCGTCTCCGGCGCCAGGTCGAGCTCGAGCAGGGAGGTGCCCGGTGGTGTCCCGAGCAGGTGGTCCTCCTCGGGGCTGTCGGCCCAGGCCGGGTTCACCTGGATGATCCGACCGGTGCGGTCCACGACCGCGGTCGGGCTGTCCATCACGTCGATCACCGTGCGCGCGAAGCGCTCCCGGTCCGCGAGCGCAGCGGTGGCCTTGAGCTCCGCGGTCGCGTCCTCGAGGGCGACCACGCAGCCGAGCACCGCCGCCTGTCCCGGTCGCAGCAGGCCGAGGTGCACCCGCAGGTGGCGGCCTGCGACGTCCAGCACCCGGGTACGGTGCTGCTGGGGAACCTCACCGCGCTCGCTCGCGTCGCGGACCGCGTCCGCGAGCGCCTCGGCGGCGGGCCCGAGCACCGTCCGCCACCCGCTCCCGAGCAGCTCCTCGAAGCTGTGGTCCAGCAGCTCGCAGGCGCGCGCGTTGGCGTACACCAGGGCCGCATCCCCGCCGAGGTGGAGGACGCCGTAGGGCGAGGCAGCCAGCAGGTCGTCCACCCGTGCGGACACGTCCCGCTTGATGGCGACCATGTGGGTGATCCGACCGTTGGCGGCGCGCACGGGGGAGATCGTCATCCGGTCGGTGTACAGCTCGCCGTTGCGCCGGCGGTTGATGATCTCCCCCTCCCAGGTCCCGCCCCCCAGCACGGTCGACCACAGCCGGCCATAGAAGGCGCCGTCGTGCTGGCCGGAGCGCAGGACCCGAGGCGTCGCCCCCACCACCTCCTCGGGGGGGAAGCCGGTGGTCTCCGTGAAGGCCCGGTTCACGTAGCGGATCCGCCCCTCGAGGTCGGTGATGACGACCATCGCATCGACGGCATCGAGGGCGGCGAGCGCGAGGGACAGGGTCAGCTCGGGCGCCGCAGGGTCGGCCTCTGCCTCCTGGCCAGAGGGCTCCTCGAGACCGGGCTCCAAGCTGCGCGTCGTCATGCGGGTCCCTTCGCTCCCGGTGACGTGGCACGGGGCGGTGCTCCGGCCGTGTCGGGTGGTATCGCTACCAGGTGTGGGGCCCCACGCCTAGGGCCGACCGCTCCTTGCCTGGGGAGCCAAGGGACAGGATGGACACCGGTGCGGCCCGCCGGGTACCGTTCGCACCCGAGCAACGGCGCTCGCGTTCCTCACCGGACCCGCGGGCGCCGTTCGTGCGTCCGGCTGCGGTCCCCGCGCCGCCGGTCCCCACCCGACCGGCGGCTCCCACCGGTCCCGGGTCGTGGCGGCGGCGCGAGACCTCAGCTGTCGGAGGCACCCATGGTCGACCTCGCCCGCACCCACCGGCCGATCGCACCCGGCTTCGATCTCGGCGCCGAACGCGATGCGTGCGGCATCGGGTTCGTCGCGCACGTCGACGGGCAGCCCCGGCGCAGCATCGTCGAGCTCGCCCTGCAGGGGCTGTGCGGCGTCAAGCACCGCGGCGCGGTGGCGGCGGACGCCCGCTCGGGTGACGGCGCCGGCATCCTCACGCAGATCCCGCGCGAGCTCGCGGCGGCCTGGTCCCGGGAGCTCGTGACCGAGGTCGCGCCGGTGGACACCGGGCTCGCGATGCTGTTCCTCCAGTCCGGCGAGGAGCCGGAGGACGTCGCCGCACGGCAGATGGCGCTGCAGGCCTTCGCGGCCGCCTGCGACCAGGAGGGGGTCACCCTCGCGGGGTTCCGGGTCGTGCCCACCGACCCCGAGGCGATCGGCGAGATCGCTCTCGCGGCGCAGCCCGCGCTGGTGCAGGCCGTGCTCGGACGGCCGGCGGGGCTGGATGACCGGGCGGCGGAGCGTGCCGCCTACCGGGTGCGTCGCCGGGCCCGCAAGGCCTGCGAGGCGGCCGGGGTGCGCTTCTACGCGGCCAGCTGCTCCTTCCTGACCGTGACCTACAAGGCGATGGCCGACGCGGACCAGCTCGGCGCCTTCTACCTCGACCTGCGTGACGAGCGGTTCACCTCCGCTCTCGCGATCTACCACTCGCGCTTCTCGACCAACACGGCACCGTCCTGGGAGCGCGCGCAGCCCTTCCGCACCCTGTGCCACAACGGCGAGATCAACACCATCGAGGGCAACCTCAACCTCATGCGTGCCCGGGAGGGACAGTTCGTCCCCGGCGCCATGTCCGTCGACGGGGTCGACTGGGCGGCCCCCGAGCTCCTGCCGCCGGTGATCGACGACCACCAGTCGGACTCCGCCAAGCTGGACGCGGCGCTCGAGCTGCTCGTGCTCGGCGGCCGTGACATCCGCCACGCCCAGGCCATGCTCGTGCCGCAGGTGTGGGAGGGCGCCCGCGACCTCGAGCCCGCGGTCCGCGACTTCTACCGCTACCACACCTGCCTGATCGAGCCCTGGGACGGGCCGGCGGGCCTGATCTTCACCGACGGGGTGCGCGTCGGGGCGGGACTCGACCGCAACGGGCTGCGTCCGCTGCGCTACCACGTCTGCGAGGACGGCACGGTCGTGGCCTCCTCCGAGGTCGGTGCGGTCAGCACCTCGCTGCCCACCGACCACCCGGCGCATCACGGCACGGTCCGACGCGAGCGCCTCGGCCCCGGCCAGATGCTGTGCGTCGACCCGACCGAGGGAGGTCTGCAGGAGGACCGCGAGATCAAGCTCCGGTTGGCGGCCAGCGCCCCCTACGGGGCCTGGCTCGCCGAGCAGCTCAGCCCGGTCAACGCCGGCCAGCCGGTCGAGGGTGTGCCGGCCGACCTGCGCCAGCGGCAGCTCGCCTTCGGGGTCACCAAGGAGGAGCTGATCTCGATCCTCAGGCCGATGGCCACGCAGGGCAAGGAGACGACCTCCTCGATGGGGGACGACACCCCGATGGAGGCGCTCAGCCAGGTGCGCCGGCCGGTCTCCCACTTCCTCAAGCAGCGCTTCGCCCAGGTCACCAACCCGCCCATCGACCACTACCGCGAGTCGGAGGTGATGAGCTTGAGGACCCTGCTCGGTCCGCGGGCCTCGGTGCTGACCGAGACGCCCGAGGCCGCGCGGTTGCTCGAGCTCGGCTCCTTCTTCCTCTACCCCGACGGGCTGCAGCGGCTCGTGCTGTCCCCGACGCTGCCCTTCGCGGTCCAGGCGGTGGACGCCACCTTCCCGGTCGCCGACGGTCCCGCGGGCCTGCGGACCGCGCTGGAGCGGCTCGGGGACGAGGCGGTGGAGCACGTGCGCGGCGGCGCTGGCGTGGTCGTGGTGTCCGACACCGGCATCGACCTCGACCGTGCCCGGGTCCCGATCCTGCTCGCCGTCGGTGCGGTGCACCAACGCCTGCTGCGCGAGAACCTGCGCACCGCCACCTCGCTCGTGGCCGAGACCGACGAGGCGCGTGAGACCCACGACGCGGCCACCCTGCTCGGGTACGGCGCCGACGCGATCGTGCCGCGGCTGGTCCTGCAGACCATCGCCGACCTGGCTGACGAGGGGCGGATCGGCGGGGACAACCCCTCGGCCTCGGTCGCCCAGGAGCGCTACCGCAACGCCCTCGAGGACGGCGTGCTGAAGATCATGTCCAAGATGGGCATCAGCGTGCTCGACTCCTACCGGTCCGCGCAGATCTTCGAGGCGCTCGGGCTCGGCGCGGACGTCATCGAGACCTGCTTCGCCGGGACCACCTCGATGCTCGGTGGGCTGACGCTCGAGGACCTCGCGGCCGAGGTGCTGGCCCAGCACGCCGAGGCGTTCCCGCCCGCCGGTGTGGACGGTGAGGCGGAGCTGCCCGAGCTGTCCAGCCCGGGGATCATCAAGTGGAAGCAGGGCGGCGAGTTCCACGACATGTCCAAGCCGGTGGTCGACGCGCTCCACGATGTGCTCGGGCTCGGCCGCAGGAGCGCGACCGCCCCGTTCCGCCTCGACGGCGTCGGGGCTGCCACCGAGGTGGACGGCACCACGGCCGCGCTGCTGCGCACCGCGGCCAACGAGGGCCGCGTCGACCTCTACCGGCACTTCAGCGCGACGGTGCGTGCCCGGCCACCCGCCTACCCGCGGGACTTCCTCGTCCCGACCGCGCTCGACGGCCCGGTGCCGCTCGACGAGGTGGAGCCGGTGGAGGCGATCACCGCGCGCTTCTCCACCGGCGCGATGTCCCACGGCGCCCTGTCGGCCGAGGCCCATGAGACGCTGGCGGCCGCGCTGAACATGATCGGCGGGAAGGCCAACTCCGGGGAGGGCGGGGAGGACCCGGCCCGGTTCCGGACCCGCTGGAGCGAGCGGGACCTGGACTGCCGCATGAAGCAGGTCGCCTCGGGCCGTTTCGGGGTCACCCCGGAGTACCTCGCCAACGCGCACGTGCTGCAGATCAAGATCGCGCAGGGCTCCAAGCCGGGGGAGGGTGGGCAGATCCCGGGTCACAAGGTCACCGAGGAGATCGCGCGGCTGCGGCACACCACCCCGGGGGTGACGCTCATCAGCCCGCCGCCCCACCACGACATCTACTCGATCGAGGACCTCGCGCAGCTCATCTTCGACCTCAAGCAGGTCAACCCCGAGGCGTTGGTCGACGTCAAGCTCGTCGCCGAGCACGGCATCGGGACCGTCGCCGCCGGGGTCGTCAAGGCGCTGGCGGACTCGATCCACATCTCCGGCAACGACGGGGGCACCGGGGCCTCGCCGCTGTCGTCGATCCAGCACGCGGGCCTGCCCTGGGAGCTCGGGCTCGCCGAGGTCCAGCAGGTCCTGCGCTACAACGGGCTGCGCGGACGGGTCAGGCTGCGGGTCGACGGGGGGTTCAAGACCGGCCACGACGTCCTGCTCGCGGCCCTGCTCGGGGCCGATGAGTACTCCTTCGGGACCGCGGCGCTGTTCGCGGAGGGGTGCATCATGGCCCGCGCGTGCCACCGGGACACCTGCCCGGTGGGGATCGCGACCCAGCGGCTGGACCTGCGTGAGCGCTTCGCCGGGACGCCGGAGATGGTCGCGGCGTACCTGACGATGGTCGCGGCCGAGGTGCGTGAGCTGCTCGCCGCCCTCGGCGTGCGTTCGCTCGAGGAGGCCATCGGCCGGGTCGACCTGCTCGCGCGGCGCGAGGGACTCTCCGGCAAGGCGGCCCGCATCGACGTGCGCCCGCTGCTGCAGGACCCGGGTGTCGGCGAGCGGCACTTCACCGGCCGCGTCGCGATCCAGGACCCGCGCAGCGAGCTCGGCGACCGGGTGTTCGAGGACGCGCTCGAGACGATCTTCCTCGGCGGGATCACCGAGTACACCTACACGATCTCCAACGCCGACCGCACCGTCGGCGCGCGCATCGGCGGCGCCGTCGGGCTCGAGTACGGCGAGCAGGACCCCCCGGGGCTCGCCCGGCTGCGCTTCACCGGTGCCGCCGGGCAGTCCTTCGGGGCCTTCGCGAGCCGCGGGCTGGAGCTCGTGCTCGACGGCGAGGCGAACGACTACGTCGGCAAGGGGCTCGGCGGTGGCCGCATCGTCATCCGCGCACCCGAGGACGATGCCGGTGACCCGGTGCTGGTGGGCAACACCGTCCTGTACGGCGCCACCGCTGGTGAGGTGTTCGTCGCGGGGCGCGCCGGCGAGCGCTTCGCGGTGCGCAACTCCGGCGCGACCGCCGTGGTGGAGGGCACCGGGGATCACGCCTGCGAGTACATGACCGGCGGCACGGTGGTCGTGCTCGGCCCCACGGGCCACAACATCGGGGCGGGGATGAGCGGTGGCGAGTGCTTCGTGCACGACCCGCGCGGCGAGGTGCTGGCGCGGGTGAACCGCCAGCTGGTCGAGGCCCGCCGGCCCGATGGTGGCCAGCTCGCGCGGGTGAGGCAACTGGTCGAGGAGCACGCCACCGTCACCGGGTCCCGTCGTGCCGCCGCGCTGCTGGCGGACTGGGCGCGTGGGTCGGAGGCCTTCTGGCGGGTCGCGCCGAAGACCGAGATGGACCGCGTCGCGGCCTCCGGGACCGCCACCGCCAACGCGGACTGAAGCGACGTGCCCGCGGCGCGGTGGGCAGGGGTGCGACGAGCGCGTACCCTCCCGGCCCGCCCGCCGCCGGCCCCCGCCCGGCCGGCCCGTCACCGCCCGGTCGGGGTCCGTCCGAACCCCCTGGCACCCCCGAGAGCTGATGATCGCTGCCATCACCGCGCACCGTCGCCGCCCGCTGTGGATGGCGGCGGTGGTGCTGGTGCTCGCAGCGCTCTTCCTTGAGGTGCCGGCGCTCGCGCAGAGCGAGCAGCTGGAGCGTCTCGAGCGTGACCTGGGGGAGGCGGAAGCGTCCCAGGCCGAGCTGCAGGAGCGGCTCGACGCTGCGACCCAGGCCCGCGAGGAGCTGGTCGCTGAGGTCGCGGTCCTCGAGGGGGAGCGGGACCGTCTGGAGCGCACGGTCAGCGAACTGCGCACGGAGCTGGACGCCGTCGAGGAGCTCGTGGGGACGCGACTGCGGACGGTCTTCAAGCACGGCGCGAGGATCGATCCCCTCGTGGTCTTCCTGGCCAGCGAGGATCCCACCGCGGCGCTCGAGCGGGTCGAGGTCGTCAAGCGCGCGGTCGATGCCGACCGCGCCAGCACCGAGGCGCTGCAGGCGACACGCACGCGGGTCCGGGCCGCCGAGGACCAGCTCGCCGAGCGGCAGCAGCAGCTCGCCGCGGCAGCCGAGCGTCAGGAGGCGGTGAGCGCCGAGCTGCAGGCGGCCTACGCCGAGATGGAGGACACCGTCGAGGACCTGCAGCGCGAGGCTGACGAGGAGCGGGAGCGTCTGCGTCGGGAGCAGGAGCGGCTCGAGGCCGAGCGTCGCGCCCGCCTGGAGGCTGAGCGGGCGGCCCGGGCCCAGGCGGGGTCCAGCGGCGCGAGCAGCGCCGCACCGGCGCCGGCCACCTCCGGCGGCATGGCCTGTCCGCTGGACCAGCCACGCTCCTTCATCGACTCCTGGGGGTTCGCGCGCTCCGGCGGCCGCTCCCACCGCGGCACCGACATCATGGGGCCGCTCGGCATCCCGGTCCGGGCGATCACCTCCGGGACCTGGCAGGTCATGCCACCCGGGGCCAGCGCGGGGCTGTGGGGGATCCTGCGCGGGGACGACGGGCACCACTACTGGTACCTCCACCTCGACAGCCACACCGTCGCCAGCGGGGCCCGGGTGCGTGCCGGGCAGCAGGTGGGTACGAACGGGTCGACCGGCAACGCCGTCGCGGGCGCCGAGCACGTCCACTTCGAGTACCACGTGGGCGGCAGCCAACCGGTGAACCCCTACCGTCTGCTGCGGGGGGTGTGCGGCTGAGCCCCGCCGGTGAGGTTGGGACCTGTGGCCCTACGCCGACGGTCGGCCGGAGCACGCCCGCCACCGCGGCGCGCGGTAGGTTCGGTCCGTGATGGACCCACACCCCGCCACCGCCCCGGTCGCGGGAGCCGCGGGTCCGTGTGACGAACGCACCGTGACGTGCGGGAGGGGATGATGGGCGTGCAGGACGGGCAGGTGGCGCGATGAGCGAGACGACGGCCCCGGAACGCGAACGGATCCAGCTCTCCAGCGCCGTGATCCGCTTCGCCGGTGACTCCGGCGACGGGATGCAGCTGACGGGAGATCGGTTCACGACCCAGTCCGCGATCGCGGGCAACGATCTGGCGACCCTGCCGGACTTCCCGGCCGAGATCCGCGCGCCCGCCGGGACGCTGGCGGGCGTGAGCTCCTTCCAGCTGCACTTCTCCGACCAGGACATCCACACCCCCGGCGATGCACCGGACGTGCTCGTGGCGATGAACCCGGCGGCGCTGTCCAAGCACCTGAGCGCCTTGAAGTCCGGTGGCATCCTCATCGTCAACACCGACGCCTTCACCGAGCGCAACCTCGCCAAGGCCGGCTACGAGGTCTCGCCGCTCGCGGACCACAGCCTCGAGGACTACCAGCTCCACGAGGTCCCGATCACCGAGCTGACCCTCGGGGCGCTCGCGCAGATGATCGAGGAGGGGCGGCTGAACAAGAAGGAGGCGGAGCGGTGCAAGAACATGCTCGCCCTCGGCCTCGTGTCCTGGATGTACTCCCGCCCCGTCGGTGAGACCGAGGAGTGGCTACGGACGAAGTTCGCGAGCAAGCCGGCGCTCGCCGAGGCCAACGTCACCGCGCTGAAGGCCGGGTGGAACTACGGCGACACCACCGAGGCCTTCGCCTTCACCTACGAGGTCAAGCCGGCGAAGCTCGCGCCCGGGCGGTACCGCAACATCACCGGCAACCAGGCCATGGCCTACGGCCTCGTGGCGGCGAGCGTGAGGAGCGGGCTGCCGCTGTTCTACGGCTCCTACCCGATCACCCCGGCCTCGGACATCCTGCACGAGCTCGCCAAGCTGAAGCACTTCGGGGTGGCGACCTACCAGGCTGAGGACGAGATCGCCGCGATGGGCTCGGTGATCGGGGCGGCCTTCGGCGGTTCCCTGGCCGTCACCGCGTCCTCGGGCCCGGGTATCGCGCTCAAGACCGAGGCGATGGGCTTGGCGGCGATCTCCGAGCTGCCGATGCTGGTGATCGACGTCCAGCGCGGAGGCCCGTCCACGGGCCTGCCCACCAAGACCGAGCAGTCCGACCTGCTGCAGGTGCTGTTCGGGCGCAACGGCGAGGCGCCGATCCCGGTCGTGGCGGCGTCCTCCCCGGCCGACTGCTTCGACACCGCGATCGAGGCGGCTCGGATCGCCCTGACCTACCGCACGCCGGTCGCGATCCTGTCCGACGGCTACCTCGCCAACTCGGCGGAGCCGTGGCGGCTACCACAGGTGGAGGCCCTGCCGGCGCTGTCGGAGGTGGTCCGCTTCGCGACCGAACCGAACCGCGAGGACGGCACCTTCGCGCCCTACCTGCGCGATGAGGAGACCCTCGCCCGACCGTGGGCGCTGCCGGGGACCCCGGGGCTCGAGCACCGCCTCGGCGGGATCGAGAAGGAGGAGCTGTCGGGCCACATCTCCTACGACCCCGCCAACCACCACCACATGACCGAGCTGCGCTACCAGCGCCTGGAGCGCATCGCCGCGTCGCTGCCACCGCTCGAGGTGGTCGATCCCAGCGGTGAGGCGGACGTGCTCGTGGTCGGCTGGGGCTCGACGAAGGGGCCGTTGCAGGCGGCCTGCCACGACCTGCGCGAGCGGGGCCGCAAGGTCGCGCGGGTGCACCTGACCCATCTCGCACCCCTGCACCCCGACCTGCCGGACCTGCTGCGCTCCTACCGGGTCGTGATCTGCCCGGAGAACAACATGGGTCAGCTCGCGATGCTGCTACGGGCCGCCACGCTCGTGGATGTCAAGCGCTACAACCGGGTCAGCGGCCAGCCCTTCAGCTCGGGCGAGCTGCAACGCGTGATCGAGCACCTGGGCTGGGGAGAGCAGGCATGACGACCAACGAGCAGAAGCTGACGAAGAAGGACTTCACCTCCGACCGCGAGGTCCGCTGGTGCCCGGGCTGCGGGGACTACGCGATCCTCGCCACCGTGCAGTCGGTCCTCGCCGAGTCCGGCGCGCGCCCGGAGACGACGGTGTTCATCTCGGGCATCGGGTGCTCCTCGCGCTTCCCGTACTACATGGACACCTACGGGTTCCACACGATCCACGGGCGTGCGCCGACGGTGGCGACCGGGCTCGCGATCACGCGGCCGGACCTGGACATCTGGGTCGTCACCGGCGATGGCGATGGGCTGTCCATCGGTGGCAACCACCTGATGCACACGATCCGGCGCAACGTCAACGTCAACATCCTGCTGTTCAACAACGAGATCTACGGGCTCACCAAGGGCCAGTACTCCCCGACCTCACCGCGCGGCTCCGTCCACAAGTCGACGCCGATGGGGTCGATCGACCGGCCCGTCAACCCGGTCGCGCTCGCTCTCGGTGCCGGCGCGACCTTCGTCGCCCGGTCGATCGACACCGAGCGCGCGCACCTGTCCGAGGTCCTCAAGGCGGCCCAGGACCACCGCGGCACCTCCTTCGTGGAGATCTACCAGAACTGCAACATCTTCAACAACGGCGCCTTCGCGGCCCTGAAGGACAAGGACACCAAGGACCACAACCAGATCCGCCTCCAGGCCGGGGAGCCGATCACCTTCGGTCCCGAGGGCGAGCGGGCGGTGGTGGCCGATCCCGACGGCACGATGCGGATCGTGCCGACCGCTGAGGCCGGCGACCGGGTCGTGGTCCACGACCCCGCACGGGAGCGCACGACCACCGCGTTCGCCCTGTCGCGGCTGTCGATCAACCCGACGGGCCCGACCCCGATCGGGGTCTTCCGGGCGGTGGAGCAACCGGTCTACGACGACGAGCTGCGCACCCAGATCGCTACCGCCACCGAGATGCGCGGCGAGGGCGACCTCGAGGCGCTGCTCGCCGGCGGCAACGTGTGGGATGTCCTCTAGGCCCGTTCCTGGCCCGATCCGGCAACGCCCCGCTCTGACGCTCCTCGGGGCATCCCGGCCGGGTCGTCGCCACGGCGCGCCGGTGCGGCGGGCACGAGGAGGACGCTGACGTAGACGATCTGGGCGGCCAGCGCCGCGAAGCCCGCGAGCGCGAGCCCGACCGATGCGGGCAGCGGCAGCGCGGTGGGCACGATCGCCCCCAGCACCCAGGCGATGGAGAACACCGTCTCGGAGCGGGTGAAGGCCGCCCCCCGACGATCGCTCGGCACGGAGCTCTGGAGCAGCCCGTCGAAGGCCAGCTTCGCGAACCCCCACGCGAGCCCGGCGGCGGCAGCGAGGGCGGCGGCGGCCACGAGACCGAACCACTGACCGGCGGTGAAGGCGGCGGCAGCGGTCGTCGCCAGGGCGGCCAGGACGATCGGTTCCTCACGCACCCTGCGGGCCACGTGCGGCACGATCCGTGAGGCCAGGGCGTAGCCGGCACCCGCCGCTGCCAGGAGCGCCCCGAAGTCGAGCAGCCCCGCATCGCGCTGCTGCAGCTCGAAGGCGAGCAGCAGCAGCAGGAACCCGTTCAGGACGCGCACCCCGGCGGTCGCCAGTTGCGCCAGGCGCACCTGGCGTGGCAGCTGCAGCCGGAGCCCGCGCCACACCGGTCCCGTCCCGGCCGCGCTGGCCCCGTCGGGTCTCGGGAGCCGCCGTCCGACGAGCGCGGCACCCAGCGCGGCGAGGGCGGCCAGCGCCAGCGGGCCGTTGCTGCCCACCAGCTGCAGCGCTGCCAGGCCGACGGGCGCGGCGAGCGCACCCGCGAGCACCCCGATCCAGGCGAGCCTCGCGTTCGCCTCGACGAGCGCCTGCGGCGCGTCCAGCGCCAGCGGGAGCAGCGCGTTGCGGGTGATGCCGTGCACGCGCGAGAGGACCAGCAGCCCGAAGGCGGCGGGGAACAGCCACAGGCTGTCCAGGCGGTACAGGGCCGCCAGGGCGAACACCGCCCTGCCGAGCGCCGCGGCGACGAGCACCGTGCGGGTCCGCACCGGCGAGCCGGCCAGCACGCGCCCGAGCACCGGGCCGATCACCGCGAAGGGGGCCACCGTGAGCAGCAGGTAGAGCGCGACGTTGCCCCGGGCCTCGGCGGCCGGTACCTGGAAGAACAGCGTCCCGGCGAGGCCCACCGCCACGAGGGTGTCGGCGGCGGTGGAGAGCACCTGGGTGACCGCGAGGTCCCGGAACCCCGGCCCGCCGGTCTCGAACAGCGACCGCACGCTGCCGCTCAGCTTGCGGGCACCGGCACGCGATGCGCGCGTCAGCGGCGACGGCGTCGGCGCCGTGGTCACCTCCGCGTGCTCGGCGGCGACCCAGGCGTCCACGCGGTGTCGCCGGCGGCCACCTGCGGCGCCGGGCGGGGGTGCAGCGGGGTCGCGGTCGTTCACACCACCACGCTACCGGGTGGGTCGTGCCGGGCGGAGGGGTCATGCCGGGCGCAGGGGTCAGGCTGTGGCGGGCGGCTTGGCGGGCGCGCGCCGGTCTGCGAGGCTGCCGGGGCCGGGCCGACGACCGTGCCGTGGGAGGGAGGAGCTGGTGCCAGCTGATCGAGAGGTCCCGGATGGGCTCGACCTGGACGCGGTGGCGCGCTGGCTCGCAGACCGCACCGACCTGCGTCCTCCGCTGCGCGCCCGTCTGCTGCCCGGCGGGCGCTCGAACCTCACCTTCGGGCTCGAGGACGGAGCCGGCCGGCGTGTCGTGCTCCGGCGCCCGCCGCTGCACGGCGTCCTGCCCTCCGCCCACGACGTCGCCCGCGAGCACCGCATCCTGTCGGCCCTGGCCGCCTCCCAGGTACCGGTCCCGCGCTGCTTCGGCCTGGAGGAGACCGGCACCGTCACCGGTGCCCCCTTCTACGTCATGGAGCACGTCGACGGGATCGTCGTGCGGGACCGGAAGCTCGCGGCCGAGGCCCTGGACGTCGACGCACGTGCGGCCGCCAGCCGGGATCTGATCGACGTGCTCATCCGGCTGCACGCGGTCGAGCTCGAGGAGGTCGGGCTCGCCACGCTCGCGCGGCAGGAGGGGTACCTGGCCCGGCAGCTGCGCCGGTGGAAGGCGCAGCTGGACGGGGTCCGCTCGCGGGACGTGAGCATCCTCGACGAGGTCCACGCGCGCCTGGTGGCACGCATCCCTGACCAGGGACCCGCCACCATCGTGCACGGCGACTACCGGCTCGACAACCTCCTCATCGACCCGGGCACCGGCCGGGTCACCGCCGTGCTCGACTGGGAGCTGACCACCCTCGGCGATCCGCTCGCTGACGTCGGTCTGCTGCTCGTCTACTGGGCGGAGCCGGGCGACGAAGCCCCCCTGCTCGCCGACCTGCCGACGCTGACGCCCGGCTTCCTGGGGCGCGAGGCGCTGCTGGAGCGCTACGCCGCCGGCTCGGGTCGTGACCTCTCCGAGGTGGGCTTCCACGTCGCCTTCGGGTTGTGGAAGCTGGCCTGCATCCTCGAGGGCGTCTACCGCCGCCAGCTCGACGGCGCCTACGGCCGCTCGGCGGCGGAGGAGGGGTTCGGTCCGCTCGTCCTGCAGCTGGGGGAGCAGGCAGCACGGGCAGCCGCGGAGGTCGGGCGGTGAGCGGCCGCGCCCTACTGATCGACTACGGCGGGGTGCTGACCGTGCCGGTCCGGTCCGCCTTCGCGGCCTTCGAACGCGCCCAGGGCCTGACCATCGGTGCCGCCGTCGGCGCGCTCGCCGCCGCCTCGCGCACGACCGATGGTGGGGTCATCGGTGCCCTCGAGCGTGGGGAGCTCGGGCTGGATGCCTTCGAGGTCGCGTTGCGGGAGGAGCTGGCGTCGGTGGACGTCGAGGTACCGCCCGGCCTCGCGCTGCTGGACGGCCTGCTGGCCGCCATGCAGCCTGCCGGCACGCTGTGGGAGCTCGTCGCCGCGGTGCGTGCTGCCGGGGTGCGCACCGGCCTGCTGTCCAACTCCTGGGGCTACTCGCCCTACCCGATGGCCCGGTTGCGTGCCTGCTTCGACGACCTCGTCCTCTCCGGGGAGGTGGGGCTACGCAAGCCCGACCCGGCCATCTACCGCCTCGCCGCCGAGCGTCTCGAGGTCGAGGTGGAGGCGTGCGTCTTCGTCGACGACCTCGCCGGCAACGTGCAGGCCGCCGCCGAGCTCGGGATGGCGGCGGTCCACCACACCGGGGACGAGGCGGCGACCTGGGCCGCGGTGAGCGAGGCGCTGGGCCTTCAGATCACCCGGCCGCGTCCGCGCGGTCCAGCGCCCGGGTGACCTCGCTGCGGGCACGCAGCCACGCGCCGAGCACCAGCGCGAACCCGATCGCGACGCCGCCGACGAGGTAGGCCGCGGCGGGACCGGCGCGGTCGGCGAGGGCTGCGAGCGCGAGGGATCCGATCCCGTCGGCGACCGCCAGACCGGCGATCATCGCACCGGTGACCTGCGCCATGCGTTCCCGGGGGGCGAGCCGGAGGAACAGGACCTGTGCGCCGAGCACCCACGCGGTCCCGCCGCCGATCAGGAGGTTGGCGGCCGCGGTCCCCGCTGGGCTCGAGGCGACGCTGGCCAGCGCCAGGGCACCCGCGAGCACCCCGAGGTGCACGAGCAGGTTGCGGGGGCGGTGCAGCAGCCGGGTCCGGCCGAGCAGCAGCATGGTCACGGCTTGCCCGAGCGGTGCGGCGGCCAGGACCACCGGCCGCCACGGGCTGCGCGGCGCTGCCACCGCCGGTGCCAGGACCTCGGGGGAGGAACCCACCAGCCCGGTGGCGAGCGCGAGCAGCGCCAGCAACCGCAGGGTCGGGTGCCGCCCGATCTCCTCGAGCCCGGTGGTCAACCTCGACGCGGGTGGTTCGGTGGTCGGCGAGGGGATCGGCAGCGTGAGCAGCAGCGCGGCGCTGATCGCGAAGGTGACGGCGTCGAGCACGAGCGCCAGGTCCGCCCCCACGGCGACGTACAGGCCGGCTCCGGTCAGGTAGCCGGCCACCTGCGTGGCCTGGTCGGTGGTCGTCAGCAGCGCGACGAGCGGCCCACGGTGCTCGTCGGAGACGGCATCGGCCATCGCGCCGGAGCGGATCGATGCCGTGGCCACCCGCACCGCTGCGAGCCCCGCCGCGGTGACGATCACGACCACCGTGCCATCGATGAGGATCGGGAGCAGCACCACCCCGCCACCGAGGGCTTGCAGCGCCGCCAGCGCGGGTGCGCGGGGGAAGCGATCGAACCAGCGACCACCGAGGATGCCGGCCAGCACCGAGGGGACGACCCCGACCGCCACCACCGCCGCCGCACCGAGCACGAGGCCGGTGCGGTCCGCGGCGAGGAACAGCAGGGCGCCGAGCGCGATGTAGTCGCCCACCGAGGAGGTCAGGCTGGCCAGCCACAAGCGCCTGGCCACCGGCTGCGCTAGGGCCGTGCGGTAGCCGCTCGGGACATCGGACACGTCAGGCCCCCCGGTCCTTGGCGTGGACGTGCTGGCGGGGCCGCAGCCTAGACCCCCACGACCGCGAGGTGGGGGACGGTGCACCGCGTCCGCCTGGCGGTAGGGGCGGGTCGGGCCGGTGCAGTAGGGTGCCGAGCATGACGACACCAGACACCTCAGAAGAGCGCCTGGCGCTGTACATCGACCACGAGAACGTGGCGATCGGCGCGCGCGACATCGGCTACCGCTTCGACCCCAAGCCCCTCCTGGAGGCGCTGGCGGAGCGGGGGCGGCTCATCACCCGGCGCGCCTACGCCGACTGGAACCTGTTCCGGGACGACCGGCGTGGCATGGTCGACGCGAACGTCGAGCTGATCGAGATCCCCCAGCGATCGGACTCCGTGCGCAAGAACGCCGCCGACATCCAGATGGCGGTGGACGCCATGGAGCTCGCGCTGACCCGCGACTTCGTGTCGACCTTCGTGATCGTGTCGGGGGACTCCGACTTCACCCCGCTGGTCAGCAAGCTCCGCGAGCTGAACAAGCGGGTCATCGGCGTCGGGCTCAAGGGCTCGACCTCCGCGATGCTGCCCCCGGCCTGCGACGAGTTCCTGTTCTACGACCGCCTCGAAGGCATCCCTCGCCGGGAGCAGCGAGCGGCCGGGACCTCCCAGGGACGCTCGAAGAAGAAGACGAGCACCCCGTCGAAGCCGTCCGCGGCCGCCTCGAAGGACGCGGCACCGAGCGCGACGGCGGCACCGGACGCCTCCTCCTCGCAGAAGCAGGATCTGCGCAAGCTCGAGCGGCTCATCACCCGCACGCTGTCGGGGATCCAGTCCTCCTCGGCCGGCGCCGTCCAGGCCTCCAACCTCAAGCGCGCGTTGCTGCGCAAGGACCCGACCTTCACCGAGAGCGACTTCGGGTTCCGGGGGTTCCGGGAGCTGCTCCGCCACCTGGCGGACAACGGCACGATCACCCTGACCGACGGGTCCGCACCGGGCGATCCCGAGGTGGACTTCCCCTCCACCCCCCGGGACGAGGACGCCGCCTTCCAGCTGCTGCGCACCACCGTGGTGGAGCTCATGGACGAGCTGGGAGGCGACCCGCCGCTGTCGGGGCTGAAGGATCAGCTCCGCAAGCGGCAGCCGGAGTTCTCCGAGAAGGACCTCGGCTACTCCGGGTTCCTGCAGTTCTGCAAGGCGGCGGTCACCAAGGACGTCGTCGAGATGGACTGGGAGGAGGAGGACGCGGAGTACTACCTCTACGTGGAGGACGGCGCCGAGGCAGCCGAGGGTGCCAAGGGCAGCTGAGCGCGCGGGATCCGGTCGCGCGGCGGCCTGCGTCAGCCCGGCGGCAGCAGGTCCAGTGCGACGTCCAGCTGCGGCGCGGAGTGGGTCAGCCAGCCGAGCGAGAGCACATCGACGCCGGTCGCGGCGACGGCGGCGGCGCGCTCGAGGGTGATCGACCCGGAGGCCTCCGTCAGCGCGCGAGAGGCGGTGCGATCGACCGCCTCGGCGAGGGCGGCCTCGTCGAGGTTGTCGAGCAGGATCGAGTCCACCCCGGCGGCCAGGGCCTCCTCGATCTGGTCGAGCCGATCGACCTCGACCTCGATGTGCACGGTGTGCCCGACGCGGGCACGGACCGCGGCCACCGCCGGCGCGATCCCACCCGCGGCGACGAGGTGGTTGTCCTTGAGCATGACCGCGTCATGCAGTCCGAAGCGGTGGTTGACGCCCCCACCACAGCGCACGGCGTGCTTGTCCAGGGCGCGCAGCCCCGGGGTCGTCTTGCGGGTGTCGACGACGCGGGCGCCGGTGCCGGCCACGGCGTCGACCACGGCGCGGGTCGCGGTCGCGATCCCGCAGGCGTGGCCGAGCAGGTTCAGCGCCGAGCGTTCCCCGGTCAGCAGCGCACGGGTCGGTCCGTGGACGCGGGCGAGGACGGACCCCGCTGGCACCGTGTCACCGTCGGCGACCGTGCGGGTCGCGTGGCAGGCAGGGTCGAGGGCGCTGAACACGGCCAGCGCGACCTCGAGCCCGGCGACGACCCCCGCTGCGCGGGCGACGAGCAGCGCCTCGCCCTGCTGGTCGGCGGGCACCGCGGCGGCGGTGGTCAGATCGCCTGCCAGCCCGAGATCCTCGCGCAGGGTGCGCTCGACGAGGTCGGCGATGACGTGCCGAGGGAGCGCGTCGATCACGGGGTGACCTGCTCGTGCACGGGCGTCCGCTGCTCCAGGGCCGCGACCACGAGCCGGGGTCCCACGCGCGTCCCGCGCGCGAGATCGACGAGCGTGGGGCGGGCCTGGAGGGGGTCGGGGTCCGGGTGGTCACGTCGGTGGTGGGCTCCACGCGACTCGGTCCGGGCGAGCGCGGCGCGCAGCACCACCTCGGCGATGGTGGCGAGGTTGCGGCCATCGGGATCGGCGACCAGCCGTGGGGCGAGCGTCGCGAGCAGGCCGAGCGCGGCGGTGAGGCCGTCGGCGTCGCGGACCGGCCCGGCGTGGTCCCACATCGCCCGTCGCAGCGTCGCGACGGCGTCGGGGTCCGGCTGGGAGGGCGGGCACACCTCGGCGGAGCGGCGCGGTGGCACCACCGGCACCGACGTCGCCGCTGGTGGCGAGCCGGTCCGGATCGCGACGGCGAGCCGGCGGGCGAGGACCATCGCCTCCAGCAACGAGTTGCTCGCGAGCCGGCTG
>JBKHEJ010000017.1:0-22282 GCA_046540855.1 Nitriliruptoraceae bacterium
GCAGCCGCGACGGTCCCGCGGGCCGTGCCGGACCCGCCGGCGACGGCGGTCATCCGCCAGCCGGCCCGGGCCCCGGCCACCGCCAGCAGCGTGCCGAGACGTCCGGGCCCCACGATCGCCACCCGTGCCGGTGGCTCGGCGCTCCTCATCCCGGGTCCGTGTCCGCGAGGCCGGGTCGCTGGAAGCTCGCCCGGCCACCCAGCGGCCCCTCCGGGCGGGCCAGGCGCCGGGTCGGCACCTCCTCGAGCCGCACCTCCAGCTCGACGCCCTCGACCGGCGCGAGCGCCGCGAGCGCCCTCGTCAGCCGGGTGCCGTCCGGCAGTCGCGCCCCCGGGAGGACCTCCAGGAGCGGGATCAGGACGAAGGCGCGCTCGGCGATACGCGGGTGCGGCAGGGTCAACCGCTCGCTGTCCACCACCTCCTCGCCCACCAGGAGCAGGTCGATGTCCAGCGGCCGTGGGCCCCAGCGCACCTCGCGCGCCCGGTCCCGGCCGAAGGCCGCCTCGATCAGCTGCGTCTCCTCCAGCAGCTCGAGCGGATCGAGCGAGGTGGTCCCGACCACGACGAGGTTGAGGTAGTCGTCCTGAGGCACGGCCCTAGGGTCCGGCGGGGCCGGCCAGGGTGGGGTCCGGTACACCCCGGAGACGTCCTCGACGACCACCCCGTCGAGGTCGTCGATCGCGTACACCGCCGCCGTCAGGGTCTCCAGCGCGTCCCCGACGTTCGCCCCGAGGCCGAGCGCGAACCGCACCCCGCTCACGACCGCTCCCGCCGGAGTGTGACCGCGACCTCGGCGGCCACGACCGGGAGCGGGGCTGCCGGCTTGTGGACGGTGACCTCCACGGCCGCCACCCGGGTGTCCGTGAGGCACCGGTCCGCCACCCGTGCCGCGACGGTCTCGATCAGGTCGGCCGGCTCGCCGGCCACGATCCGGGCCACATCGCCGGACAGGGCGCCGTAGTCGACGGTGTCGGCGAGGTCGTCGGAGCGTCCCGCGGCCGACAGATCCACCTCCAGCACCACGTCCACGACGAAACGCTGCCCGAGCGCGCGTTCGTGCGGGAGCACGCCGTGGTGCCCGAAGCTCTGGATACCGGTGATCGCGATGCGGTCCACGCGTCCTCCTCGTCGCGGCCACCACGGTAGGGCGGCGCCCGTCTCAGCGGTCGCCCCTCGCTCTGGCGGCGGTGATCGCCCACGCGACCTTCACGGCCTGCACCGTGGCGGCGACGTCGTGGGCCCGCACGATCCGGGCCCCGGCGGCCACCGCCACGCTCGCCGCTGCCAGCGACCCGGCCAGCCGGTCGGTCGGCGCCGCCACCTCGGTGAGGGCACCGATGAAGCGTTTGCGCGACACGCCGACGAGCACGGGCCGACCGAGCGCGGTGAGCGCGTCGAGTTGGGCGAGCAGCGCCAGGTTGTGCTCGACCCGCTTGCCGAACCCGATGCCGGGGTCGACCACGATCCGATCCTCGTCCACCCCGGCGGCGACCAGCACCTCGATGCGGGCGGCGAGGTGGTCGACCACCTCGGTGACGACGTCGTCGTAGCGGGGGTCGTCCTGCATCGTGCGCGGGGTGCCCTTGAGGTGCGTGAGCACGTAGGGCACCCCGAGGGAGGCGATGACGGGGACCATGTCCGGATCGAGCAGGGCGGAGGAGACGTCGTTGACGAGCGCCGCGCCGGCCTCGACCGCGGCGGCCGCCACCGGGGCCTTGACCGTGTCGATCGACACGCACACGCCCTCCGCGGCCAGGGCCGACACGACGGGCAGGACCCGGGCGAGCTCGACGTCGACGTCGACGGGCTCGGCTCCGGGCCGGGTCGACTCACCGCCGACGTCCACCACCTCGGCGCCGTCGGCGACCATCTTGAGGCCCGCGGCCACGGCTGCGTCCACGTCCGGGAAGCGGCCACCATCGGAGAAGGAGTCCGGGGTGACGTTGCAGATCCCCATGACGAGAGGCCGGGCCGAGGTCGGCAGCACGCCGAGGCGGGTGCGGACATCCGGGACGTGCACCTCACACCCCGCTGCGGATCGCTGTTGGCGTGCTCATCAGCGCACCAGGCCTCGGCGGGCGGACGCGCCGGAGCGGGTCAACGGCCGCCACCAGTCCTCCCGCTCGCGGTACCAGGCGATGGTGCGCTCGAGCGCCGTGTCGAGGTCGACCGTCGGCCGCCAGCCGAGCGCCCGGATCCTCGTGGTGTCGATCGAGTAGCGCAGGTCGTGGCCCGGGCGGTCGGCGACGTGCTCGATGCGGTCCTCGCCGACCCCGAAGGCCGCCAGCAGCCGGCCGGTCAGCTCCCGGTTGGTGAGCTCGTTGCCCGCCCCGACGTTGTAGACCTCGCCCGGGGTGCCCTCGGTGAGCACCAGCCACTGCGCGGCCGCGTTGTCCTCCACGTAGGTCCAGTCGCGGACGTTGCGACCGTCCCCGTACAGCGGCACCCGTCGGCCGTCGATGAGGTTGGTCACGAACAGCGGGATCATCTTCTCCGGGTGGTGGAACGGGCCGAGGTTGTTCGTCGTCCGGGTGACGAGGATCGGGTAGCCGTAGGTGACCCGGTAGGCGCGGGCGAGCAGGTCCGCGCCGGCCTTGGACGCCGCGTAGGGCGAGTTCGGCTCGAGCGGGTCGGCCTCGCTGAACGAGCCCGCCTCGATGGAGCCGTACACCTCGTCGGTCGAGATGTGCAGGAGCCGTCCGACCTCGTGCCGGCGGCACGCGTCGAACACGACACCGGCCCCCACCACGTTGGTGTCCAGGAACGCCCGCGGCCCCTCGATGGAGCGGTCGACGTGCGACTCGGCCGCGAGGTGCACCACCGCGTCGGCCCGTGCGACCGCGCGGTCCACCACCTCGGCATCGCGCACGTCGCCGTGCACGAACCGGTAGCGCGGGTCGTCGGCCACCTCGGCCAGGGAGGCGAGGTTGCCGGCGTAGGTCAGGGCGTCGAGGTTGACGACCTCGACGTCGTCGGTGTTGGCCAGCACCCAGCGGATGAGGTTCGATCCGATGAACCCCGCGCCACCGGTCACGAGCACCCGCACGTCACGCCCCTCCTCGCCCCTCGGCCACCGGCTCGGTGCCGGGGCCGCCGGACGCTACCCCGGCGCGCGCGGCTCCCGTGTGGCCGCTCACAGCTCGACCTCGGCGTGGTCACCGAGGTGGAAGCGGTGCGCCGCCGGGCGGCGGGCGGTGGGGCGGATGGTGACGTCGCGACCGAGCAGGGAGCCCTCGATGCGACCCACCTCCCGCACCGAGGAGCGTTCCATCACCACGGAGTACTCCACCTCGCACGCCTCGATCAAGCAGCCCGGCCCGATCGAGGTGAACGGGCCGATGTAGGCGTCCACGACCCGGGTGCCGGCCCCGATGATGGCCGGGCCACGCACCGTGGAGCGCACGAGCTCGGCGCCAGCCTCGACCACCACCGCGCCGGAGAGGGTCGAGGCCTCGTCCACCCGGCCGTCGAGACGCCGCTCGAGCGTCCCGAGCACGATGCGGTTCGCGTCGAGGAGCTCGTCCTTCTTGCCGGTGTCCAGCCACCAGCCCTCCACCTCCGACGCACGGACCGTCTGCCCGTCGTCCACCAGCCGCTGGATCGCGTCGGTGATCTCCAGCTCCCCCCGCGCCGACGGGGCGATGCGCTTGGCCGCGGCCACGATCGCGGAGGAGAACAGGTAGACGCCGACCAGCGCGAGGTCCGAGGGCGGGTCGAAGGGCTTCTCGACCAGGCGGGTGATGCGACCGTCCGCGTCGAGGACCGCGACCCCGAACCGGTGCGGATCGTCGACGCGCTTGAGCAGCAGCTGGGCGGCCGGCCGGTCGGCGACGAAGGCGTCGACCAGGGAGGTGATCCCCCCCTCGATGAGGTTGTCGCCCAGGAACATCACGAAGTCGTCCTCGCCGAGGAACCCCTCCGCGGTCAGCACCGCGTGGGCGAGACCGAGCGGCGCGGACTGGTGGATGAAGGTCGGCCTGATCCCGAGCGCGCTGCCGTCGCCGACCGCGGCCTCGATCTCCGCCGCGGTGTCCCCGACGATGATCCCCACCTCGGTGATCCCGGCCTCCCGCAGCTGCTGCAGGCCGTAGAACAGGATCGGTCGGTTGGCGACCGGCACCAGCTGCTTCGCGCTCGTGTAGGTGATCGGCCGCAGCCGCGTGCCGGCACCACCCGCCAGTACCAGACCCTTCATGGGTGCTGCTCCTCGGTCCGCGCGGCTCGTCGTCGCTGCCCGCAGGAGGGTAGAGCCGCAGCCTGCGGCGAGCGGCGGCGGTCTCTGGCAGGATCGGCGTCCACCCGGCCCGAGCGGACCGGGCCACCTCGATGCGGGAGCTCCTCCATGGCACGGCTGACCATCGACCGCACGCAGGCGCGGGTGACGCTGCGGCTCGACGCCCCCGAGCGGCGCAACGCCCTCGACCTCGACACGATGGCGGCGCTGGTGCGCGAGCTGCGTGCGGCCGACGCCGACGAGGCCGTACGGGTGATCGTGCTCACCGGGACCGACCCAGCCTTCTGCGCGGGGCTGGACCTCGAGGAGGTCGCCGCCGGACGGCTGGACCTGACCGAGGTGGCGGCTCGGGACGCGGACGCGTGGGCGGTGCTGCAGTCGCTGGCGACGCCGACGATCGCGGCGGTCAACGGGGCGGCGGTGACCGGCGGGCTGGAGCTGGTGCTGTGCTGCGACCTAGCGATCGCCTCCGAAGAGGCCCGGTTCGCGGACACGCACGCCCGGGTGGGGATCCACCCGTCGGGGGGGTTGAGCGTGCTGCTGCCGCGGTACGTGGGGCTGCGGCAGGCGCTCGGGATGAGCCTGACCGGGCGGTTCGTCGACGCGGCCGAGGCAGCGTCGATGGGCCTGGTGAACGCGGTCGTGCCGCACGAGGCGCTCGCGGCGGCCGTGGACGCGGCGGTGGAGGCGATCGCCGGGACCGACCCGGTCGTCGTGCGCGAGCTGCTCGCGACCTACCGGCTGCTGTCGGGGGTGGACCTCGCGGCGGCGCTCGAGGTGGAACGGGAGCGCGGGCGGGGGCTCGCGGTAGACCCGGCGGCGGTCGAGGAACGCCGCCGGGCCGTGATCGAGCGGGGCCGGCGGTTGGCGGGCGGGAGCACGCAGGCGTAGGCCAACCACCTACCGGCCCGCCGGCTCCGAAGGCACGACATGCCCCCTTCGTCACCCGAATGGAGCCGACGTGGTCACCGGATCAACCGACACCTCGACCGCCGACACCTCGACCCAGGAACCTTCGACCTCACGCACGATCACCGCGGATCGCCCGCTCAGCCTGGACGGGTTGGCGGAGCTGGACGCCCCCTTCGCGGTCGAGACCGCCGAGCTGTTCGCCTCGGTCCGTGACCACGACCTGCCGACGCTGGCCGCCCGCTGCGACGACGACCTCGGCATCATCGACATCGACCCCGCCGGTGGCGCCGAGGTGATCCGGGACCGGGCCGGGTGGGAGAGCTGGTTCGTCCAGCTGTTCGCCCAGCTCGACGCGATGGACGCGACCACGGACACGCTCGTGACCCGCTACGACGCGGTCGACTGGGGCAGCACCGGGATGAGCGTGGTCGACTTCACGCAGCTGCTGACCGTGGCGGGGCTGACCGGCCGGTTCCACTGCATCGTGACGATCGTGTGGAAGCGGGTCGAGGAGCAGTGGATCGAGGCACGCTGGCACGCCTCGCTGCTCGACACCGACCTGCCCGAGGGCTTCGGGCAGGGCTGATCCGCACGCTCCGGCCGCGCCGAGCGCCTAGCGTGCCTGCCTCGTCGAGAGCAGCCCTCGGGAGGCGACATGCAGGTGGTCCTCACCGGCGCCGGCGGACAGCTCGGGCTCGACCTCGCCGACGCCCTCGCCGCACCCTGGCCACCCATGGCCGGCGCCGACGCCGGCGAGGTCTCCGTCACCGCGCTTGACCGTGCCGTCCTCGACGTGGGCGACCGCGCGGCGGTCCATGCCGCCGTCCGCGAGCTCGCGCCCGACGTGCTGGTCAACTGCGCGGCGTGGACCGACGTGGATGGGTGCGAAGCGGACGAGGACCGCTGCCACCGGGTCAACGCGCTCGGCCCCTGGTGGCTAGCCGAGGCCTGCGCGGCGACCGGGGCGAGGCTCGTGCACCTGTCCACCGACCACGTCTTCTCCGGCCCGGCACCCACCGGACCTGGGGGGCGACCGCGCGGCTGGAGCGAGTTCGACGCGGTCGCGCCCGGCAACGCCTACGGCCGCGCCAAAGCGGCGGCGGAGGAGCTGGTCCGTGCCACGCTGCGCGAGCACCAGATCGTCCGTACGTCCTGGCTGAGCGGTGCACGGGGCCGCAACTTCGTCCGCACCCTGCTGGAGCTCGGCGAGCACCGCGACCGTCTCGAGGTGGTCACCGACCAGGTCGGCGCACCCACCGTGACGCGCGACCTCGCCACGGCGATCGTCGAGGTCATCGCGCACGGCCGGTACGGGACCGTCAACCGCACCAACCAGGGGTGGTGCTCCCGAGCGGACCTCGCGCGGGCCGTCTTCGAGCTGGCCGGACTCGACGTCGAGGTGATCGACGCCACCTCCGCTCGCCTCACCCGCCCGGCGCCCCGACCCGCCTGGTCGGTCCTGGATGACCGTCACGCACGGACCCAGGGGCTCAGTGACCTGCCCCACTGGCGTGACGGTCTGCGGCGCCTGCTGCAGGAGCTCGGACAGCTCGGTGGCGGGTGAGCCGGTGGGGCCTGAGGCGGGTCACCTCCGCGGCGGCGTCAGCCCTTGAGCAGGGTCATCGCCTCGGCGCGGGTCTTGGGGTCGTCCCGGAACTTGCCGCGGACCGTGGAGGTCACGGTGGTCGCACCCGGCTTGCGGATCCCGCGCATCTCCATGCACAGGTGGCGGGCCTCGATCACGACCATCACCCCGCGCGGCTCGAGCGCCCGTTCCAGAGCGTCGGCGATCATCGCGGTCATGCGCTCCTGGAGCCCCGGCCGCTTGGCGCACACGTCGACGAGGCGCGCGAGCTTCGACAGGCCGGTGACCTGCCCGGAGGCGTTCGGGAGGTAGGCCAGATGCGCCACGCCGGTGAAGGGCACCAGGTGGTGCTCACACATCGAGTGGAAGGTGATGTCGCGCATCATCACGATCTCGTCGTAGGCCTCGTCGAAGGTGACCGACAGCACGTCCGCCGGGTCGACCAGCAGGCCCGCGAAGATCTCGTCGTACTCCCGCGCCACCCGCGCCGGGGTGTCGGCGATGCCCGGGCGGTCGGGGTCCTCCCCGATCGCCTCGAACAGCATCCGGACGGCCTGCTCGATCCGGTCGTGGTCGAAGGTCCGGGACGGCTCGATACCCGTGATGTGCCGCACCCGGCGCTGCGAGGCCGCAGCACCCTCCGCACGGTCAGCGGCGAGCAGCTCCGCCTCCTCGTCGAGGTGCGGCTGCGCGCCGTTGGAGCGTGGTGCTGGCAGGGACGTCGTCACGTCTCACTCTCCTCCGCGTGGAGCGGCCGACCCGCTCTCGGGTCCAGGCGTCGTCGTGTGGCCGCTCTGCGCGTGCTTCGTGGCGGACGCTCAGGCAGACGGGTCGCCGGGGGCACCGCCGGGCGCCTCGGACGCGGAACCCACGGGCTGCTCGTCGGCACCAGCGGCGCCGGTGCCCGCGCCGTTGCGGTGCCCGTTGCCGTTGCCGTGCCCGTTGCCCGAGGGGTGGCTGCGACGCAGCGTCTCGATGACGTGGGCGGGATCGTCGGCCACGGGCACGCTGATGGCCCGGCTCGGCCGGTGGTGGACGGGCGCGAAGACCTCCTCGAGGAGGGTGCCGTCGACGGTCTCCACCTCGAGCAGCTTCGTGGCCAGCGACTCCAGGACGTGGTCGTTCTCGACCAGGATCTCCAGCGCCTCGTCGTGCGCCTCGTCGAGCAGCGCCCGCACCTCGTCGTCGATCTGCTGGGCGACCGCCCCGGAGTAGTCCGGCTGGTGCCCGAACTCCTTGCCGAGGAAGGGCTGGGAGTCCTTCTGCCCGAGGGTGATGGGACCGAGCTTGGAGCTCATGCCGTACTGGGTGACCATCTCCCGGGCCGTGGCGGTGGCCTTGCGGATGTCGTCACCGGCGCCGGTCGTGATGTCGCCGACCTTCAGCTCCTCAGCGACCCGACCCCCCATCATGACCGCGAGCCGGTCGATCAGCTCCGAGCGCGAGATGAGGTACTTGTCCTCGGTGGGCAGTTGCATCGTGAAGCCCAGCGCCTGCCCGCGCGGGATGATCGTGATCTTGTGCACCGGGTCGGCGTTGGGCAGGGCGTGACCGACGATGGCGTGCCCGGCCTCGTGGTAGGCGACGGTGCGCTTCTCATCGTCCGACATCAGCCGGGTCCGGCGCTCGGGGCCGGCGATGACCCGCTCGATCGACTCCTGCAGCTCGTGCATCCCGATCTGTGGCTTGCCACGGCGCGCGGCGAGCAGGGCCCCCTCGTTGACGAGGTTGGCGAGGTCCGCGCCGGTGAAGCCGGGGGTGGAGCGGGCGAGCACCCCGAGGTCGACGTCCTCGGCCAGCGGCTTGCCCTTGGCGTGGACCTCGAGGATGGCCTCGCGTCCGATCAGGTCGGGGCGGTCCACGACGATCTGACGGTCGAAACGGCCAGGTCTGAGCAGCGCCGGGTCGAGGATGTCGGGACGGTTGGTCGCGGCGATGAGGATCACCGCGGTGCGCACGTCGAACCCGTCCATCTCGACGAGCAGCTGGTTGAGGGTCTGCTCGCGCTCGTCGTGGCCGCCACCCATCCCGGCACCGCGGTGCCGGCCGACCGCGTCGATCTCGTCCATGAAGATGATGGCGGGCGCGTTGGCCTTGGCCTGCTCGAACAGATCGCGCACGCGCGACGCCCCGACACCGACGAACATCTCGACGAAGTCGGAGCCGGAGATGGAGAAGAAGGGCACCCCGGCCTCCCCGGCGACGGCGCGGGCGAGCAGGGTCTTGCCGGTCCCGGGCGGGCCGTAGAGCAGCACGCCCTTGGGGATCTTCGCCCCCATCGCCTGGAACTTCTGGGGGTTCTCGAGGAACTCCTTGATCTCGCGCAGCTCCTCGACCGCGGACTCGGCCCCGGCGACGTCGGCGAAGGTGACCTTGGGGGCGTCCTTGGAGACCATCTTGGCCTTGGACTTGCCGAACTGCATGACGCGGCCCCCGCCGCCCTGCATGTTCTGCATCAGCAGGAAGAAGATCCCGAGGATCAGCACGAAGGGGATGACGGTGGCCAGGATCTGGACCAGGGCGCCGGTCTGCTCCGCGTTGAACTCGACGTCGGCGATGAGACCCCGCTCGATCCAGCCCTGCAGCTGGTCGCCGTTGATCTGCGGGTTGTAGACCACGGTGAAGGCGGTGCTGGACCCATCGCTGGTGCGCTCGCCCTCGATCTGCTCGGAACGGTTGCCGATCGTGGTCACCGCGAGGTCCTGGCCCTGCAGCTCACCGGCCTCGACGGCCTCCTGGAACTCCGACCAGGTCAGCTGGGTCGGGGCCGTCGCCGCGCTGAGCAGGCTCCACCCGATCCACAGAGCGAGGAAGAGGGCCAGCACCCACGGCACGGGGCCCTTGAGGAACCGCTGGGAAGGCTTCGCGTCGGCCACTGCACAACCACCTTGGGGGTGCCGGTGCGGTCGGACGCCGGGCCGCGTCCGCTGGGAGGAGGGCACCCGCGCAGGAGGTTCGATGCTACCAGTGGGTCAGGCCTGGCCCCGGGGCCACCATCCAGGCCGGAGGGCCACCGCCCCAGCCCCAGCCTCGGCCCCTGCCCCAGGCGCCGGCACGGTCTCAGGCGCCGTACGCCTCGGGCTTGAGGGTCACGATGTCGCTGAGCCCCCGGTAGTGCTCGGCGAAGTCGAGCCCGTAGCCCACGACGAACACGTCGGGGACCTCGAAGCCGACGTAGCGGATCGGCAGGTCCACCTCCCGGCGGGAGGGCTTGGTCAGCAGCGACAGCACCTCGACCGTGGCGGGGCGGCGGGAGCGCAGGTTCTTCAGCAGGTAGTCCAGGGTCAAGCCGGAGTCGACGATGTCCTCGACGACCAGGACGTGCCGGCCCTCGATCTCGGTGTCGAGGTCCTTGAGGATGCGCACCACCCCCGAGGAGGTGGTCGCCGAGCCGTAGGAGGAGACCGCCATGAAGTCGACCGCGGCGGGCACGGCCAGCCGGCGGTGGAGGTCCGCGACCACGAAGATCGCGCCCTTGAGCACCCCGACGAGCAGCAGCTCGGTCCCGGCGTAGTCCTCGGACACCTCGGCCGCGAGCTCGTCGAGCCGCGTGCTGATGTCGGCTGCCGGGATCAGCACCCGCTCGACGTGCTCGCGGTACGCCACCGGCAGGTACGCCAGCTCGGGTTCGGCCTCGCTCATGTCCGCTCCATCGCTCGGTCGGGGCAGGGGCGCCGGCCAGGGCGGCGCCGAGCCTAGTGCCCCTCCTCGGTGCCGCTGGCTCGACGGACCGCCAGCGCGACCTTCGGGTCACGCTGGCCCGCGTGGTGCAGGGCGACGTCGACCGCGTAGCCGGGGACCCACACGACGCGCTCACCAGCGAGCACCACGGGCCACCGGGCGCGCAGCAGACGCGGGACGTGGGCGTCGCGCAGCACGGCGGCGACCCGCCTGGTCCCCGCGGCGGTGCGGATGCGGTCACCGGGGCTCGCGGGACGGGCGAGGAGCCCGCCCGGGATGCGCGGCAGGAGCACCTGGACCCGCGCCCGGTGCCCACCGCTGGGGACCAGCAGTTCCTCGGCTGGGACCGGCTCGGGCTCCCACCGTGCCGGCAGGCCGAGGTCGAGCTGCGGCGCCGCGGCACGGCCACGGTCCTGCTCGTTCGGCACGCGCGCGAGCAGCTCGGCATCGAGCTCGGGCCAGAGGGTGCTGCCGGGCAGGGTCAGGACGCGCAACGGGACCGCGGTCGGGCGGGTCGCGGCGAAGGTCAGGGTCCCCCGGGTCACCTCGAGATCGACCCCGCCAGGGAGGGTGAGCCGGTCACCCGGCACGGCGGCCAGCACCCGGGCGACGGTGTCGGCCGAAGGTGCCTGCGGCACGAACGGATCGAGCGCCGCCCGTACCGCCCGCCGCGCGAGGGCCCGGTGGGCGCGGCGCAGCGCGGGGCGCTGCACGACGACGAGCTCGCCGAGGCGGTGCACCGGGACCGCGTCGCGCGCGAGACGCGCGAGGGCGTCCGCATCGTCCGCGGCGAGCGCAGCCAGGCGTGTCACCGCGCCGACCGGGTCCGGTGCGACGCGGTGCAGGGCCGGCAGGACCTGGTGGCGGACGAGGGAGCGCCGCACCGCCGGATCGCGGTTGGTCTCGTCGGTCGCCACCGGCAGCCCCTCGCCGGCGACGAACGCGTGGACATCCCCGCGGCGCAGACGCAGCAGGGGCCGGTAGCGGCGCCCGTCGCGGGGCGCCATCGCCCCGAGCCCATCGAGCCCGGTCCCGCGTGCCGCCCGCAGCAGCACGGTCTCGGCCTGGTCGTCGGCCGTGTGCCCGAGCAGGATCGCCTCGGCACCGAGCCGGTCCGCAGCATCGGCGAGCGCGGCGTGACGGACGGCGCGCGCAGACGCCTCGGGACCGCCCTCCCCGGGTGGCACCCGGACCCGGTCGCTGCGCGAGGCCGCACCGAGCCAGCGCGCGTGCTGGGCGACCAGCCGTGCCTCGGCGTCCTCGACCTCGGCGCTGCGCAGGCCGTGGGCGACGTGGACCAGGGTGAGCCGCAGGTCCGGGCGCGCCTCGGAGGCGAGGAAGGCGAGCGCCGTGGAGTCCGGTCCCCCGGAGCAGCCGAGGACGACCGCCGCCTCAGCTGGCAGCCCCGCGAGCTGGCTCGCGACCTCGGTCACGAGCTCATGGCGCGAGCGACCGGGTGGGAGCGCCGCGACCGGCAGGGCACGGGTCCGGGCGCCCGCCCCCCGGTGCCCCCCTGCCGGCGAGGTCCGGGTCACCTCGGTGCTCACGGCTGCGTGGGGCCGCCGACGCGGGCCAGCCAGGCGTCGGGGTCACCGATCTCCTCCGCTCGAGGCAGGTTCTCGGCGTCGGCGAAGGCCTGGTTCAGACCGTCGGTGCCCGCCCGGTCGAGCACCGCGCGGACGAACACCTCCCCCTCGCGGTACTGCCGACGCTTCATCTCGAGCCCCGCGACGGCGGTGAGGATCCGGGACGCGAGGTCGCCGGTGCGGTTGGCCAGGGCCGCCCGGACCGCCTCCGGATCAGCGATGCCGGCGCGCTCGGCCGAGTACATCGTCGTGTTGCCGTGGCCCTCGAGCAGGCTCATCAGGCCCTGGGCCTGGTCCATCACCTCGGCCTGCTCCGGGGTGAGGACCGTCTCCAGCAGCGGCTTGAGCTCACCGGTCTCCTTCGCCCGTGCGATCGCGGCGGGGAGCTTCGGCGCGAGGTCCGCGAGGCGGTTGGCATCGATATCGGTGTGCGCGAGGTAGCTCGCGACGAGGTCACGGAGGTGGTCACCGAGCCAGCCACCGGTGCCGTCGAACTGCAGCCGGTGGGTGACCTCGTGCAGCACCACGGTGCGGCGGATGTCATCGGCGAGCTCCCCGTGCTCCTCGGCGAGCGCCAGCACGTTCGGGCCGACCAGCAGCAGCTGGCCGCTGCCCGGCCCCGCCAGCGGCAGCACGAACTGGCCGAGGACCTTGGTGGACAGCAACCCGAGCAGCGCGCCGAGCTGGAGCCCGAGCACGCGACGGCTGATGGCAGCTCGCTGCTCGAGCCGCTCGCGCAGCGGCTCGAAGGTCGCCGCGATCACCTCCAGGTTGGTCCGTACCCAGGCGCTGCGACCGACGACCCGGATCGACGTCGGCGGCAGCTGCGACCCGAGCCCGGTGAAGGTCCGTGCCGCCGCGTCGATCCTGGGTAGCTCGGCGTGCACGGCACGGGTGAGCGCCGCTGCGCGGTCGGGGTCGTGGCGCGGGAAGGGCGCCACGACGCGCGCGGTCCGCAGGGCCACCTCGGTGTCGACCAGCGATCGGTGGCCGTTCGGGCCGGACGGCGAGGTCGTCGGTGCGGCCGGTTCGGAGGTCAGCTGCCCGCCTTCGCCCGCTCCGGGCCGATGACGCGGAAGCGGTAGATGAGCAGCAGCAGCGCGAGCCCGATGAAGCCGAGGCCGGCGAGCAGCCACGCCGCAGCCCAGGTGAAGGGGGTCTCCCGGTCGGCGTAGTCACCGAGGTCGCGGGCCGGGTTCTCCTCCTCGCCCCGGGGGGCCGGTTCGGGTCCGATGGGGGCATCATCGACCGCGAGGATGGTGGATCCTGCCGCGTCCTCGGCCGTTGCCGCGTCGCCCACCGCGGGGTCGGCCAGGGCTGAGGCCGGGAGCAGCAGCACGGCGAGCACCATGGTGAGCAGCACGCTCCAGCGGCGCATGGCGGGACCTTTCGCACGACAGGATCGACGGCGGGCGGGAGCCTACCCGCTCGCTCGCGCGGGACCCCAGCCGCCGTGTGCCACAGCGCGCGGCGCGCATCTGGTTGCTAACGCAACTAGATGCCGTACCCTTGGGCTCCTCGCGACGCTCACGGCGTCCCACCCGACGAGACCCCACCCCCACCGACCCCCCCTGGAGCGACCATGCCGGCCATCACCGTCGACGACCTGCTGACCCTGCCGCGGGTCACGCCCGCACCGGCGGGGGTCGCCCGCAGCCGCCCGGTCCGGTCGATCACCACCGCGCCGCGTGGCTTCGAGGGCGAGGGCTTCCCCGTGCGACGCGCCTTCGCCGGGGTGGACCTCGCCGACCTCGACCCCTTCATCCACCTCGACCAGATGGGCGAGGTGGAGTACGCGCCGGGCGAGCCGAAGGGGACCCCGTGGCACCCCCACCGCGGCTTCGAGACCGTCACGTACATGCTCGACGGCACGCTGCAGCACGCCGACTCCCACGGCGGCGGCGGGCTGATCACCGACGGCGACACCCAGTGGATGACCGCAGGTTCCGGGATGCTGCACATCGAGGCGCCCCCGGAGGAGGTCGTGCTGGCCGGCGGGCTGTTCCACGGCTTCCAGCTGTGGGTGAACCTGCCCCGGGCGCTGAAGTGGAACGCGCCGCGCTACCAGGACCTGCGCGCGCGCGACGTCGGGCTCGCCACCTCCCATGATGGCGGGGCGCTGCTGCGCGTCATCGCGGGCGAGGTCGCCGAGGTGGTCGGACCGGGCTCGACCTCGACGCCGATCACGCTGATCCACGCGACCCTCGAGCCCGGCGCCGAGCTGCGGCTGCCCTGGCCGAGCGGGTTCAACGCGCTCGCCTACACCCTCGCCGGCCGCGGCACGGTGGGCGCCGAACGCCGACCGATCGAGATGGGCCAGCTCGCGGTGTTCGGGGCGGGCGAGGAGGTGGTGCTCACCGCGGCCAGGGCCCAGGAGTCGCGCGCCCCGAAGCTGGACGTGCTGCTGCTCGGTGGCCGGCCGATCCGCGAACCGGTGGCCTGGTACGGCCCCTTCGTGATGAACACCCGGGCCGAGGTCATCCAGGCCTTCGAGGACTTCCAGGCCGGCAAGCTCGGGCGGATCCCGGCCTTGCACGACCACGGCAACGTCGACGTCGCCGACCGCTGAGCCGCCCCGGCGCTCTAGATCTGCCCGATCGCCCAGGTGACGGTGTCGTACCACCACTGCGTGTTCGGCGGGCAGTAGGTCGAGGCGAACTCCCAGTCGACGTTGTCGGTGTCGTAGAGCGCGCCGAGCCGCTCGGTGTACTCGTCGATCGCCTCCGCCCAGGAGCCCCAGGCGCGCAGGCCGTTGGGTCCGCCGCTGCCACCCCAGCCCCACACGTTGTGGGTGCCCTGCGGGTGCTGCTTCCCGCCGTTGGACTCCGCGATGGAGATCGCGACCACCACGCGCGGGTCGACGTCGTGGCGCAGACCGGCCTCGACGAACAGCTCCGCGTGCTCGGCCAGCGGCGCCCCCCGCCCGTCCAGGAAGGCACGGATGCGCTCAGGGGTGACCTCGGTCCCGTCGGTGGCGACGTAGCGCAGGCGCTCCTCCTCGGCGGCCTCGCCCTCCAGCCGCGGGAGCGGCTCGACCTCGGCGACGCGCTCGGTGGGAGCGACCGGGTCGCGGTCGGCGTCCCCGGGGTCGGCCCCGTCGCCCGGCTCGCCGTCCTGCTCGTCCCGCGGGGTCAGCGCGTCGAGCGGGGCGAGTGCTGAGGTGTCCGGTGCGCTCGGGGCGTCCGCGTCCCGTCCGTCGCCCGCTCCGACGGGCCGGTCCAGGGTCGCGGAACCGCCACCGGAGGCCTCCGTCCGCGGGTCGGAGCCGGCGGTGGAGGTGGCACCGACGGCCGCGATGGTGGCGGCGCCGGCGAGGAGCGTCAGGGTCGTGAGCAACCGGGTCCGGCGCTGCTCGGGGTTCAGGGCGGCGAGCAGGCGTGGGGAGCGTGGCATAGCGTTCCTCGGAGACGTCGCCCACCTGTCCGGCACGCCGCTCGGGAGCGCAGCATGCTCGGCCGGGACGTCCGGTCCCGGACCGACCCTTCGCGTGGGTCCGCGTGGGAGGGGTCGGAGGTGGTCCACCGCGACGGTGGGGACGGCGGGTGCCGCCGCGAACCCCCGGCCGACCCGGGGGATGCGGGCAGGCAGCGAGGGCAGGTGCTGCGCGGCAGTGTGGAGGGCCGGTCAGGATCGCGACAGCCCCCTGGCCCCGACCGACGGCCAGGCTGTCCGCGTACCGGCGGGTGGAGGGTTGACAGCAGCCTCGCGGTCGTTCCCGTCGAGCGCGGGAAGGGAGCGGTCAGGGGGGCGGCAGCACCACGTCACCGTCCTGGGCCCGCATGCGCCGTGAGAAGTCCCAGCTGGTCAGCCGCAGCGCGGTGACCCTCAGGGCGACCTCGCCGGTGCGGGCCTCGGCCCTCAGGCGCTCCGCCAGCGCCTCGTTGCGCTCGTCGAGGTAGCGATCGAGGAGCTGTTCGAGGACCTCGCCTCCAGCCTCGGGCACCACCGACGCACGGCCGGTTCCGCGCACCCCGCGGTAGGGCGGCAGGTCACCCGCCACCTCGATGCCGACGCGCGGGTCCGACCCGATGTGGCTCACGACGTCGGCCCCGGCGCGGGTCGCGCACCACAGCGCCTCCCCGTCGAAGCGGAACCACAGCGACACCACGAGGGGCCCGCGCGGGGCCAGGACGGCCAGCCGCAGCGGGATCCGGGCCGCGACCAGCCACGCTTCCACCCGGTCCCGGCTCCACGGTCCCGAGACGATCTCCACGGTGCGACCTCGCTGCGTGCGACGAGGTGGCAGTCTCGCACGCCCCGGGATGCACGTGCAGGACGAGCCCCGCACGGTCAGGGAGCCTCGGGCGTGGGAGCGGGGGCCATCGGTGCCAGCGCTCGGACCCGCGAGCCTGGTGCGATCCGCGCCACCTCGACGCAGGCGCACCGCGGCCGGGTCGAGCCGGCGGGCTCACACGGGCTGCGGCGGCCCGGTGGCGGCCGTTGCGGTCGATCGCCTCGACCCAGCTGCGGGCCTCGCGGTCCAGGTGCGGCTGGGCCCCCGCCCACAGCGTCGCCGGGAACAGGTCGGCGTCGTAGCGGACGAGGTCGTACACCACCTGCGTCACGAACAGGGTCGCAACGCCGGCCACCACCGCCGCGGTGCGAGCACCCGGCTCGCCACGGCCACCCCAGCGGGTGGCCAGATCAGGCCGTGGATCTCCGCCAGCCGTCCCACGGACAGGGCGTAGGTGAGTGCGACGAGGTAGGCGACCCCCGTCAGCACGAGGGACAGCGCGGCCCCCACGTGACCGCCGGGTCGTTGCACGACCGCCCTCCCGCCCGCACCGAGACCTCAGCGTGGCACGCGGTCACGCGTCGTGGGCGCGCGATACCGTCGTGTCAGGTCGCGGCGATGGCGCCACGACCGCGCGCAGGAGCCCCGATGGGCGAGCAGGACGCACCCGTAGCCATGGCACCACCCCCCGAGCCGGGCGGCCGCCCGGCGGTGCTGACGCGCGCGCCGTCGGATCACCTTCGGGCCGAGGTGGCCGCCGCGCTGCACCGGCGTGAGGATGAGCTGGTGGTCGCCGCGACCGCGCGCGTGCTCGGCGCTGCCGATCCCGAGGACCGGGCCGACCCCGACCCGGTCAGCGAGGAGCTCGGCCGCGAGCAGCAACGCTTCCACCTGCAGCACCTCGCCGCGGCCCTGGCCGCCGACCGTCCGCAGCTGTTCGCGGAGTACGCCCGGTGGGCCACCGCACTCCTCGAGGCGCGCGGACAGACGAGCACGGGGCTGCCCCGCCACCTCGACGTCCTCACCGCCGTCATCGCCGACCACCTCGGCCCGCGCGCGGGCGACCTCGTGCAGGGCGTGGTCGAGGAAGCGCTGCGTGCGGTCGCGGGGGAACCCGACGCCCGCACGAGCGAGCTCGACCCCGCCAGCCCGCACGCGCCGCTCGCGACCCGGTACCTCGACGCCCTCATCGCCGGCGACCGGGCCGGTGCCGTCCGGCTGGTGACGCAGGCCGTGGCGGGCGGCATGCCCCTGGAGGATCTCTACCTCGACGTCCTCGCCCCCACGCTGCGTGAGGTCGGTCGCCGCTGGCAGGTCGGTGAGATCTCGATCGCGCAGGAGCACCTGGCCACCGCCACCACCCAGCTCGCGATCGCCCAGCTGTACCCACAGCTGTTCATGAGCCCCCGCAACGGCCGCAGCATCGTGGTCGCGAGCGTGGGCGGCGACCTGCACGAGGTCGGCGCCCGCATGCTCGCGGACCTGTTCGAGCTGCGCGGGTGGGAGAGCACCTTCCTCGGCGCCAACACGCCGGTGGAGGAGCTGGTGGCCCTGGTCGTGGACACCGCGCCGGACGTGCTCGCGATCTCCGCCACCCTGCCCACCCACGTCGAGCAGGCCCGGGCGTCCATCGCGGCGCTCCGCTCTGCCGGGAGCGACACGGTCGTCCTGGTCGGGGGGAGGCCCTTCCTGCAGGTGGCCGACCTGTGGCGGCAGGTCGGCGCGGACGGGACCGCGCCCGACGCCCGCGGCGCCGTGGAGGAGGCCACCCGTCTGCTGCGTATGAAGGGCAGGTGGGAGCGCTGATGGTGCGCCGTGACGAGACCGGACGGGTCCCGCCGGCTCCCGCGGACACCGGGGCGGTGCTCTTCGCGCTCAGCGCGGCCAACAACGACCTTGCCGACCTGCTCCGCGAGATGGCACAGCAGCAGGCGCGGCTCGCGGCCATCAACGAGCAGCAGAGCTTCACCCTGTCGATGGTCGCGCACGACCTGCGCAACCCGCTGGGCATCGTGATCGGGTTCAGCGAGGTGCTCCAGCGCACCCTCGCCGACCGCGTCGAGCCGCAGGACCTGCTGCTGCTCGAGCGGATCGAGATGCAGGGGCGGCGCATGCTGAACCTGGTGGACGACCTCATCGACGCCGCGGTGCTCGAGCGCGGCGCGATGACGCTGTCGCTGGCGGACGTGGACGTCCGTGGGTTGCTCGAGCGGGTCGCCGAGACCCACCGCGCACCCGCGAGCCGCAAGGGCATCGGCATCGAGGTGGAGGTTCCACAGGCGTCGCTGGTGGCGTGCCTGGATGCTGCGCGGATCGAGCAGGTGCTCGACAACCTCGTGGCCAACGCGGTCAAGTACACCCCCCGCGACCGTGCCAGGACGGTGCTGCTCCGGGCCCTCAGGCGCGGCGGGCAGGTCATGATCGAGGTGGCGGACCAGGGGCTCGGCATCGAGGAAGCCGAGCTCGACCTGCTGTTCGAGCCGTTCTCCCGGATCCACCGGTCCGGGACCGATGGTGAGCCGAGCACCGGCCTGGGGCTGGCCATCAGCCGCTCGCTCGTGCAGGCCCACGACGGGAGCGTGACCGTCTCCAGCGAGCCGGGCCGCGGGACCACCTTCACCGTCTGGCTCCCGGTCGATGGACCGGCCTGCGGCATGCTCGCCGACGGCCGTGGTTCGGCCCCCACGGACGACGCTGCGTCAGGCGAGGACGTCCCGGACGGCCCGTGAGCTAGCCCGACGGCGGGGCGCACGTGGTCATGCGTCGTCGTCGGGCTGAGCGAGGAGCCACGGACCGAACCCTGGGACGGTGAACGCCACCCGACCGTACGCCGGGGAGTACAGGTGCCCGCCCGCGATGAGCGTGGCCCGCGGGTCGGACAGCACCCGCTGCGAGGCGTAGCCCAGGCCACGCGCGAGGTCGGACATCCGGGCGGTCCCGCCCTGGCGGGCGAGCTCGCGTGCGAGGGCGCGGGCCCGACCGGTCGGGAAACGCCGCCAGCGGCGCCCGAAGAAGTCGTCGCGGCGGACGTCGACGGCACGCTGGGCGCGGACGGCGTCAGCGAGGCGCACGCCTCGCCGCGCAGGCAGCACGTCCCACAGCGCCTCGCCCCACAGTTGCACGAAGTAGGGGTAGCCGCCGCTGTCGGCGTGCACATGGTCTATCACCTCCTCATCGACGTCCACGCCCGCGTCGTCCACGAACGGCTCGCGCAACGCCTCGGCCACCCCGAGCAGGTCGAGCATCCCGAGATCGTGGCTGGTGAGCCGCTCGGTGTAGGTCTGTCCCTCGGTGAGCAGCCGGTCGGCAGCGCCCGGCAACCCGGAGAGCATCACCGCGAACGGCCGGGAGTCCTGCGCGTGGCGGTGGATGGCGCGCACCAGCGGCCGCAGCAGCAGATCCTCCGCCTCGTGGACCTCGTCGACGGTGAGCATCAGGCCACGGCCGGCGGCGTCGGCGAGCAGCACCAGGTCGTGGATGAGCGCCTCGAGGTTGGCCTCGGCACGTTCTCCGGGTGGGTGGAACGCGACCTCTGCCTTGGCGATCGACAGCGACGACAAACGGCGTGCGAGGTCGCGACCGGCGGACGCAAGCGGCGCGGCGTCGCGGCTCAACGCCTGGCAGGTCGCGACGAGATCGGTGTCGGACGGGTCAGCCTCGATGTGCAACGCGACGGCTCCGACACGGACAGCGTGATGCCGCACGTAGGCCATCAGCGCGGTCTTGCCCACGCCGCGGACGCCACGCAGCAGCGGCATCGCGACGGGGTCGGAGGGCACCGCGAGCCGGTCGACCATCGCCTTGGCCGTGAGCAGCGGCTCATCGCGGCCACCGAACGCCGGTGGGACCTTGCCTGCACCAGGCTTGAACGGTGAGGTGCCGAGCGGGGACGATGCCCCGGTCTTGAACGGGTCCGGCACGGCTCTCCCCTCGCGAGCGTGGCGGCGGTTCTCGCATCGTATCGCCAGGTATCGCAAGGTATCGGAGGGTCTTGTCCGCCTACGGGGAGACCCGACAGCGGTTGGAGAAGTCGAGGTAGCTGGCTGTCGTCGGGGTGCTCGCGGCGCTGAGCGTCGGCTGTGATGACGAGGGATCAGCCAACGCCGACTTCGTGCTCCCCGCAGCCGCACCATCCGGTAGCGCGGTGGCCGACGAGGACCCCGACGGCGACCAGGCACCGGGGCCGGACCCCGAGCCCGCCTGGGAGCCGGTCAGCGGCGCGGAGAGCTACTCGGTGACGCTGTTCGCCGGTCCTGGGGAGCGGGCCTACTGGGCCTGGCGTGGCGCAGAAGCATCCGTGGTGGTCGGAGGCAGCCAGCAACGGACCGCGGGCGGGCCGCAGCTCCATCCGGGCATGACATGGAGCGTCGTGGCCTTCGCGGCCGACGGTTCGCTCGTCGATCACAGCGGGGAACGGCCGATCGGTCCCTAGCCGCAGCCCGACGGTGACGCCAGACAGGTGACCGGCTCAGCCCGCACGAGCATGGTCGCCGCCGCCCCGCGGGTCGGCGGGGTCTGGGGAGCGAACGTGCCATCCTCATAACCCCGGACCACACCCTGCTGCGCCAGCCAGGTGATCGCCACCGCGAAGGTCCCGGTTGCCTCGACGTCCACGAACGGCGGTGCACCGTCGACGGCCGGTGATCCAGCAGCCCGGTAGAGCAGGGCAGCGAACGCACCACGGGAGACCTCGACGTCCGGCCGGAAGGTCCCATCGTCGTTCCCGCGGGCGATGTCCTGTGCTGCCGCCCACGCGATCGCGTCGGCGAACACGTGCTCGCCGGGCACATCAACGAACGGCGCAGCGTCCGAGACGTCCACCGGCGGGCTTCCCGCCAGCCGGTACAGCAGCGCGGCAGCCGCCCCACGACTCAGCGCACGGTTCGGCAGGAAGCTGCCGTCGCCGTACCCGCGCACCACCTGCTGGTCGGCCAGACAGCCGATCGCCGGCCGATGCGCCGACGCTGCCGGCACGTCGTCGAACGCGGCCGTCGCCGCCTGCACCCACACCCCGAGGTTGACCGCAACCGGCGACCCGCCAGGCAGCCGGCCTGCCACCTGCAGCGTGTGCGGACACGCGGTGACCTCGTCGGGGAGGTCGCTGACCGTCACGGGCAGGCTCCCCTGCCCGTCGAGACGGAACTCACCGAGCAGGTGCGGGTCGGAGAAGAGGTACAGCCCCACCCGACTGGCGGGTTGGAACCCGGCCACCTGCACCTGCAGCCCCTGGTCCTGCACGAGCCGCAGGTCGGCACCCGCCGCATAACCCGACGCCGATCCACCGGCCGGATCGACAGGGTCGGCAGGTTCGAGCACCACCGAGAACCCGTGACCCGACACCTCACCCTGCACCGCCACGCCGGTCTGGGTCCCCGATCCCGCCGAGTCGAGGTAGGCGACGACCTCGACCTCGGCGCGCTCGCCGTCCACGACCACCGATCCGACACCTGGGACCAACGACGGCGGCAGCTGCGTCACCGGATCCAGCACCGGCTGGGGTGACGGCACGGGTGATGGGGACGGGGATGGCGCGGGGGCAGGGGCGGGTACCTGCGGCTGCGCACCGGCCAGGACCAGCTGCGGGCTCCACTGGTTCGTCTTCGTGCCGTCGCCGAGCTGACCAGAGGTGTTCCATCCCCAGCAGTACGCGGACCCGCCGGCCGTCACTCCGCACGTATGGAGGTCGCCCGCATCCAGCTGGATGAACGGTGGGGAGGTCACCTCGGTCGGCGTCGCACGGTTCACGGTCGTGCCATCACCAAGCTGACCGTTGCCGTTGGAGCCCCAGCAGTACGCCACACCCTCAGGGCTCAACCCGCAGGTGTGATTCTGGCCCGCCGTAAGCTGGGTGAACGTCGCCACCGTGTCCGTACTCACCGCCGTCGGCGTCGCACGGCTCACTGGCGTGGTCGTACCGTCACCGAGCTGACCGTTGCCGTTGGAGCCCCAGCAGTACGCCACACCCTCCGCGTTCAACCCACAGGTGTGCAAGCTGCCCGCGACAAGCTGCGAGAACGTCGCCACCGTGTCCGTACTCACCGCCGTCGGCG
>JBKHEJ010000018.1:0-21409 GCA_046540855.1 Nitriliruptoraceae bacterium
GCGGCCGTGCCCGAGGAGTTCCCCGAGGACCTCCTCCCGGCGGACGCGCGGGCCGTGGAGGGCACGGTCGCACGCGGCGGGGACGACTGGTCCGCGGTGGTCGTGTTCCGGACCGAGCGGGACCGAGGGTCGCTGGAGCAGGCGATCGACACCGCGGCGGAGGCCGAGGGCTTCCGCCGCCGCGATGCCGTCGAGGACGACGAGCGTCGGGTGATCCGCTACGACGGCTCCGACGGAGCCGTGCTGACCGTCACGCTCCGGGACGAGGGCGAGGAGCTGGTGGTCGGCGCCGCGCTGGTGAGCGGCTGAGGATCGGCCTGCACCAGCCGGACCACGCGGCCGCGCGCTGGTAGGTTCCCCTCACCCGACCGACGATGCGAGGTCGAGATGCGTTCGCGTGTGCTGGCTGTCCTGCTCGGCCTCTCCCTACTCATCGCCATCACCCCGGCGATCATCTGGGCGGTCGCGGTCGTCTTCACCCAGGTGGACGACCAACTGCGTGACGCGCTCGGGTTCTCGGCCTACTCGGTACCGATCGCGCTCGGCCTCGCGGCCGTGACCTTGGCGCTCCACGGCCTGCTCCTCAACGCCGCCATCCAGGACACCATCGAGGACGAGCTGGATGACCTGCGGGACGCGCTCGAGCAGCGGGCGGCGGTGCCCGTCGACCACCTCGCGGCGGCCGGCGGCTCCGAAGGCCAGCCGGCCGGGTCCGACGCGGAGCATCGAGGTGGGGTCGCGGTCGACGAGCGGGTGACCAGGACCGCGAGGTCAGCGCCTCCGAAGCGGCGCCGGTCGGACCGGATCCGCCGGCGCGCCCAGGGGATCGCCCGCGCCGAGTTCCGACGCAAGACCGGGTTCTAGCGGTCCGGGTCGGAGGCCGGGTCCTCACCCGCCCCGCTCGCACCGTCCGAGCTCTCCGCGTCCGGGTCGTCGCTGTCGCCCGTCGTCTCCTCGGTCGCACTGGCCACGTTCACCCCGTCGCCCTCGCCATCCTCCGTCGAGGTGTCGTCATCCGAGCCGTCGCGACCTGAGCTGTCCCCGGACCGGGTCTCGTCGCCCGTATCGTCCGAGCCACCGGAGCCGGAGCCCGAGCCGTCACCCCCCTCGTCCGAGCCATCAGCGCCACGATCCGACCCGTCACCGCTCTCGTCCGAGCCACCGGAACCGGAGCCCGAGCCGTCACCCCCCTCGTCCGAGCCATCAGCGCCGCGATCCGACCCGTCACCGCCCTCGTCCGAACCATCACCGCCGCGATCCGACCCGTCACCGCCCTCGTCCGAACCATCAGCGCCGCGATCCGACCCGTCACCCCCCTCGTCCGAACCGTCAGCGCCGCCGGTGGAGTCGTCACCGTCGGTCCTGTCCCGGGCACCGTCGGCCGAGTCGCCCTCCGACGAGTCACCGTCGGCCGAGCCGCCCTCCGACGACCCGCCCTCCGACGAGTCACCGTCCGACGACTCACCGTCCGACGACTCACCGTCCGACGACCCTCCGTCGGACGACCCCTCGGCGTCTTCGGCAGCCGGCTCGATGGGCTCCGCGGTGAGCGCCACCTCGGCGACCACGGTGCCGTCCCCCACCACCACCTCGATGCTGGCGTCCTCGTAGCCGTCCACGACGACGCGCCAGGTGCCCGGATCGACGCCGGCGAAGCGGTAGACGTTGCTCTCCGGTTCGACCGTGCCGGGCACGGTCGTCGCGTCGTACTCGAGGGTCACCGTCCTGTCGACGATGGGCGCGTCGTCGGCGGCATCGACCAGGGTCAGCTCGACGTCGCGGCTCAGGTCGATCAGGTCCGCGAGGTCGACCTCGACGACCTTCGTCTGGCCCGGACCCACGTCCAAGCCTGCTCGGACGACCTCGTCCGCGCCGACCGCGAGGATCGTCAGGGTGAAGCGATCCTGCGGCACCGAGCGCCCGTCGCCCGGGACCAGGTCCTCGAACAGCACCACGCCCGCGCCGTCGGCGTCGAGGCTGGCGGTCAGGTCGCGACGACCGTCGGGACCGAGCGTGGGGAACGGGGTCGTCTCGGTCAGCGTCACCTCGGCGGTGGTCCCCGGCTGGCCACCGGTCAGGCGCAGCTCGATCTCACCGAGGCCGGCAGGCAGGAGCTGGTCGAGCTGGACGTCGGCGGTGTCGTCACCGTGCAGGGCGACCCAGCGGGTGACCGGCTGCGCGTCCAGCTCCTCCGGCGGCGTGAAGGTCACCTCCCAGGTGACGGTGTTGTCCAGCCCGTCGAGGCGGTAGGCGCCGTCGGCGTCGGTGGTCGTCGTGACCGTACCGACGGAGCTGCGACCGACGACCGTGGCATCCTCGACGCCCTGGCCGCCGTCGCCGACGACCTGTCCCTCCAGCGCGACCGCCCGGGTCGGGACGACGATCTGCAGCCGGTTGGGTTCGGTGTTGGGACCGTCCTTCTCGATCTCGAAGGCCTCGTCGACGAGGAAGGTCTCACCGTCGTGCACCGCGCTGATCCGCCAGGTGCCCGAGCGGGCACGGAGCCGGAAGTTGTCGCCGTCAGCGTTCGTCTCACCACTCACCGTGGAGAACCGCTCGCCGTCGCGCTCGGCGATGACCTCGACCCCGGACACCGGCAGCAACGTGTCACCGCGCTGCTCCACCGTGGTCCCGAGCAGGACCGAGTTCGGGTTGAGCTCGATGTCGGCGGTCAGGTCAGCGTCATCGGTGTCGATCGACAGCGCCGTCGCTTCGACCACCCCGGATCCGGACGCATCCAGCACGGCATCGAAGTGGGGATCGCCCTGGTCGATGTCGGGATCCTCCGCTTGGTCCGCGTCCTCCGTCGTCAACGCCCAATCCCCCGGGGTGAGGAGCAGGCTCGCCTCACCCGACTCGTCGGACTCCTCGCTGAGGATCGCGGGCGGCGCAGCCGGATCCGTTCGGTCGTCCGTTCGGACGGCGATCACGCGCACACCTTGGAGCGCCGTGACGTCCTGGCTGGACGAGGTCACCGTCACCGTCACCGCGACGAGGGGTTCGAGGGTGATCTCCGGCGGCGGGGCAGGTCCACCGAGCGGGACGTCGACGACCACGCCGGTGACCTCGTCGCCGTGCGGTTGCTCGACGTCTGCATCGTCGACCGCGAGCTCGCCGCCGTCGGTGGTGAGGGTCCACTCCCCCGGGGGGAGGCTGAGCGGCGCGCCGCCGTCGGTGCCGTCAACGGTGTCACTGGTCCCGGTGACCGTGATTGGGCCGTTCACGCCCGCGTCGTACGCCGCGTCCGTGTACGTCGCGACGACCTCGACCTCGTTCAGCCCACCACCCCCGTCCGCCGACACGACGCGTGCCGTGACGTCGATGGGGTCGGCGAGCAGCACGAGCTCGCCGAGGTCGACGTCGCCGTCGGCCCAGTCATCGGCATCCACCGTGGCCGTGGCGCCGAGGTAGTCGCCCCCGGTGGCGGTGAACGTCAGGTCGCTGCCGCCGTCCACGCGGTCGAGCAGGATCGACCACTCTCCAGTGTCGCGGTCGAGGTCGGGGTCTGCGCCTGCAACTGAGACCTCGACGTCACCCGGCAGATCCTGGTCGTCACCGTCCTCCACGTACCGAGCGACCACTTCGCCCTCGATCAGCACCTGGCGGGTGAGGGTGACGGTCACGCCGTCGACCTCCCGATCATCCGACCCTTCCCAGAGGTCCACGGGGACGTCGACGGATCCGTCCTCATGACGGTCTGCGAGTCCGTCAGCGCCGCTGGTCGCGATCGTCCAGGTCGCCGGAGCGAGATCGTCGAAGGTGGCCGTCAACCTGCGGTCTCCGTCGGAGAGCGCCACCTCGTCCGCGGTCACTCTCACGGCATCGGTGAGCCCGTCGAAGCTGGCGGTCGCGGTGATGTCCTCGGCCTCGAGCCCGGCCAAGGAGCCGTCGTTGGCCGAGGACTCGAAGACGACCGACACCGGTCGGGTCAGCGCCGTCAACGGGATCTGACCGGCCGCGATCTCGTCGGAGCCATCGAAGTCGTCCTCATCGAAGTTGCGTGTGTCCCTCTGGTAGCCCTCCGCGTCGAAGGTGAGCACCAGGTCGCTCGGCTCAGGCACGAAGAGGTCGAACGTGCCGTCGTCCTCACGAGGACCACGGACCTCCTCGTCGGACCGGCCGGCGGTGACCGTCACCTCGCCCGAGGGGGTAGCGGTGGCCTGCACGATGGGGCGCAGCGTCGTCCTCCCCGAGACTCGGGCGTAGCGCTGCAGGGTGATGGTCGCGCTCTCCGTCCCGTCTCCGACCGCGAGGTCGAGAGCCACGCCGTCGGTCTCGTCGTTGTGTGGGATGTCGAGGTTGGTCGCATCGTCTGTCGTCAGCGTCCAACGCACGGGGGCGAGAGGCAGAGAGACCTCGCCCTCGTCGTCGGTGCGGGCCGTGAACGGCGATCCGTCCGGTGCTGTGCCGTCTCCGGCGTAGGTGACCGTCACCTCGACATCCTCGAGCGCGGCACCGCCGCTGTCCGACCGGACGGTGATGGTCGTGTCCACCGTGTCCGCCACGAGGGTCTGCGGGGCGACATCCGTCGTGATGCCGTTCTCGACGAGGACGCCGTCCTGGGTCTCGGTGCCGTACCCCGCCTTGGTGAAGGTCAGGGTGTAGGTACCCGCGGGTAGGTCCTCGAACGTGTAGGAGCCGTCACTTGCCGTGTCGAGCGTCTCATCGACCTCCGTGCCCGGGTCGCCGCTCGCGGTGCCTTGCGCTCGCACGGTCACCCCGTCGGCGGGTTCATCGTCCCCACCCTCGAACGGTTCCAGGGTGACGGTGCCGGTCAGATCCCCGAGCGGGGGCGGCATGGTGACGTCTTCCGTCCTCGGGGCACCTGGGGATACCTCGACGTCCAGGTCGCGGATGGGCCGGTCGGCTGCCGTGAAGCTGTCGTCGCTACCGATGGTTCCAGCGGTGACCCGCAGCCGGTACTCACGGGGCTCGAGTCGGTCGAAGGTCACGGTCCCGTCGGGCGCTAGGAGGGTGTTGAGCGGGTCGTCCGTCTCGACGTCCGCGTCCTTGGCGAACAGCTCCACCTGGGCGTCCAACCGCGTGGTGCCGTCGCTGTCGAACACGTTGACTGTCAGGCTTCCCGGAAGCGCATCGAGCACCGCGTCGGCATCCGGGACGGTCTCCGAGGAGTTGAGCGCGAAGGTGTAGACCGTGTCCGGCTCCCGCGTCTCGTAGCCATCAGCGGAGAAGCGCAGCGAGTAGCGATCCCCCACGGCGATCACGTCCTCCAGGACGCAGTCATCGGGGTCGCTGGGGTCGCAGACCGACCTCTGCTCCAACGCGCCGTCCCTGGGCGGGATCTCCAGGGTGTTGGCGAAGGTGAACCGGCCGTCGTCGGCCTCGACCACGGTCAGCGGTGCGATGCCTGGCACGGGCAGACGGGTCGCCGCGTCCAGCAGCGTGACCGTCGCTTCGTCGATCGTCCCGAGCTCTTCCGGCGGGTCACCAGGGATCTGTCCCTCGACCGTGCCGCTGAGCTCGCCGAAGCGGTCCAGCGTGCTCTCGTAGGACCGGAAGGGGTCCAAGGTGAGCGTGTCCGCCTGCTGGCCCTGCCCAGCGCGGGTCTGGTAGCCGTCCTTGGAGATCGTCCAGCGGTACTGGTACGCCCGACCCGATGCATCGCGGATCGGCAGTTCGGTGAAGAGCGCCGCGCCCTCAGGACACTCCGTGTCCGTATCGTCACACGTCTCCAGCGTCTCGTAGGTCTCGTAGTCGGTCGGGTCGAAGGGCGACGGTGCGAGCCGACGCTCGAGCACCACCCTCGCGTCGACCAACGGGCCGCCCGTGGCTGCGTCCTCCGCATCGACGCGGACCACCCCGAGTTGCTCGACCCGGGTCTCGGTCGGGGACAGTTGCAGGGGGGTGCCGCCCGGTTCGATCGTGATGGCGCGGTCGATGACGTCGTCGACGAACGCCGGCGTCTGACCGGCCTCGGTGGTGATGCTCAGCTCGTAGCGACCCGGCTCGACGTCGGTGAAGCTGAAGCTTCCCTGCTCATCGGTACCGACGGTCCGGGAGGCCACGCCGTCGGCGTCCAGGGTCACCTCGAGGGTGTCGAAGACATCCGCCGGGTCGAGGTCATCGTCGCCATCGACATCGAACAGGTCGAGGAAGTCGACCGCGCCGTCGAACCCCGGATCGAGCGTGACGATGCCGGTCACATCGCGTGGCTGCGCGTCGAGGGTGCGCTCGAGCACGACGGCCTCACCCTCGGTGTCGGGGGCTTCGAGGTCGAGGTCCTCCTCGTCGATGCCGTCGAACCCGTCGGCGTCGATGCTGAAGGTCGCCTCGCCCGGGCGCAGCAAGGGCGGGATCCGGAACTCCCCGGCGGGCGCTTCCTGGTCGCCCCGCAGCCACAGGCCGGACCCGGTGCGCTCCTCGACGAAGGGGCTGGCGGCGGTCTCGTAGTCGAAGAACTCCCCGTCACCCTCGGAGACCTCGCAGCCCGTTCCCGGACAGGTCGTGATCTCCAGGTCGAAGGCTGACGGGTCGTCCTCGCGGGGCAGGAAGTCGCTGGTAGCGGTGATGCGGAAGCCGGCACCGGGGACCGGCTGGGGCTCGTCGAACCCGACCGCGTCGTAGGTCGCGACGAAGCGGACCGCCTGAGGCTGGGGGGTGAGCAGCGCGGTGATGGTGCGGATCTCGTTGTACTGCAGGCCCTGGACCGGGTCGCGGGTGCTCCCGGGGCCGAGGATGAACTCGTCCCCGTCGGCGCGGATCACCAGACGCCACACGAACTGCCGGTCCCCGGTGTCGGCCGGGATCCGGTCGATGCGGTACTCCCCGACCTCCAGCTCGGAGTTGTCGTCGATGCTGATCCGAGGAACCGGCAGGTCCTCGGGGTAGGGATCGACCAGGGCGTTGCCGTCGTCGGGGTCGATGAGCTGGAACTCGATGTCGCCCTCGTCGACGTCGACCCGCTCGAGTCCGTCGCCCGCTGGCCGCCGGATCACCCCGGTGATGGCCGCGTAGCGGCGCAGCGTGAGGTCCAGCCGCACCGTGCCACCGGACTCGATGTCCACCCGCCGCACCAGCAGCTCGTGGTCCAAGGGCACCGTGCTCGCCCGGCTCGCCTCATCGTCGGCGGCATCGGTGGCGGGATCGTTGACGGGTGCGGCCAGCACGTAGGCGCCGGTGGAGAACGCCTGCTGGAAGGCGACGTCGCCGACGGCGTCGGTGCTCGCGCAGACCCCGTCGAGGGTGGACTCGTCGCCGTCGATCTCCAGGGTGCGGGTGCAGGCCTCGACCCCGCCGGCCGCCTCGAAGCGCGGCGCGGCGTCAGGATCGGGGTAGACCGCCGGGTCGGGGGCGACGAAGACGCGAGCATCGTCGACCGGCGCGGACTGCCCCCCGGTGACCCTCAGGTCCAGGCTGCCGAGGGGGGTGATCGCGAGCGCCCCGGCGTCCGCCGTCCCCTCGAAGGGCACGCGGACGGTGGTCTCGAGGGTGTCGAACCCGGGCGCCTCGACCCGGATGGTCTGGGCCCCGGCGGGCACCGAGGTGATGCGCAGCGCGCCCTGTGAGAGCCGCTCCACCTCGGCGTCCGGCTCCCCGACGACCGAGACCTCGGTCCCGGCCGGCGGCTCGAACTCCTCGTCGGGGGCGCTGGCGTTGCGGAGCACGGCCTGGATGCGCCCCGCCCGCCGGTCGAGCTCCGGCGTCAGCCGCATCTGCACGACCGCGTCGTCGCTGGCCGCCGGTGTCGTCTCCGCGGCGTCGCCGGGCAGGGTGATGATGTCCCCCGCCTCGACGACGACACCGTAGAACCGGGAGACGTAGCCGGAACGCTCGAACCGCACCAGGTACTCACCCGGGGGGACGCGCGAGATCTGGAAGGTCCCGGTCCCGCTCGCCGAGGTGGTCCGCCACGTCTGCTCGTCACCGACGACCGACACCCCGACGCCGCCGCACGGCTCGAGCCGGACCCGGTCGCGGTCGCCGGGTCGCTCCGGGTCGGGGTAGGCGCACTCGCCGCCGGGCAGCACCTCCTGGTGGACGGTGCCCTGGATGACCGCGGTCGCCGAGCGCAGGTCGCTGACCGCCACCTCGACGTCGCCCTGGTCGACGACGACCTCGGTGGTCTGGGTGAGCCAGCCCTCGCCGGAGAAGGTCAGCTGGTAGGTACCGAAGGGCAGCTCCGGCAGGTCGAAGCGGCCTTCGAGCCCCTCGTCGGTCAGCGTGGTCGTGGTCCGCTCGACGTCGTTGTCCTCGCCCACGAGCGTGACGGTGATGCCGCCGACGCCGTCACCCCGGTTGCTGACCTGGCCCCGGATGGTGCCGAGGCCACCGACCAGCACCGCGTCGATGCCCGAGGCCTGCTGCCCACCCTCGAGCGGGGCCCGCAGGGAGGCCGAGGCGTAGCCGCGGGCGCTGACCACGACCTCGTAGAGCGAGGGTGCCGCCACACCCTCGATCGACCAGCGACCGACCGCGCCCTCCGTCGCCGAGGTGGCGGTGTAGGTGAGCGACCCGTCGGTGACGAGGATGTCCGCGCCCCCCACCGGCTCGCCGTCAGCGTCGCGCACGGTGCCGGACAGCCCCCCCGCCGCCGGGACGAGCTCGAGCTCGAGCTCCGCCTGGGGGGCCTCCGCGGTCAGGTTCACCACCTGGCTGACGACCTCGAAGCCGGAGCGCAGGGCGGTGACCCGGTAGAAGCCTGGCAGCTGCAGTCCGTCGTCGATCCGGAAGGCGCCCTGGTCGTCGGTGCGGGTCTCGATGCGCTCGAGCACCGTGCCGAGTTGCTGCTGGACCGGGGTGAGAGCCGCGAGCTTGACCCCAGCGGCCTCGGTCGTGCCCTCGTCACCGAGCGCGACCTGCTCGACCACGATGGTGGTGCCTTCCGGGTCCGTCGGGCCTGCCACCGTGCCCCGGACGGAGGGGTCCGCACCCACCTGCGAGGCGAGCCGCGGTTCGGGCACGCCCTCGCCCGGCTCGGCCTGGTCGAAGGCGTCCGCGGTGGCCGGGCTCATCGTGAGCAGCTTGCTGGGCGTAGGCGGCGGGTCGCCGACCCGGTCGACGATGACCACCACCGAGGCCGCCCAGACCGCCAGGATGGTCAGCGCCGCGACGAGCTTCGTCACCAGCGGCGGGAAGAAGGGTCGCTGCGTGAAGGTCATCGGGGCCGTGACGGCCGGCCCGTCCGCGTGGACCCGGACCAGCCCACCGTGGCGCTGCTCGCGGAACCAGGAGCGGTTGAGCGGCAGGACGCTCGTGGGGATCTCGAGGTCGTCGCCCGGCCCGACGATGATGTCCTCGGCGGCGAAACCGAAGGCGAGCGCCTCGGCCTGCCCGTCCACGGCCAGCGGGAGGGGCTGATCGGAGCGGTTGTGGACGACCGTGGTGACCAGTCCCGAGCGCCGACCGGTGGCCGAGGGTGGCACGACCTGCACGCTGACCTGCGGTGGCGCACCGATGAGCAGGTCGAGGGGGACGCCCACCGACGGGCTCCAGGCGTTGCGGTCGCTGACCACGAGCTGCAGGCGGTGTGGTCCCGGCGTGGTCCCCGCCGTAAGGCGCAGGCGGCACGCGATGCGGGCGCGACCACCGGCCGGCAGTTCGTCGGGGACCGTCCCGACCTCCAGGCTGGAGGGCTCGATGCCTTCGATGTGCAGCACCGGGCGGACCGGCTGCTCGGTGTCGTTGTGCAGCCCGACGGTGAGCTCGAGCTCCTCGCCGGGGGCGACCTCGGCGCTGGCAGGATCGACCGTGACGATCATCGCACGTGCTCCATGGCTCGCGGCGTGGTCGCCGCCCACGCCCTCACCGGTCCACCTCGAGGTCCACCGTGGCGCCCGCCTCGAGGAACACCGTGCGGGACTCCACCACCTCGCCGCCGTCGGGTACCTCGAACTCGACGATGTAGTCGCGGGGGCCGTCGAGCCCGACGATCTCGAAGGTGCCACCGGCCTCGGTGACCGTCGCCGCCACCTCCTCATCCGGGTAGCCCTCGAGGGTGTAGACACGCACACCGAGCCCGGAGCGGCCGACCCCGTCGATGCGCACCGTGCCGGTGAGGCGGGCCTGGTCCTCGAGCTCGACGTCGTCGAGGTCGAGGCGCTGACCCGCCTCGAGGTCCACCAGCAGGGTCTGCGCGCTGGACCCGGCCCGGCGGTAGGTCAGGGTGTAGGCACCGGGCGGCAGGTCATCGAACCCGTAGGCCCCCGGGGGCAGGTCGCTGCTGAGGGTTTGCCGCTCCGCCTCGTCCCCCTCGAGCACGATCTCCACCCCGCCGATGGGCTGCCCGTCGACGTCGACGACCCGGCCCGCGACGGACCCGGTCGCGCGGACCAGAGCCGCGTCGACGTCGAGCTGGCTCGCCTCGACCCCGCCCGGCAGCGCGATGGACGCGGCCTGCGGGACGTAGCCCTCGGCCTCGAAGATGACCGTGTACTCCCCCGGTGCCGGCAGGTCACGGGCCAGCCAGCGACCGACCTCGCCGGTGCTCAGGCTCACGGTGCTGCGGGTCACCTCGGCGCCCTCGACCGTGACGTCCACCCCCCCGAGCGGCGTCCCGTCGGCGGTGGTGACGCGGCCCCCGAGCTCGCCGAGCGCGCCGCTGAGGACCACCGTGACGTCGTCGCGCTGCTGGGAGGCCTCGAGCTGCACGGTGAGCGACTCCGTCCCGAACCCCTCGGCGGAGACCGCCAGGGTGTAGGTCGAGGGCGTCGGCAGGTCGCGCACCTCGAAGGTGCCGGCGTCGGCCTCGCCGCTGAGCGTGCGGGTGACCAGCTCCGTGGTGCCGTCGGTCACCTCGACGAGGGCGTTGGGGACGGGCTCCCCGTCGGTGCCGACCACCTGCCCGGCGAGACGGCCGTCGCCCCGACGCAGCACGAACCGCAGGTCCTCGCGCTGCTCGCCCGGCGCGAGGTTGACGGTGGCGGTCTGGGTGGCGAAGCCCTCCTTGCGGACCACCACCTCGTAGGTCGCCGGGGTGGCGAGCTCGGGCAGCAGGAACTCCCCGGTGTCATCCACCTCGACGGTGACCACGTCCGCGGCGATGGGGTCCAGCGCGGAGCCTTCGAAGGCGGAGGCGGGGAGACGGGCGGTGACCTGCGCGCCGGCGACGTCCGCGCCGACCACCTGTCCGGTCACCGAGCCCGGCAGGCCGGCCAGCACGACGTCCAGGCCCCCGAGGTCCTCGCCGGCCCGGATCGTCACCGTCTCCGCGCCGTCGACCTGAGCGGCGGACGGGTACCACACCCGGCTGAAACCGGCCGCCTGGACGCGCAGGAGGTACTCGCCCGGCGGGACGTTCGCGAGCCGGAAGGCACCGGAGGCCGTGGTCACCGCCGTGGACCGGGCCAGCGTCGGTGACCCCGGGTCGAAGAGTTCGATCACCGCACCGTCGATCGGGGCGCCGGTCGCGGAGGAGACGCTGCCGCTGACCGCCGGGGACGCCGCGCGGATCCCGAGGGCGTCCTCCTCGCCCAGGCCCTGACGGAGCAGGCGCTCGTTGGCTTCCGCGCGCTCGGCGACGTTGTCGAAGCTCCACAGGATCACGAGGGCGAACAGGGTCACGACCGCGAGCAGCCCGAGCAGGGCCACGGCACGGCGGCCGATGCGGGGCTTGAGCAGCAGCATCGCGGTGCTGACGGCCGAGACCTCGCCCGCCGAGGTGGTGAGCTCGAGCGTGCGCACCAGTGGCGCGCCGAACCAGGGTCGCGGCCCGCTCGCGGTGGCCTGGACCTGGACCTGCTCACCCGGCAGCAGCCGGGCACGCGGCGGGTCGAACCGCACCTCGACCTTGCGCTCGGGTTCCTGGCCGCGGAAGCGCAGGTCCAGGACGGTGTTGCCGGTGTTGACCGGGGTGAGCACGAAGGTGCCGGAGCGCCCCACGGTGAGCGTGGCCGGCTCCACCTGCTGCTGCAGGCCGGGGTGGGCGGGCAGGACCAGGTCGAGCGCGGCGGTGGCACTGACCAGGGGGTCGTCGTGCTGGGTGACCGCGATCCCGACCCGTCGGCGCCCGGCGGGGAAGTCCTCCGGCAGGGTGAGGGTGATCTCCGCCGGACGGCGCTCCTCGGGGAACAGGTCGATGGTGTGGACGGGCACCTGTGCGTACGCCGGGTCGAGCCCGAGGACCTCGAGCCGGTAGGAGCGGATCACCGTGTCGAGGTTGGTGACCTCCACCCGCACCACCGCGGTACGGCCGTCGACGAGCACGACCTCGTGGACGTCGAGGTCGATGCGGACCAACCCGCTCGCGGTGCGCCGCGGCATCCCGGTCATCCGCCCCCCACCTCCAGGCGCACGTCCCGGGTCGAGCCCGCGGTGACCTCCTCGAGCGCGGTCAGCTCCGCGCCGTCGGGGGTGCGGACGGTGATCGTGTAGCTGCCCGGCCTGAGCTCGCCGACGCTGAACCGGCCCTCGCGGTCGGCCGGGGCGGAGGCGGTGGTCGTGGTGCGCTCCTCGGCGCCGTCGGAGACGGCCACCTCGGCGCCCGCGACCGGCGCACCACCGCCGTCGACGACGAGCACGGTGAGACGGCCGGTGGTGGGCGTGAGCACCAGGTCGGCCTCCACCTGAGGGGTGTCGGGCGTGATCGAGACCTCGGTCGTCTGCCGGCCGTACCCCTCGAGGCTCGCGGTGACGGTGTAGACCCCCGGCAGGGGCAGGCCCGGGAGCCGGAAGGTCCCGATCGCGCCGGAGGTCAGGGTGTCCGTCTCGGCCGTGGTGCCACCGCCGGCGACCGTGACGGTCGCGCCACCGAGCGGCTGGCCCGCCGCGTCGCGGACGCTGCCCACGACCGTGCCCGCGGCGTCGTTGAGGATGACGGTGAGGTCGCGGACCGACTCCCCCGGCCCTAGCCGGACCCCCAGGGTCTCGGTGGAGAAGCCCTCGGCGCTGACGGTCAGCAGGTAGGTCCCCGGCGTCGCGAGCTCGGGCAGCTCGAAGGTGCCGATCTCCCCCGCGGTCGGCGTGGTGGTGGCGAGCTCGGCGTCACCGCCCTGGACGACGAGCTCCGCGCCCCCGATCGGGGAGCCGTCGCGATCCTGCACGAGCCCCGCGATCGCGCCCGGGGCGGCCGGGAGACGGACGGTGCTGAGCACGAGCTCCTCGCCGGCCGCCACCGTCTCGACGCTCTCCACCGGGGCGTACCCGTCGGCCTCGTAGACCACCCGGTAGGTGGCCGGCGCGACGAGCCCGGCGGCACGCCACACCCCCTCCTCGTCGGTGGTGGTCTCCACCGGCGTCACCGTGCCGACCACGTCCAACGGGGTGAGCTGCACGGTGGCGGGCACCGCGGTGCCGTCGCTGGCCACGACCGAGCCACCGAGCGAGGCGGTGGTGCCCGGGAGCACGATCCGGCCGGCGTCGGTCGGCTCGGTCGAGCCGACCGAGAGCTGCTCGGCCTCCTCGGCCACCGCCACCCCCGGCCACCACTGCGTGGCGAACCCCTCGGCGCGGAACCGCAGCCGGTAGCGGGCGGGGAGCAGGCCAGCCAGCTCGTAGGTGCCGTCGTCGTCGGTCGCGGTGGCGGTCACGAGCTCGCCGCGGACGTCGAACACCTCGACGCTGACCCGGGGCACGGGACCCTCGGTGCTGTCGGCGAGGACCGACCCGGTGACCTGCCCCCCGGCGACGGCCGGGTTGAGGTCACCGAGGCCGATGCCGGTGGTGAAGGTGGCGGGCGCGGACTTCGTGGGCTCAGCCGGCCCGAGCGCACGGGTCACGCCGAAGACCATCGCCGCCGCCCACAGCGCGACGATCAGCAGCAACGTCAGCACCGTGATCACGCCGGGCGTGAGGATCGCACGCTGCACGAACCGCGCCTCGGCGCTCTCCTCGAGCGAACCGGCCTCGGCCTGCACGGTCAGCACGTGCTCGCGGGGCGCACCGGTCCAGGGACGCTTGTGGCTGACGACCAGGGTGGCGAAGGCCTCCTGGTCGACCCGCACGTCGAGCTTGCGGACCGGCAGGTGGAGCTCGAGCACCCGGTCGGCGTCGGTGGCCTGCAGGACGACGTCCAGCGGGGTGTTGCCGGTGTTGCGCACCTGCAGGTCGAAGCTCGCGCGCTTGCCCCCGGTGCGCACCGGCGGTTCGACCTCGAGCTGCATGGCCGAGGTGCTCGGCACGGCGACCGTCAGGGCGAGCTCGGCGGGCACGGTGGTGCCCGAGGCGCCCACCACCCGGACGATGCCCTCGTGGGTGCCGGCGGGCAGGGTGCGGTGGAAGACGACCTCGAGGTCCACGCGCGCGGTCTCGTCCGGGAACAGGGTCAGGACGCCGGGCCGCTGCACGACGGACTCGGGCAGCAGCGCGAGCAGGTCCACCTCGATGGTCTCGATCACCTCGGAGGTGTTGTGCACCTGCACCGTGAGCTGGACCGGCTGCCCGGGCACGGCCGTGACCGTGGGCGTGAGCAGGTCCGCACGCAGCACCGGCCGCACCTCGACCTCGTCGAGGTGGGGCGGTGGGCCGAGCTGCTCGGTGCGGTCGTGGTCAGCCATCGCGACCCGCCGGGGGTGCAGGGTCCGCCGGCGTCCCCCGAGCCGGCTCGGGCGGCAGGATCGTGACCGGGTCGTCCGGGTCGGCCTCGACCGAGTAGCGCCCGGAGTCCTGGATGATGGCGGAGCCACGCCGGGTGATGACCCGACCGCCGACCGCGTCCGTCCCGGCCTGCCCGAAGCGGCGGCGGCGGCGGGAGCGTGCCGCCGGCAGGGTCGTCGCCGAGGTGCTGAGCGTCAGCGAGCTCGGCGGGTCGTTGGCGGGCACGGGCACCGGGGCGCCGGCAGGGGTCTGGACCAGCAGCTGCACCGCGGGCCGGGGCGGCACCGACAGCGCGGTCCACAGGTCGGTCGCGGTGGTGGCGTTGTCGGAGGCGAGCAGGACCGTGGGCGCCGGCCGCAGCGCGCGCATCGCCTCCGAGAGATGCTCGGGGGGGATGGCCCGGCTGGCGCTGAGCAGGTTCATGATGCGGCCGAGCAGGTCGTGTTCCACCGCGGGGCCACCACCCCACACGCTGACGAGGTAGTGGGCCTCGATCACCGGGGTCTGCTCCACCCGCGCGAGCCCGCCGTCGTGGGCGATGACCCGGCTGCCGCGGGCGGCACGATCCCGCGACGGTGCCAGGGTGTGCAGGAACAGGTCGACGAGCGGGGTGGAGCGGCGGGACTCCCACTCACGCTCCGGCGGATCGAAGCCGATCTCGGCCACCGAGGACGGCAGTGGGACGGCGGCACGCAGCCACCGCTCCAGGCACCGGTCGAGCTCGTCGATCATGCGAGCCCTCCCGCCAGCCGCACCACCAGGAGCGTGGCGGCCACCGCGATCGCCGCCCCGCCGAGCAGCCCGGCGGCGAGGTAGGCCCAGCTGCTCATGCGGACCAGGTGCGGGACCGCGACCAGCCGCTCCACCTCGACCACGACCTTCTCAGCCTCGGGCGTGGGCGGTTTCGGCAGGGTCGCCGCGCAGCGCAGGCAGGCGGTGACCCCGGGTTCGTTGCGCTCCCCGCAGTTCCAGCACACCTCGGCCGCGAGCGTCTCCCGCCCCGCGGTGCCAGGCAGCCGGCGGCGCGCCCGGCGCTGCTCGGGGGCGGCGGGCTGCGGGCTGGGAGCGGCCCAGAAGACGGGGAAGTCGCAGGCCGGGCAGAACCACTCCGCCGTCGGCCGGGGGGACTCACCCACCAGCAGCAGGCCGCAGCCGGGGCACTCCACCTCGACCTCACCGGGGCCGACGGTGCCGTTGGCCGGCCGTGCCCGGGACGGGGTGGGAGCCGTGGCGTCGCCGTCCGTCACGGCCGTGGGCGGGACCGTCTCGGGTGAGACGCTGCCGGCGGCCGCCTGCTCGGGCGCCGCGCCCTCGCTCGGGACCTGGCGGGCAGCACGGGCGTCCTGCGCCGCCTGCTCGGCCTGCTCCCCAGGGGTCGGCGGGGTGTCGTTGGTCGTCTCGCTGTGCAGGCTCATCGCGGCTCCGTTGCGAGGGATCTGCTCGCGCCACCTCGCGGGGCGATGACGAGCTGGACGTCGAGATGGGCGGGGATCTCGTCGCGGATGAGCTGCTCGAGCTCGTGCCGTTGGAGGTGGCCGGTGGAGGCGACCCGGACGGTGACGGCCCCGGTGACGGTCCCGTCGAGGTCGCCATCGCCGACCGCCCCGGGATCGTCGACCTGCACCCAGCCGTCGACGATCGCGCCGAGCAGCGTCTCGAGGCCGCGACGGGTGCCACGCCACGCCAGCGAACGGCCGATCGCCGTCACGATGCGGCGCTGATGGGCGAGCTCGAGCTGCTCGTCCAGCACGTCGTAGCTGAGCCAGCGGGCCATCGCATCCAGCATCGGTGGCGTCGTGACGGTCGGGTCGAGGAGGTGCTCGATGCCGTCGGCCCCGGCGCGCAAGGTCGCCCCGAGCTGCTCGAAGATGGTCGTGAACCGCACGAGCAGGTCGTCGTCGCGCATGCCGACCGGGAGCTGACCCACCAGCCAGCCGGGCGGGTAGGACGGGGCCGAGGTCGCGTGGTCCGTCGAGGTCACCGCACCACCACCTGGTTGCCGCTGGCCAGGAACAGCGAGCCCTCCTCCAGCTCGACGCGGTCACGCGCGTCGCCGAGGCGCTGACGGTTGCGCAGGTCGTACTCGAACAGGGCCAGCTCGTCCACCGCGGACACGCCCGCGACCTCCTCGAGGACCGACACGAGCGTGGCGGCGTGCAGGTCGGTGCCGAACCCCCAGCCGGTCGCTCGGGTCCCACCGGTCAGCGGGCTGAGGAAGCGGCTGATCGCCACCGCCACGCGCTCGCGCACCGCGGCGGGCGAGCGGCCGGCCGCGGCCCGCACCCGCACGATGACGCTCACCCCCTGGTAGTAGGGGGCGGTGACCGCGACGCGGGCTCCGATGGTCCGGCGCAGGTCGAGGTGGCTGCGGACCGTCTCGAACAGCTCGGGGCTGAGGGCGAAGTCGTCCAGCTCGTACAGCTGCGGGTCACGGTCGCTGGTCGGGACGACGAGGACCCGGATCGGGTCGGTGGGGGTGGCCGGGGCCAAGCACCGCGCCCGGGCCACCTGCGGGGAGGCCTCCAGGGTCAGCTGCTCGTAGTCGGTCGGCGTGACCGCACGCTGCCCGGTGCGCAGCGACCGCGGCCCCCGGAGCTTCACCTCCTCGACGGTCTCCGGGTCGACGCCGCCGCGCGCGGGCTGCAGGTTCTCCACCCGGTCGACGTAGGGCACGCTCGTGCGCAGGCCGGTGAGGGTGCCGGCGCCGACGTTGCCCGCCGCGCCGCCGCCGGTGCGGTAGCCGCTGATGGTCACGCGGGCACCGAAGGGTGGCACCGCCCCGTGCTGCACGGTCTGGCCGTCGGGGTAGCGGATGCGGGGTCCGAACTCCACGACGCCCGCCGCCTCGTCGATGCGCACGTGCCGGTCGGCGGGACCGGAGGCGGAGAAGTCGGCCACCTCGGTGTAGGCCTCCGAGGTGCCCTCGTGGATCACGGTGACCTGCTCGCCGTCGCGCCGGGGAAGCACCGGCCGGTTCGCGAGTTCGAAGCGCTGACCGGGTGTGCCGTCGCTGCTGCCGAGGGTCTCACGCGCCGCGCGCCGGGCGTGCTCGGCGAGCACGGTGCCCCCGAGCGTCACCGCCCGGACCTCGGTGAGCTTCGGGGAGGCCGTGAAGGTCGGCTGGCCGGGTTCGGGCTCGACCAGCCGGACCCGCAGCCAGTGCTGCCGCTGCCCGGCGAGGACGAGCGACTCGTGCCGCGGCGGCATGGCGAGCCGTACCGCACCGCTGCGGTTCAGCCCGCCGGTGGTGTCGGCGACGACCTGCGCCGGCAGCCAGTGCTCCCCGGACCAGGCCTCCCACACGATCGGGACCCGCTCGGGATCGACCCCGACGCCGCGCTCGGCGGTCTCGATCCGCAGCTCCAGCAGGTGACCCGCGAGCGGGTCCGGGAAGCCGAGGTGGAAGGCGTCGCCGGGCCGCACGGGCTGGGAGGTGAAGCAGGTCACGACGTCGCGGTCGTACCGCAGCGCCTCGAGCACGTCGACGTAGACGGTCTCCCCGGCCGAGGTGACCGCGCCCTCGATGCGCGGCTGGGTGATGCGCAGCGTGTCCACGGTCGCGAACACGACCCCGTCACGGTCGCGGGTGGCGACCTCGGTGCCGGCGGGGACGACCACCGTCTGGTCGGGGACCCCGGCGAGCCAGAAGACCAGGGGCACCTGGGCCGGTGTCGCGGGGAACGGCTGGACGTCGAGGAGGTTGAGCAGGTCGATGTAGAGCCGCTCGGGGACCTGGTTGAGCCGGTAGATGACCTGCTCGCTCATCCAGGCGAACAGCTCGATGAGCGCGACCCCAGGGTCGGCCACGTTGTGGTTCGTCCACTCCGGGGTGAGGGAGGGGATCATCCGCTTCGCCTCGTCCACGAGGTCCTGGAAGCGGCGGTCGTCGAGGTTGGGGACGGGCAGGCTCACGAGCTCGGTCCTTCGTCGTCGCCCTCACCCGGGATCAGGTAGAACGGGTGCACGAGGTTGCGGCGGTCGTTGGTGGCCCGGAGGCGGTACTCGATCGCGATGGTGACCGCACCGGGCCGGGCTGGGTCGGGCCGGACCTCCACCCCGTCGACGTCGATGCGTGGCTCCCAGCGCGACAGGGCTTCGAGGACCGCGTCCTCCATGAGCCCGAGGGTGTTGGCGTTGATCGGCTCGAACAGCAGATCCCAGATGCCGCAGCCGAAGGCCGGTCGCATCGGACGCTCCCCGATGGCGGTGGAGAGGATCACGCGGATCGCCTTGTCCACGTCGGCGGCCCCCGACTCCAGCGCGATCGAGCCGCTGGCGTCGATGCGCAGGGGGAAGCCCAGGCCACGCCCGATGTGACCCGGTAGGTCCTGCTGGCTCATCGCACACCTCCTCCCGTCCTGCGACCCATGCCCCATCGCCTCAGTTCAGCTTCACCATCGCGCCCTTGATCTCGGTGGTGGCGGAGCCCTCCACCTTGACCATCGAGCCCTTGACCTCCGCGTTGGCCGACGAGGCGATCGCGACCCCGCCGCTCCCGGAGGCGTTGAGCTTGCCGGTGGCCTTCAGGTTGGTGTCGCCCTGGGTGGTCACGCCGACCTCCGAAGCCTCGATGAGCACCTTGCCGTCGTCGGTGAGCGTCAGCGACGCGTCCCCGCTGCTGAGGGTGATCGGCAGCCCGTCGGTGGTGATGCGCACCCCGTCCTCACCGACGTGGAGTTCGGTGCCGTCGGAGAGCACGATGGACACGTACCTCTCGGCGTCGCCCGAGGAGGTGTTCACCCCGTCGGAGATGGTGACGGCGTGCCCGGCCGGTGAGGTCAGGACCCGCTTGGCCACGACCCCCGAGGCACCGTCGACGGCGTCGGCGACCGGTGGGGGCACTCGCGCGCTCCACAACCCCCCGAACACCAGCGGGAAGCGCGGATCGCCCCGCTCGAAGCCGACGACCACCTCCTCGTTGAGCTCGGGGCGGTTGTCGAACCCGTGCCCCTCCCCGGCTCCGATGCTGACGACCCGGGCCCAGTCGCTCTCGACGCCCTCACCGAGGGCCGGGAAGGCGACCTTGACGCGGCCGGCGCGATCGGGGTCGTTGAGGTTGGAGACCTTGCCGAGGACGAGACCCGTGGACCAGCCGCCGCTGCTCGTCGCCGCCTCGTCGAGGGTCCGGGTCGCGGGGGCGAGGGGCTCGTCGCGGCTCTCGAACCGGGTGCGCAGCGAGGCCGCGGCCCCGAACTCGTGGGTGACGTGGGTGACGTAGTAGGCACCGGACAGCTTCGCACCGACCCCCTGCACGTCGACCCAGCCGCCCACCACGACGTCGGCGGTGCCCTCGGCGACCCCGTGCGCCTGCAGCCCCGAGCGCACGAGCGCGGTGGCCGCGGTGTCGGCGATGCGCTGCGCCTCGGACTGGTCGCGGACCGTCTGGTCCGGCAGGGCCCGCGGGAGGGCGAGATCGGCACGGGCGTGCCGGTACTGCTCCCCGACGAAGGCGGCGTCGGACCCGAGCTCGGTCACCGGCCCGCGATCGTCGATCGAGGCGGCCGTGACCGAGACCGTCTGCTGGTTGACCACGTCCCAGCCGCGTACGGTGACCTCCTTGGGCACGGCTGCCCCGGTGTAGCGAGCGGAGAAGCGCAGCAGCTCCTCCGCGTAGGTCAGCCGCGGGCCCGAGGCCTCCGGGCGGGGGCGGAAGTGCAGGCTGCCCGCGGCGGTGAACCACTCGCAGCCGGTCGCCCGAGCGAGGTGGTCCAGCGCCTCACGGTCGCTGGTGGCCTGCAGGAGGTAGGGATCCACGAGGTCACGGTCGGTGGCGAGCGACACCTCGGGCCGGAGCCCCTGCCGGCCGGCGATCTCCCTGACGACCTCGGAGGGGCGGCGGTCGAGGTAGGCGAGGAAGGCCTCGGTGTAGGCCAGCTGGAAGCCCTTGTCGTGGGCGGCCACGACCAGGACCGGCGCATCGTCGCGGTCCTCGTCGTGGACGATCCCGACCTCGACCACCACACCGGTGAACACCGATGCCACGACGTCGTCGGCGCCGGGCAGCTTCACCTCGAGCTCGTCACCGAGCTTGAACCGCTCCTCGTCGAACTGCACGTAGTCGACGTCGAGCAGGCGGAGCTCGGCCCGGGCCGGCGTGCGGATCGAGTGCTCCACGCGCAGCAGCTCGACCAGGCTGAGCTGCTCGGTCGGCAGCGCCTGGCCGTTGACCAGGATCGTGGGGACGCGGGTGACGGAGGGCACTCAGCGCTCCCGCGTCGGGATGCTGAGCTGGCGGCCGGGGCTGACGGCGAAGGGATCGCGGATGCCGTTGGCCCGGGCGATCTCCCGCCAGGCCGTCGGGTCGTCGTAGTAGCGGGCGGCCACCCGGTCGAGGGTCTCTCCCGGCTGCACCTGGTGGGAACGCGCCGGCGCCGGCGTGCCCGAGGTCGGGTTCTGCCGGGGCCAGTCCGCCTCCTCCTCGAACTGCTTGAGGTCGAGCGTGGCCCGGGCCCGCAGCGGCTCCCCCTCCGGTGAGAAGTAGACGAAGCTGAGCGACAGCCGGGTCGCGACCGCCTTGAAGGAGTGGAAGCGGCCCCAGTGGAAGCGGACCCAGGGGGGCCTGCCGTTCGCCTTCGCCGGGTCGTAGCCGGGCAGCTCGGTGTCGATCCGCATGAGCTTGGTGAGCTCATCGGTGTAGGTCGTGACCGTCTCACCGGTCGCGGTGGTGTCGAACAGCAGCTCGAGCCCGCTGATCGAGCCCGACTGGCCACCGGCGTAGCGCTGGCTGGGGGCCTGCTGGCCGGGGACCTGGGTGCCCTCCCAGCTGCTCTCCAGGGAGATCTCGAAGCGCTCGGGGTTGAACAGGCAGGGCAGGCGGGTCCCCGTCTCGGTCTCGAGGAAGGCCTTCTGGCCGCTGGCGCGGGACTCCGGCATCGTCACCGACCTCCGGGGCGGGGCAGCGAGGTCGCTCGTGGGGCGG
>JBKHEJ010000019.1:0-21040 GCA_046540855.1 Nitriliruptoraceae bacterium
GTCGCTGGCCTGCTCGAGCGCCTCGCGGGTGAACAGCATCGCCTCCGCGCGGGACCAGCGCGCGCGTGCCCGGCCGCGTGCCACCGCAGCCGACACCGCGGCCGCGCGCCGCTCGGGCTCGAGGATCGTCCGGGCGAGCGCCGTCGAGGCCTGGAGCTCGTCGGCACCCTCGCCCAGCAGCCGACCCGCGTCGACCACCGCCGCGAGGCCGTCGGCAGAGGTGAGCCACCGGGCGGTGGCGAGCTCGAGCTGCTCCACGACACCTCGTCCCCTGCTGCGCGCGGCGGTCCCGCTCCCCCGGTGCCGCACGTCCCGGTCGAGCGCTCCTCGGCACCGTACGCGGTGGCGCCCCGGATGACGACCGCCGCAGGGTCCCGTGACGACCTCGTGGTGCCTCCGACCTCGTGGTGCCTTCGGTGCCGAGCGCGAACCACGGGCGGGGCTGCGCCACCCCGGCAGAGGTCGCGATCGGCACGACCCGATCCGCCGGTACCGTTGCGGCATGAACCTTCTGACGCTGGAACGATCGCTCGAGCTCGTCGGCCCCGACCCCGTGCTGGTCGTGGCCTTCGACGGGTGGACCGACGCCGGAGAGGGCGGCACGGCCGCGGCCGATGCCCTGCGTGACGCCTTCGAGCCCATCCGGCTCGGTGCCTTCTCCTCCGACGCCCTGTACGACTACCGCGACCGCCGACCGGCGCTCGCGATCGACCAGGGGGTGCTCAGCCGCGCCGACTGGCCCGAGGTGGTCGTCGAGCTGCTCGAGCCGCCCTCCGGACCGCCCCTGGTGCTCGTCGGCGGACCGGAGCCGGACCTCGGCTGGCGGACGTTGGCCGCCGACCTGGTGGAGCTGGCCCGGCTGGCCGGCGCCAGCCGCTACGTCGGCTTCGGGTCGGTCCCCGGTCCGATCCCGCACACCCGCCCCGTGCACCTGATCGCCACCTCCAACGATCCGGAGGTGCTGGAGCGGATCGGCCGTCCACACGAGCAGGTCGTGGTCCCGGCCTCCTGCCAGGTGGCGCTGGAGGCCGAGCTCGCGGCGGCCGGTCTGCAGACGCTCGGGTTGTGGGTGCGCATCCCCCACTACGTCGCGGGCGAGTACCCGGAGGCCGCACGGGCGCTGCTGGAGCAGCTCACGATCCACCTCGGCACCCCGATCGACCTCAGCGAGCTCGACGAGGACATCGCCGACAACCGGGCGCGCCTGGACGTCGCCGCCGAGGGCTCCGAGGAGGTCCGTGAGCACGTCCTGCAGCTCGAGCGCCTGTACGACGCCGAGCTGCAGGCCGAGCGCTTGTCGCTGCGACCCGAGCGCGCGCCCGACGGCCTCGGGGCGCTCTCGGAGGAGCACGTGCCCTCCGCGGACGCGCTCGCGGCGGAGATCGAACGCTTCCTGCAGGGCCGCAAGGACTGACCGGGCTCGGCTACAGACGGAAGTCCGCGTCGGTGGTCGGCTCCTCGATGTCCATCTGGGCCTTCTGGAGCTTGCCGGAGAAGTCCCAGTTCAGCGACTGCCAGGTGGTGACCTGGTCGAGCACCCACACCCCGGACTGGCGCGCTCCGGTGCCGGAGCGGCCGTTGCCACCGAAGGGCAGGTGCGCCTCCGCCCCGGAGGTCGAGTTGTTCACGCTGACCATCCCGGCGGTGACGCCCTCGCGGAACCGGAAGGCGTGCTCGGGCCGGGTGGTGTAGATCGAGGAGGACAGGCCGTAGCCGTGTCCGTTCGCGAGCGACAACGCCTCCTCGAAGGTCTCGAAGACCGCGACCGGGGCGATCGGCCCGAAGGTCTCCTCCTGGTAGAGCAGGTCCTCCTGGGTCACGCCGTCCACGATGACCGGGTGCTGGAACAGCCCGGCGTCGGGATCGCCGACGAAGCCGGCCCGCGGGGAGGAGGAGGAGATGCGCCCGATCGCGGAGGATCCCGACACCCGGTGGTGCGGCTCGAGGTGCTCGAGCCAGGCGGCGAAGGTGTCGTCGAACCGCTGCGAGATCATCGGGCCGTACAGCACGTCAGCGAAGGGGTCGCCGATCACCGCGGCTTCGACCGCTGCGGTGAAGCGGGCGAGGAACTCCTCGTGCACCGAGGCGTGCACGGCGGTGATGCCCAGCGAGGTGCAGCGCTGGCCGGCGGTGCCGAAGCCGGAGAACAACGCCCCCTCGACAGCGAGGTCCAGGTCCGCGTCGGGCATGACCACGAGCGGGTTCTTGCCGCCGAGCTCCAGGGTGGGAGCGACCAGGTGCTCCCCGCACAGCGCCGCGATCGAGCGCCCGACCTTCGAGGAGCCCGTGAAGCCCACCTTGTGCACGGTGCCCTCCGCCAGCGCCGCCGACAGACCCGCCGAGGTGGTGGGACCGTCGGTGAGCACCAGTTGCAGCACACCGGTCGGGATCCCGGCGGCCTGGATGCAGCGGGTGAACGCCGTCGCGGAGGCCGGGGCGTACTCGGCGGGCTTCCAGACCACGGTGTTGCCCGCCACCAGCGCGGGCACGAGGTACCAGGACGGGACGGCCACGGGGAAGTTGCCGGCGGTGATGACCGCCATCGTGCCGACGGGCTTGCGGAAGGTGAACAGCTGCTTGTCCCGCATCTCCGACGGCACGGTCATCCCGTACAGCCGGCGGCCCTCGGAGGCGAAGAAGATGCAGGTGTCGATCGCCTCCTGCACCTCGCCGAGCGCCTCGGCGTAGGGCTTGCCGATCTCGGTGGTGATGGTGCGCGCGAGCGCCTCCTTGTTGGCCTCCAGCACCCGGGCGAGCCCATGGATCGCCACGCCACGGATCGGCGCGGGGGTCGCCGCCCAGGCCGCCTGCGCCGCCTCAGCACGGCGACAGGCCTCGACGAAGGTGGCCTCCTCGCCGAGGTGGACCCGTGCCACCTCGGTGTCGAGGTGGGCCGGGTCGACCAGGCTGACCGGCTGGGAACCGGTACCGGCCGGTTCGCCGTCGATGAGGGAGGTCAGGACGGGGACGTCGGTGGTCATCGGGGCTCCTCGAGAGCTCGCTCGGTCGCGGGGTGCGGTGGCACGGACGGCGGCGGGGGTCAGGTGGTCAACGCGACGAGCACCCGCTCGAGCCGCGCGACCCCGTCCCGCAGCTCCTCCACGGTGATCGTCAGCGGTGGCCGGAACCGGATCGTGCGCGTCCCACAGCCGAGCACGAAGGCGTGCTCGTCGGAGAACAGGTGCGCGACCGCAGCGTCGCGCAGCGCGGTGTCGGGCAGGTCGACGGCGCAGAACAGGCCGCGGCCGCGGGCGTTGGTCACGGCCGGGACCCGGGACTCGAGCGCCACGAGCTCCTCGAGGAGCACGGTCCCGAGCAGCGCCGCACGCTCGACGAGGTCCTCCTGCTCCATGACCTCGAGCATGATCGTGGCACGGACCATGTCGACGAGCCCGCCACCGAAGGTCGAGTTGATGCGTGAGGAGGTGGCGAACACGTGGCCCTCCACCTCGTCGAGCCGGCCACCGGCCATGATCCCGCACACGTGGGTCTTCTTGCCGAAGGCGACGACGTCCGGTTCCAGCCCGAGCTGCTGGTAGGCCCAGGCGGTCCCGGTCATGCCGACACCGGTCTGGACCTCGTCCAGCACGAAGAGCGCGTCGTTGGCGTGGGTCAGCTCCTGCAGCTCGGTGAGGAACCTCTCGGACAGGTGCCGGTCGCCGCCCTCACCCTGGATCGGCTCGACGATGGTGCAGGCGATGTCGTGGGGGTTGGCGGCGAAGGCCGCGGCGGCCTCCTCGAGGGCGTGGTCCTCCGCCGCCCGGTTGGCGGCGGCGTTGGTGTCCAACGGGAAGGCCAGCGCCGGGGTGGAGATGCGCGGCCAACGGAAGGTCGGGAACCGCGCGGTCTTGGTCGGGTCGGTGTTGGTCAGGCTCATCGTGTAGCCGGTGCGGCCGTGGAACGCCCCGGTCAGGTGCAGGACCTGCATGCCGAGCTCGGGGCTCCGACCCTCCGCCTCGTTGCGCCGGCTCTTCCAGTCGAAGGCGGTCTTGAGCGCGTTCTCGACCGCGAGCGCACCCCCCTCGATCAGGAACAGGTAGGGCAGCCGTGGGTCCCCCAGGACCCGTTGGAAAGCGGCCACGAAGGCGGCGAGCTCGGGGGTGTAGACGTCGGAGTTGGAGGGCTTGTGGGTGGCCGCGCGCGCGAGCCGTGCCTGCGCGTCCGGGGTGGTCATCACGGGGTGGTTCATCCCGAGCGCGTTGGAGGCGTAGAAGGTGAACAGGTCGAGGTAGCCGAGGCCGGTGCGCGCATCGACCAGCGTCGCGCCCTGGCTCGCATCCAGGTCGAGGATGAAGTCGTAGCCGTCCACGAGCAGGTGGTTGCTCAGACGCTCGAGGAGATCGGGTGGGGTGGTGGTCGTCATGGTCATCCTCTCCCCCGGCGGCGGGCAGCGATGGCCGGATCGCGGCCAAGCGCGCTCCGCCGGGTGTCACGATCGCCGAGGTGGCGCGGGGTCGGGCGTCACCGGACGCGAGCCACGGGTGGCCAGGTGCGGTCCGGTTCGGCTGGTACGTCGGGCCGAACGTAGGCGCCACCATCGAGGTGTGGCAGGTACCGAAGGCCCCACGACCGATAGGCGCACGGTCCCAGCGGTAGCCTCCCCGCGATCTCGACGTCTGGAGCCCCCGTGCGCATCGCCGTGACCGGGTCCATCGCCACCGACTACCTCATGACCTTCCCCGGGCGCTTCTCCGAGCAGCTCGTCGCCGACCAGCTCGACCGCGTCAGCCTGTCCTTCCTGGTCGACGAGCTCGAGGTCCGCCGCGGCGGGGTCGCGGCGAACATCTCCTTCGGGCTCGCGCAGCTGGGGCTGAGCCCCGTGCTGGTGGGGGCGGTCGGCGGGGACTTCGACGGCGACTACCGCGCCTGGCTGTCCCGCCACGGCGTGGACACCTCCGGCGTGCACGTCTCGGAGCTGAAGCACACCGCCCGGTTCCTGTGCACCACCGACCTCGACCAGAACCAGATGGCCTCGTTCTACACCGGCGCGATGGAGGAGGCGCGCTTCATCGAGCTCGCGCCGCTGGCCGAGGGGCACGGCGCACTCGATCTGGTCGTGGTCTCCCCCAACGACCCGGAGGCGATGGTCCGGCACACCGTCGAGTGTCGCCAGCTGAGCCTGCCGTTCATGGCGGACCCGGGACAGCAGCTGGCCCGCATGGACGGGGCGCAGGTCCGCAAGCTGGTGGACGGCGCCCGCTACCTCATCACCAACGACTACGAGAAGGCGCTGCTGGAGACCAAGACCGGCTGGTCCGATGCCGAGGTGCTGGAGCGGGTCGAGGCGCGGATCACCACCCTCGGACCGAAGGGGTGCGTCGTCGAGCGCCAGGACGGCTCACGGATCGAGGTGCCGGCCGCCCCGGAGCAGCGGCGCGAGGACCCGACCGGGGTCGGCGACGCCTTCCGTGCGGGGTTCCTGGCCGGACTCGCCTGGAACCTCGGTGACGAGCGGTCCGCCCAGATGGGCTCGATGGTGGCGACCTACGTGCTCGAACACATCGGCACCCAGGAGTACCACCTCGACGCGGAGGACTTCCTGGCACGGCTCGGGACGGTGTACGGCGAGGAGGCGGCCGCACAGGTCGGCCCGCACCTGCTCGGCTGAGGTGCCCGCCGGACCCCCTCCCAGGGCGGCCCGGCGCGCTGCTCAGTCGGCGAACTGCTCGACGATGTGGTCCACGCAGGCCCGGTAGGCCTCGAGGTCGGCAGCGTCGACCGCGGGGAACATCCCGACCCGCAGCTGGTTGCGGCCGAGCTTGCGGTAGGGCTCGGTGTCGAGCACCCCGTTGGCCCGCAGCACCGCGGTGACCTGCTCGCTCGGGATCCCCTCGTCGAGGTCGATCGTGGCCACCACCAGCGAGCGCGCGTCAGGATCGGCGACGAAGGGGGTGGCCCAAGGGCGGGATCCGGCCCAGCCGTACATCGCCGCCGCCTTCTCCCGCTGTGCGGCGACCACGCCGTCGAGATCACCGAAGGTGGCGAGCATCCACTCCACCTGCTCGGCGGCGAGGAAGACCGTGGAGACCGAGGGCGTGTTGTAGGTCTGGTGCTTGCGGCTGTTGTCGAGGGCGGTGGCCAGATCGAGGAAGGTCGGGATGTAGCGGCCGGATCCGGCGATCGCGCCGATGCGCTCGATCGCGGCCGGCGAGAGCAGCGCGACGGTGAGGCCACCCTCGGCCGCGAAGCCCTTCTGGAGCGAGAAGTAGTAGGCGTCCGTGCTCGACAGGTCGACCGGCAGCCCGCCCGCACCGGAGGTCGCGTCCACGAGGACCAGCGCGTCGTCCACCCGGACCGGATCCTGCATCACCCCCGTCGAGGTCTCGTTGTGGGTGAAGGCCTGGACGTCGCACCCGGCCGCGGCGGTCGCCACCGGTCGCGCCCCCGGCTCGGCTGCCACGACGTCGGCGGCCTCGAGCCAGGGTGCGGCGTCGGTGGCCTTGGCGAACTTGCCGGAGAACTCCCCGAAGACGTAGTGGCGGGCCCGCTGCTCGACCAGCCCGAAGGCCGCCGACTCCCAGAAGGCCGTCGCCCCGCCCAGGGTCAGGAGCACCTCGTAGCCGTCCGGCAGCCCGAACAGCGTGGCGATGCCCTCCTGCAGCCGCTGGACCTGCCCCTTGACGCGGGCCTTGCGGTGCGAGGTCCCGAGCAGCGTGTCGGCCTCGGCGGCGAGACGCTGGACGGCCTCGGGACGGACCTTGCTCGGCCCGCACCCGAACCGACCGTCCGCGGGTAGCAGGTCGGCAGGGAGCGTGAGGTCTTCAACCATGGCGGTACCTCGCGGTCGTGGGTGCTGTGGTCGGTGCGCGCCGGGCGTGGGCCGCAGGCCGTCAACACGGCATCATGGTCCCAGACGCGCCCGGCGACGTGGGTCGGGGGTCGTCGATCGCCGGGTCCACCGCCACCGTTCGGTGGGGCCGGTCGGCCTGCACGGACCCCGCAGCGCGCGGCTATGGTCCCCGCGGCGGCACGCCGGCCCCGCCAGCCGTGGTCGATCACGACCCTACCCGCGGATCCGGCTACGGCCCGCCGCTCCCCCGCCCGAGCACCCGAGAAGCGAGCAGAGCGTGAGCGTTGCCCGTCGCATCAGCCACATGGAAGCCTCCCCGACCCTGGCGGTGGACGCCAAGGCCAAGGCGCTCAAGGCCGCCGGGGAGCCCGTGATCGGGTTCGGCGCCGGCGAGCCCGACTTCCCGACGCCCGACAACATCGTCGAGGCGGCTCGGGCCGCAGCCGTCTCCCCCGCCTCACACCGCTACAGCCCCGCTGCTGGCCAGGCCGCCTTGCGCGAGGTCGTCGCGGCCCGCACCAGTGCGTCCTCCGGGCAGGACCACGCCGCCGGTCAGGTGGTCATCACCAACGGTGGCAAGCACGCGCTCTACAACATCTTCATGGCGCTGCTCGACCCCGGCGACGAGGTCATCGTTCCGGCGCCGTACTGGGTGAGCTACCCGGAGCAGATCAAGCTCGCGGGCGGCGTGCCGGTCGCGGTGACCACGACGACGACGAGCGGCTTCCAGGCCAGCGTCGAGCAGCTCGAGGCCGCGCGCACCGAGCGCACCAAGGCCCTGGTGTTCGTCTCCCCGTCCAACCCCACCGGTGCGGTCTACCCGCCTGAGGCCACCGCGGCGGTCGGGGCGTGGGCCGCGGAGCACGGCATCTGGGTCGTCACCGACGAGATCTACGAGCGGCTGGTCTACGGCGATGCGCGCTTCACGTCCCTGCCCAAGGTCGCGCCCGAGGCCGCCGCACGCACCATCATCACCAGCGGCGTCGCCAAGACCTACGCCATGACCGGGTGGCGGGTCGGCTGGGCGGTCGCGCCGACCGAGATCGCCGCCGGCATGGCCAAGCTCCAGAGCCAGGTCACCTCCAACGTCTGCAACGTGGCGCAAGCGGCCGCGCTGGAGGCGCTGACCGGCCCGCAGGACGCGGCCGAGGGGATGCGGCAGGCCTTCGACCGGCGCCGCCGGATCGCGGTGGAGGCCCTGTCCGCCATCCCGGGGGTCGAGGTGTACGAGCCGGAGGGGGCGTTCTACGTGTTCCCGTCCTTCGAGGGGGTCCTCGGCCGTGAGCTCGCAGGTCGGACGGTGACCACCACCCTCGAGCTCGCCGAGGTGCTGCTCGATGAGGCCAAGGTCGCCGTCGTACCAGGCGAGGCCTTCGGCGCGCCGGGCTACGCGCGGTTGTCCTACGCCCTCGGCGACGACGACCTGCGTGAGGGCATCGACCGGATCGCCCGCCTGCTCGCCTGACCCTCTAAGACCTGCCCCTCGGGGCGACCACCTTCCGCGCTCCCCTATCCCGCCCGCTGGGTCCAGCTGCGGCTGCGGGCCGGCACCTCCCGGTTCGCCGGTCGCGCTGACCGCCTCGTGCACGGAACCTCCCTCTCGGGTGGTTCCGTGCAGGGATCCGGCCAGGGGATCGGGTCGTCCTGCACGGAACGTCTCTCTGGGGAGGTTCCGTGCACGAGAGGACCGGTGGTTGCGGCCCGCGGCCGCACGCACGGGGTGCGGGGTTGCCGGCTCCTTCGCCGCCGGCTACTCCGTCGCCGGCTACTCCTTCGTGTAGGGCTTGCCGTCGGCAGCCGGGACGCGCAGCCGCCCGATCAACCCTGCCACCACGACGATGGTGACGACGTAGGGGGCGGTGAGCAGCAGGTTGGAGTCCACCGGCACGCGCAGCAGCTGCAGCGAGGTGGCGAGCTGGTCGGAGAAGCCGAAGATCAGCGCGGCACCGAGCGCCCCGACGGGGTTGTACCGCCCCACCAGCATCGCTGCGAGCGCGATGAAGCCGCGGCCACCGGTCATCTCACGCGAGAACTGCCCCACGGCGTCCAGGGTCCACCAGGACCCCCCGATGCCGGCCAGCACCCCACCGAGCAGGACCGCCTTGTAGCGCGTGGCGAGCACGTTGATGCCCACGGTGTCAGCGGCCTTGGGGTGCTCGCCGACCGAGCGCAGCCTGAGCCCCCAGCGGGTCTGGAACAGCGCGTACTGCAGGATGAGGACCGCGGCGATCATGCCGAACACCAGCAGGGACTGCCGGAACAGCACCGGGCCGAGCAGCGGGATCTCGCTCAGCAGCGGGACCGCGATGGTCGGGAACCGGGTCGGAGCGTTCAGCTGCGGGTTGCCGGACAGCACCTGGGTGTTGAGGAAGGAGGTCACCCCGGTCGCGAAGACGATCAGCACGACGCCGACGACGATCTGGTCGGCCTGGAACCTGATCGAGAGCCCGGCGAGCATGAAGGCCACCAGCACCCCTGCTCCGATGCCGCCGAGCAGGCCGACCCACGGGTCGCTCGCGATCGAGGACACGACCGCGGCCGTGAACGCCCCGGCCAGGAACTGGCCCTCGATCGCGATGTTGATCACCCCGGCGCGCTCGCACAGCACGCCAGCCAGCGCCCCGAGTGCGATCGGGGTCGCCTGGGCCAGCGAGCCGCGCAACAGCCCCACCAGCGAGAGCTGGCCGCCGGCCGCAGCCCAGGTCAGGAACCCGGCCACGAACAGCAGCGCGACCACCCCGACGACCGGGACGGCCCGGGAGCCGAACCCGGTGGTGAACTGCCGCGCTGCGATCGCCGCGACCAGCGCGGACAGGACGAGGACCGTCACGGTGACGGGCAGGACGAGGTCGGGGAGCTCGAACAGCTGCCCACGGGCGTCGTTGAGCACGAAGGTGGCGCTCTCGCCGCGGTCAGTGAAGGCGAACACGCCCAGCATCAGGGCGAGCACGAGCACGGAGAAGGTGCCGAACCGGCGCTCGCGCCGCCGCTGCGCCTGAGGGGCCAAGGTCGTGCTGCTCATGCGCCCCACCCCTTCGCGACCTGCCCGGTCGCAAGATCGTCAGCCTTGATGCGGAAGATCGCCCGGACCAGGCCCGGCGCGGCGATGAACACGATGATCAGCGCCTGGATCACCAGCGCGAGCTCGAGGGAGGTCCCCGTCTGGGCCTGCATGTTGCGGCCGCCGACCTTCAGGGCCCCGATGAGGATGCCGGCGGCGACCGTGCCGCCGATCCGCCCCCGACCGAGCAGCGCGACGGTGATGCCATCGAAGCCGATCCCCGCGGAGAAGCCGATGGTCAGGCGGTACTGCAGCCCGAGGATGGCCGCCGCTCCGGCAGCGCCCGCCAGCGCCCCGCCGGTGGTCATCGCCATCACCAGCGTCCGGCCGGGGTCCATGCCCGCGGCGGTCGCTGCCGAGGGGTTCAGCCCGACCGCGTTCAGCTCGAACCCGCGCGTGGAGCGCTCCACGAGCCAGAAGATCACCACCGCGAGCGCCAGCGCCATCAGCAGGGAGGTGTTGACCCGCAGCGAGGGGTCCCAGGGCAGCAGCCGTGGGAACCGCGCCGACTCCTCCACCGATTTCGAGATCGGGTCGGCCCGGTCCGGCCGTCGGAACAACGTGGTGGAGATCAGGTAGGCGCTGACGAACACCGCGATGTTGTTCAGCATGATCGTCGAGATGACCTCGTGCGCCCCGGTGCGGGCCTTGAGGATCCCCGGGACCCAGCCGTACAGCCCGCCGACCAGCACCCCGGCCGCGACCGCCAGCGGCAGGTGCACGAGCAGCGGCAGGCCGGTCAGCCCGAAGCCGACGAGCCCGGAGGCCAGGCCGCCCGCGATGAACTGGCCCTCGGCACCGATGTTGAACAACCCGGCCCGCAGCGGGACCGCCACCGCGAGCCCGGTGAGGATCAGCGGTGTGGCAGTGACGAAGGTCTCTGACAACTGGCTCACGCCACCGATCGCGCCCTGTAGCAGCGCCAGGTACGCGCCCGAGATCTCCGTCCAGGCGGCTTGGAGGGTGTCAGCCGGTCGGGCGAAGAAGTACCCGAGGCTCGCACGGACCGCGTCCTCGCTCAGCGCGATGATGAACGCACCGAGCACCAGCGCGGAGACGAAGGCGAGCACGGTGACCACGATGCTGGTGCTCGTCAGCGCGGCGACGAGCCGCGCCCCGAACCCGGCGTCGGCGCGGACGGGACCGGAGTCGTCCCGCTCGCGCGCGGCTTCGATCTCCTGTCGTGCGAGCTCGTCAGGGTCGAGCAGGGTGGGCTCGTCGGTCACCAGGCCGGCGGGCTCGACCCCGGCCTCACGGCGCTCCTGCTCGGAGCGTTCGTGCTCGGTCATGCCGGTCCTCCGGGGGTCGGGCCGTCCGTGGCGGCCGGCGGATCGGTCGGCGAGGCGGCGCTGTCGAGCACGTCGGCGGGATCGGCGCCGGCCATCATGCGTCCGACCGCTTCCTTGCTGATCGGCATGTCGAAGGGACCCACGAGCCGGCCGTGGTACATGACCGCGATCCGGTCGGCCAGCGCGAGCACCTCGTCGAGCTCGGAGGAGACCAGCAGCACCGCCGTGCCCTCATCGCGCTTGGCGACGAGCTGGGCGTGGATGTACTCGATGGAGCCGACGTCCACACCGCGGGTGGGCTGTGCGGCGACGAGCAGGTCGATGGGCCGGTCGAACTCACGGGCGACGACGACCTTCTGCTGGTTGCCGCCGGAGAGGCTGCCGGCTGGGGTCGCCACGGTGGGCGTGCGGATGTCGAAGGAGCGGACCAGCTCCTCGGCGTGCGCGTCGATGGTCGCGAACTGCAGGGTCCCCCGCTTGGCGTAGGGCTCGGCGTCCCAGAGGTTGAGGACGAGGTTGTGCGCGACGGAGAAGTCGGCGACCAGGCCCTCCTTGTTGCGGTCATCGGGGACGTGGCCGACGCCGTCGCGGAGCACCTGCTTGCGCGTGGCCCCGCCGATGTCGCGTCCGGCGACCGAGGCCGAGCCCGCAGCGATCTCATCGAGCCCCGTGATGGCGCGCACCAGCGGGGTCTGGCCGTTGCCCTCCACCCCGGCGATGGCGACGATCTCCCCCCGGCGGATCGTCAGGTCGAGGTCGGAGACCACCGGGGTCCCGACCGCGTTGTCCACCCTCAGTCCGGCGATCTCAAGGACCGGCTCACCGGGAGCGGCCGCCGGCTTGTCCACGACCAGCTCGACCGGACGGCCGACCATGAGGTTGGCGAGGTCCTGCTCGCTCGCGGCGCGCGGGTCGGCGGTGCCGACGATCCTGCCGCGGCGCAGCACGCTGATGCGGTCCGCGATCGCGCGGTGCTCGCGCAGCTTGTGGGAGATGAAGATCACCGAGCGACCCTCGGCCGTGAAGGCGCGGATCGCCTCGAACAGATCGTCAGCCTCCTGCGGGGTCAGCACCGCGGTCGGCTCGTCGAGGATGAGCAGCCGCGCATCGCGGTACAGCGCCTTGAGGATCTCGACGCGCTGCTGGAGACCGACCGGCAGGTCCTCCACGATCGCGTCGGGATCGACCGGCAGGCCGGAACGATCCGCAAGCTCCGCGACCTCCTTCGAGGCCCGTGCACGGTCCAGACGCCCGAGCCCGGTCACCTGCTCGACGCCGAGCACGATGTTCTCCGCGACGGTGAAGACGGGCACGAGCATGAAGTGCTGGTGCACCATGCCGATGCCCGCCGCGATCGCATCACCGGGGTCCTCGAGCTCCAGCCGTGTCCCGTCGATGAGGATCTCGCCCTCATCGGCGCGGTACAGCCCGTAGAGGATGTTCATCAGGGTGGACTTGCCCGCCCCGTTCTCACCCAGCAACCCGTGCACCTCACCGGAGGTGACCGTGAGGTCGACGCGGTCGTTGGCGACCACCCCGGGGAAGCGCTTGGTGATCCCACGAAGCTCGAGCTTCACCTGCTGCTCCTCGCTGCCGGCCCTCGCACCGGCGTCCTGGCCTCACGGCACCGTCCGGATGGCCACCGTCCCCGCACGCTAGCCCGTGCTGGCTGCACAGCGGAACACCTCGACCGGGCACAGGACGGGTTCAGGGGCGCCCCGCGGGGCGCCCCTGAGGATCAGACCGGTGCGGCTCAGTAGTCCGCGGGGTCGACCGAGATCTCACCGGCGATGATGCCCTCGGTCAGGGTCGGGATCGCGTCCTTGACCTCGTCCGGGACCTCGTCCTCGTAGTCGTGGAACGGGGCGATGGCCACACCTTCGTTCTCGAGGTCACCGACGTAGATGCCGCCCTCGAAGGTGCCGTCGACCACGGCGGCCACGGCGTCGTAGACCGCGACGTCCATGTTCTTCATCACCGAGGTCAGCATGAGGTCACCGAACTGGGTGGACTCGTACCCGTCGGTGTCGACCCAGATCATCGTGCCCTGGCCGAAGTCCTGGATCGCCGTCGCGGTGCCGAGGCCGACCGGGCCTGCGACCGGCATGATGATGTCGGCGCCGTCCTGCAGCAGGGTGTCGGTGAGGTTGCGGCCGTCGTCCTGGGACTCGAAGTTCCCGGTGAACAGCCCGTCCGTCCCGTCCCAGCCGCGGACGACGACGTCGGTCCCGGCCTCCTCGTTGTAGTAGGAGGCGCCGGCGAGGTAGCCGTCCATGAACACGGTGACCGGCGGGATGTTCAGCCCACCGTAGGTCCCGATCGTGCCGGTCTCGGTCATGGCAGCAGCGACGTAGCCGGCGAGGAACCCTGCCTCCTGGGTAGCGAAGGTCAGGCCGAGGAGGTTGTCGCCCTCGATGGCCTCGTCCACGATCGCGAACAGCTGGTCAGGGTTGGCCTCGGCGGCGGCCGTGGTGGCCTCACCGAGCAGGAAGCCGACGGTGACGATCAGGTCGCAGTCCTGGTCCAGGAAGGCCTGGATGTTCGGCTCGAAGTCGGACTCGGAGGTGGACTCGAGGACGGCGATCTCGACACCGAGCTCCTCCTCGGCGCGCTGCATGCCCTCCCACGCGGTCTGGTTGAAGGACTGGTCGTCCACGCCGCCCTGGTCGGTGACCAGGCAGCCGCGGAAGTCTGCGGCCTCGGCACCCTCGTCGGGCTCCTCGGTCTCCTCCCCCGCCTCGTCCTCCGCCTCGTCCTCGGCCTCGTCCTCGGCCTCGTCCTCCGCCTCGTCCTCCTCCTCGGTGTCCTCGCCCTCAGGCTCCTCGACCTCGTCGGTGGGCTCATCCTCGGGTGCCTCGCCACAGGCGGCGAGCAGGAGCGCGCCGGCGAACACGGCGGCCGCCGCGCGACGCATGCTGATCCTCATGGAGCTGACCTTTCTCACTGTCGTCGGCCGGCGCGGGGTCTCCACCGCCGGCTCGCTGTCGCGTGCGGAGGGTCCAGGCCCCGGAGCGCACCGCACGCACGCTCCGGCTGGTCGACGCTACTACATGCGTCGGAGGTAGGGCGCCCCTGCCCGGTCACGGGTGCGCGCCGCGCTCGCAGCGTGACACCGCCAGCGTGGGCGTGCAAGGGGCCCACCGGCCCTGCTTCGGGGCGTCCTCCCGACGCTACTCCAGCACCCGGATCTCGCCGTCGCTGACCGCGACGACCGACCGCAGTGCTCGGTGCAGGCCGGCGTGCAACTCCCGGAACCGTCTGACCTGCGGGTCACCGGACGCCTCGTCCGTGCCCTGCGGTCCCGCGTCCGGGTCGTCCGGCGTCACCTGCCCCGAGGAGGCGGCATTAGGCGGTTCCTGCTGCTCCACCATGGCCGCGAGCTCCGCATCCCAGTCGGTAGCCGCCGCGGCGCGCTTCAGCCACATCGCTGGGGCCTGCAGCATGGCGCGGTCGAGGTCCTGGACGATCGTGACGACCACATCGGTGGTGGTGCGCACGCCGGGCTGGGCGAGCAACCGCAGCGCCTGCAGCTTGCGCATCGCCATCGCCGCGATCAGCACCGGATCGCCCAGCTCCTCGATGGCGCTGTCGATGTCCGCGAGCGAGATCGTGACCTGGTCAGGGACCTCGAACCACGCCTTCAGCGTGTCGAACAGCTCCGCGGTGATGTCGTGCAGCGCGAGCAGCTCGCGGGGTTTCGGGATCGGATCCACGCGGGTCCTCAGTCGCGGTCCGCACCGGGGAGGTCCGCGCAGTCGATCCGATCGGCGTCCTCGAGCTGTGCGAGCACCTCGTCGGTCGCGACGCCACCGAGCTCCTCGAGTGCCTCGCGATCGACGCACACCACCGTCATGCTGTTCGCGCGGGCACGCACACCGGGCGCGTCGGTCTCGAAGCGGTCGGTGGTGACCAGCACCGATGCCGACGGCTGAGACAGCAGGGTGAGGATCTCCGGGCGGATCTCGGCGTCGAAGTCGGCGGCCTCGCGCGCACGGGCGTCGAACAGCAACTGCTCCTCCAGGGGCGCCTCACCGAGCTCCTCGAGCAGGCCGTAGCCGTCCAGGTGCCGTCGCTGTCCGCTGAGCAGCAGGTTGAGACCGGTCTCGATCTGCCCCCGCAACTCGTCCGCTCCCGTGGCGACCCCGGCGTCGTCCTCGGTGTCGACCGGGAAGGCCAGGTCGGCGCTCTCGGCGACGGCGATAGCGCGGGTCCCGGTCCAGATGTCCAGCCAGCCTCGTGCCACCTCGGCGACCGCATCGGCGACGTCACCGTCCACCTGATCGGCGTCGATGAACAGCTGGCGAAGCTCGGGTTCGAGCACGTCCAGGGAGGCACGCACGCTGGTGGCGTCCCCCTCCAGGCTCCCCCAGGTCTCCTCCTCGTCGAGGTCGACCCCGGTCGGGGGGACCCGTGCCGGCAGATCCTCCTCGAGCAGTGCGAGCCGTGCCTGCAGGTCCGCCGGGGAGGAACCGGTCGGTGCCTCCTCGTCGGACTGGGCCAGCGCCGCGGTCACGCCCACCAGCGCGATGGCCGCAACGGCCAGCGCGGTGAGCCGCGTACGGCCCCGGGGGAAGCGAGCCACGGTGTCCTCCTCGTCCGTCCGTCGTCCTCTGCCCCACCGCGGGACCGTCGGGACGGTCTTGGAGCGGTATCGGCACATCGGGCCTCGGACGTGAGCACCGATCCGGCGGCAACCCACGCCACGCGAGCAACACCACCAACGCTACGCGACGGACGCCGTCGAGGGAAGGGCGCTCTCGGTCGCACCGGGACGCGACGGCTGGCGGCCGGCCGGCGACCGGCCGCCAGGGCCGGTCAGTAGCGGTAGCTGTCGTCCTTGTACGGGCCGTCGACGTCGACGCCGAGGTACGCCGCCTGCTCGGGGGTGAGCACGGTCAACCGCGCGCCGATCTTGTCGAGGTGGAGCCGGGCCACCTCCTCGTCGAGGTGCTTGGGCAGCACGTAGACCTCGTCCTTGTACTCCTCGTGGTGCTCCCAGAGCTCCAGTTGAGCGAGGACCTGGTTGGTGAAGGAGGTCGACATCACGAAGGAGCTGTGGCCCGTGGCGTTGCCGAGGTTCACCAGCCGCCCCTCGGCGAGCAGGATCACGTCCTTGCCGTTGGGGAGGTGGACGAGATCGACCTGCGGCTTGATGTTGGTCCACTCGTAGGCACGCAGCGCCTGGGTCTCGATCTCGGTGTCGAAGTGGCCGATGTTGCACAGGATCGCGTGGTCCTTCATCTCGAGCACGCGGTCGTGGGTGACGACGCCCATGTTGCCGGTGGCGGTGACGACGATGTCCGCCTGGTCGATGACGTCATCGATCGTGACGACGCGGTAGCCCTCCATGGCCGCCTGCAGGGCGTTGATGGGGTCGATCTCGGTCACGTAGACCGTCGCTCCCATGCCGTCCAGTGCCTGCGCACAACCCTTGCCCACGTCGCCGTAGCCAGCGACGATGGCGACCTTGCCGGCGATCATGACGTCGGTGCCGCGCTTGATGCCGTCGATGAGCGACTCACGGCAGCCGTAGAGGTTGTCGAACTTCGACTTGGTCACCGAGTCGTTGACGTTGATGGCCGGCATGCGCAGCGTCCCGCGCTTCTGCCAGGAGCGCAGCTGCTTGATCCCGGTCGTCGTCTCCTCCGAGACCCCGAGGATGTCGGGCAGCAGCTCCGTGCGCTCGTGGTGCACGAACGCGGTCAGGTCCCCACCGTCGTCGAGCAGCAGGTTCGGACCTGACCCGTCGGGCCAGGTCAGGGTCTGCTCGATGCACCACAGGTACTCGGCCTCGGTCTCACCCTTCCAGGCGAACACCGGGGTGCCTGCGGCGGCCACCGCGGCAGCAGCCTCGTCCTGGGTGGAGAAGATGTTGCAGGACGACCAGCGCACCGAGGCCCCGAGCGCCTGCAGGGTCTCGATCAGCACGGCGGTCTGCACGGTCATGTGCAGGCAGCCGGCGATGCGGGCACCGGCCAGCGGCTGGCGGTCGGCGAAACGCTCCCGCAGCGCCATCAGGCCGGGCATCTCGCGCTCGGCGAGGCCGATCTCCTTGCGCCCCCACTCGGCGAGGTTGAGGTCGGCGACCTCGAAGTCCTCCCCGGGGTAGCGGCGGCGGATGTCGGGGGTGGTCTGGCTCACGTCTGGTCCTCGTGGTCGGGGCAGCTCGGCGGACTTCAGCCGCCGGCCGGGCGCGAGCCCGGCAGGCGACGTGACCGGGACCGTGCTGCAGATGGTCCGGGTCCGGCGGCGCACCGGATCGGTGCGCGGCGAGGGGAGGCCGGGCTCGGCGTCCTCACCGGGCCAGTGTGCCCGATGGAAGGAGCCTCGTCACGGGCCTGCGGGCACCGTCGAGCTGCACCGGGTCATCGCGGTGCCGCTGCAGCAGCGCCAGGAAGCCCGCACGCGGGATCGGCGTCGCTCCGAGGGAGACGAGGTGCTCGGTGAGCAACTGCACGTCGAGCAGCACCCCGCCGGCCCGAGCCAGCCGGTCGAGGGTCTCGAGCATCGCGACCTTGGAGGCATCATCGCGCCGGTGGAACATCGACTCGCCGGTCAGCACCCCACCGACCTGGACCCCGTACAGCCCCCCGACCAGGCTCGCCCCGTCCCAGACCTCGATGCTGCGGACCCAGCCGAGCTCGTGCAGGCGCAGGTACGCCCGCTGCATCCGCTCGGTGATCCAGGTCCCCTCGGGACGGTCGGTGGCGCAGGCGCGGATCACCTCGGCGCAGGCTCGATCGACGGTGGTGGTCCACCCGCTGCGCCGCAGCGTGCGCCTGAGGCTGCGGGAGACGTGCATCTGACCGGGGCGCAGCACCCCGCGGGGGTCCGGCGAGAACCACGGCAGCGCCACCCCCTCATGGGGCCAGGGGAACACGCCCTGCCGGTAGGCGTCGACCAGGGTGGCGGGCAGCAGGTCCGCGCCGAAGCCGACCAGGCCATCACCGCCGGTGGGCTCGGGCCACACCCAGCCCGAGGGTGGCAGGGGCCGGGGCGGCCGGGTCGTGCGTCCCGCGGACGGATCGGGGGCAGGGTCGGCCGCGGTGCTCGGCTCGCTGCCCACGTCATCCTCCCTGTGAGCGGGTCGGCGGCACGGTAGCGGTGCACTACCGTGCGGCCGGCGAGCAGGAGCGTGGACATGGGCGGTGGACCGGTGCGCGTGCACCTGGTGGACGGGACCTACGAGCTGTTCCGTGCCCACTTCTCCAAGCGCCCGGCGCGCCGGTCTCCCGACGGCCGCGACGTGAAGGCCACGGTCGGCCTGGTCGGCAGCCTGCTCGCGCTGCTCGCCGACGACGAGGAGGCCGTCAGCCACCTCGGCGTCGCCTTCGACCGGCCCATCGAGAGCTGGCGCAACGACCGGCTCGCGTCGTACAAGAGCTCCGCGGGCGTGGACGCGGCCCTGCTCGCTCAGCTCGAAGGGGCCGAGGACGCGGTCGCCGCACTCGGGATCCACGTCTGGCGGGGCGTGGAGGTGGAGGCCGACGACCTGCTCGCCTCCGCCGCCGTGCAGCTCGCCGACGAGGTCGACCAGGTCCGCCTGCTCACGCCCGACAAGGACCTCGCGCAGGTCGTGCGCGGCCACCACATCGTCCAGGTGGACCGCGTCCGTGGCACGGTGCGCGACGAGGCCGCGATCGAGGACCGCTTCGGTGTGAAGCCGGCGGCCATCCCCGACCTGCTCGCTCTGGTCGGTGACGACGCTGACGGGATCCCGGGCCTTCCCGGGATCGGGGCGAGGACCGCCGCGGTCCTGCTCGCACGCTACGGGCACCTCAGCGACATCCCGCCCGACCCTGCCGAGTGGGACGTGCCGGTGCGGGGTGCCGCCCGCGTCGCCGCCACCCTCGCGGAGCGGCGCGAGGATGCGCTGCTCTACCGGGAGCTCGCGACCCTGGCCACCGACCTGGATCTCGGGGTCGGTCGGGACGGCCTCGCGCACACCGGGGTCCCGCGCGAGCGGTTCCTCGACTGGTGCGAGCGGCTCGGGGTGGACCACCTCCGGGACCGACCCCGGCGCTGGGCGTGAGCACGCCCGACGCGCCGACCCCGCCGCCGGAGGACGACGACGGCACCCGGGCGATGCGCCGCAACTCGAGCCTGATCGCGGCCGGGATCGCCCTGTCCCGACTGTCGGGGCTGGTGCGGGACGTGGTGCTCGCCTTCTTCCTCGGTGCCAACGTCGGCGCCGACGCCTTCCGGGCCGCGTTGAAGATCCCGAACCTGCTCCAGAACCTGCTCGGTGAGGGGGTGCTCTCCGCCTCCTTCATCCCGAGCTACAGCCGCCTGCTGGCGGAGGGGCGTGAGGAGGATGCCGGTCGGTTGGCCGGGGCGATCCTGGGCCTGCTCACCGTGATGCTCGGGGTGCTCGTCCTCGTCGGGGTGGCGCTGGCCGGGCCGCTGGTGCGGGTGCTGACCCCGGGCTTCACCGGGCAGCGGCTGGAGCTGACGGTCCTGCTCGTGCGCATCATGTTCCCCGGCATCGGCTTCATGGTGCTCTCCGCCTGGTGCCTAGGCGTCCTCAACGCCCACCGCCGGTTCTTCCTGTCCTACGTGGCTCCGGTGCTGTGGAACCTCGGCATCCTGGCGACGGTCATCACCTTCGCGCTTTCCACCACGGTCGAGCCGGCCGTCGCCGCCGGGATCGGCGTGGTGGTCGGGGGGGCGGCGCAGCTGGCCGTGCAGCTCCCGCGGGTCGCTCGGGTGCTCGGCGGCACGCTCCGGGTCTCCGTCGAGCGCCGCGTGCCGGGGGTGGACGCGGTGCTGCGGGCCTTCGGACCGGTCGTGCTCGGGCGGGGTGCGCTGCAGGTCGCCGCCCTGGTGGAGCTCGCCGCTGCGTCCCTGCTCGCGGTCGGCGCGGTCGCGGTGCTCGGGTACGCGCAGACGCTCTACCTGCTCCCCATCGCCCTGTTCGGGATGAGCGTGGCCGCGGCCGAACTGCCGGAGCTGTCCACCCTGGATGCCCGTGGTCGCCAGGCCCTCACCGCACGTCTGAACGCCGGGCTCGCACGCAGCGCCTTCTTCTCGCTGGCGGCCACGGTGGGCTACCTCGTCGTCGGCCCCGAGCTCGTGACCGTGCTGTTCGGCCGCGGAGCCTTCGACGCCGCCACCGCCTCCCAGGTCGCGCTCGTGCTCGGGGCGTACAGCTTCGGGCTCGTGCCCGCGACCGCCTCCCGGTTGCTGCACTCGGTGCTGTACGCCGAGGACGACACCCGCACCCCCGCGGTGTACGCGATCGCCCGGGTGGCCCTCGCGCTCGCCGTGGCGGTGCCGCTCATGCTGTCGCTGGACCGGGTCGTGGTGGACCTGACCGCGCCGGGCGGCGTCGCGCTGGCCGAGGGAGCACGGATCCCGACGCTGGAGCCGGTCGAGCCGGCCCTGCGGGAGGCGGACGCCAACCAGCTTCGGCTCGGCACCTTCGGACTCGCGCTCGGCAACGCGCTCGGCTCCTGGGTCGAGTACCTGCTCCTGCGGCGGTCGGTGGCGCGGCGCACCGGCGCCCGGCCGCGCCTGGCCGGCGGCACCGGCGTCCGGCTCCTCGGGGCGCTCGCCTGCCTCGTGGTCACCCTCCCCCTCGCTCAGGCCGTGCTGCCGGACGATGCCGGTGCGCTGGTGCGGCTCCTGCTCGTCGGAGGGGTCGCTGGTGTCACCTACCTGGTGGCGGCGTGGGTGCTCAGGGTCGGTGAGGCGGAGCTGCTGCTCGCGCGGGTCGGGATCCGTCGGTGAGATGGTCCAGCACGCGCACGACCCGCTGCACGTCCGCGACCGGCTCCTCCACCACGACGACGCGGGCGATGAGGTGGTCGAGCCCGGCCTGGGCGTACCGCTCGAGGACCGGCGCGGGATCCTGGTCGGCTCCCGCCCATCCGAGATCGGCGAGGGTGTCGGGACCGAGGG
>JBKHEJ010000020.1:0-20723 GCA_046540855.1 Nitriliruptoraceae bacterium
GGTGAGGTGTCGCCCTTGTGCGCGGCCTCGCGGCCCCGCTCCTGTGCGCGCTGGTCGGTCGCCGGGAGCTCGAAGGGATCGGCTTCGGCCCCACCGAGCGCGACCGCCTGCTCGGTGCGCAGCCACACCGTGCGCTGCGGGAAGGGGATCTCGACCTCGGCGGCGTCGAAGGCGTTCTTGATGCGACGCCGCAGCTCACGTGCGATCGCCCACTGCTGGCCGGGCTGGGTCTTGATGACCAGTCGGATGTCGACGCTGTCGGCACCGAGGTTCTCCACACCCCAGATCTCCGGTTCACCGAGGAAGATCTCCTCGAAGTCCGGCTCGTGCGCCATGTCGCAGGCGATGGTGCGGATCAGGTCGCTGGCCGCATCGATGTCGGTGCCGTAGGCCACCCCGACGTCGAGCAGGGCGCGCGCCCACTCCTGGCTCATGTTGCCGACGCGCAGGATCTGCCCGTTCGGGACGTGCCACAGCGTGCCGGTCACGTCGCGGATACGGGTCGTGCGCAGCGACACCCCCTCGACCACCCCGGACGCGTCGCCGACATCGACGATGTCCCCGACCCCGTACTGGTCCTCGGCGAGCATGAAGATGCCGGCGAGGAAGTCGCTGACGAGCCCCTGCGCACCGAACCCGAACGCGATACCGAGGATCCCCGCGCCGGCGATGAGCGGGGTGAGGTTGATGCCGAACGCCGTCGACAGCAGGATGAACAGGGCGATGGCCCAGATGATCACGCGGAGCACGCTGCCGGCCAACGCGCCGAGGGCTTCGGCACGCTGCACCCGGCGGGCCGAGACGACCGTGCGTTCACCGCCGGCGTCCAACCCGAGGCGGCGACGGCCCATCGCCGTACCGGTCGGGTCGCTCGCCGTGGTGACGGCCCGTCGGATCAGCCGCTTGACCAGCAACGTGGCGACGAAGGCCAACAGCAGGATCAGCACGATCTGGACGATCACGTCCACGCTGTTGGCCACCAGCGTGACCAGCGGTCCGTCCCCGAACCACCCCTCGATGAGCTCCGTGAACGGCCGTGCCGGTTCGGTGATCTCGACGGTCGGTTCGTCCGCGTCAGCCTCTTGGGCGAGCAGCATCGTTGGCTCCGGATCTCGAAGGCGACGGGTCATCGGGCCGCGGCGAGGCTAGCGGTCAGGCCACGGGCCGCGTCCAGGACGCTGCCACGTCCGCCGTAACACGCCCGAAACGGACGGGAAAGACCGAAGGAACGCACCGCTCCTAGCGTCCGGTGCGCAGGACCGACCTGGTCAGCGCACGCGCGTGCCTGCCAGACGGACGGGCGAGGCGCCCCACCGAGTCCCAACCGCGGCTGTGACGCCGCGGGCGAGAGCGCTTCGGTGCCCTCACCGGGGGTCGTCCGGTCGCGTCGGTGCTGGGCGCCTCGCCCACCTGCACCACCGGTCTCGGCCGGTGGGTCCACGATCCATCCTCACAAGGAGCGAGAAGTTGGGTAGCTCACCACAGTCCGCTGCGGACGTCCTCGCGCTCATCGAGTCCGAGGGCTACGAGTTCCTGGACCTCAGGTTCGTCGACCTTCCAGGTCTCGTGCAGCACTTCTCCGTCCCCGCCTCCGCCGTGTCGGAGAGCGTGTTCACCGACGGCCTGTACTTCGACGGCAGCTCGGTCCGCGGGTTCCAGGGCATCCAGGAATCCGACATGCTGCTGATCCCGGACGTCTCCACCGTCCAGGAGGACCGGTTCCGCGACCGCAAGACCCTGATGGTCTACTGCCACGTGCACGACGCCATCACCGGCGAGGCCTACTCGCGCGACCCCCGCAACATCGTGCGCAAGGCCGCCGCGTACCTGCGCTCGACCGGTATCGCCGACACCGTCTACATGGGGCCGGAGGCGGAGTTCTTCATCTTCGACTCCATCCGGTTCCAGGGTGACCCGCACCACTCGTTCTTCGCCATCGACTCGGTCGAGGGCCCCTGGACGTCCGGCTCGGAGGATGACGGTTTCGGCAACCTCGGCTACAAGCCGCGCACCAAGCAGGGCTACTTCCCGACCCCACCCATGGACCACTACCAGGACCTGCGCTCGGAGATGACCGCGCAGCTCGAGGCCTTCGGGATCCCCGTCGAGGTCCAGCACCACGAGGTCGGCGCGCCCGGGCAGGGCGAGATCGACATCCGGTTCGACGACATCGAGTCCATCGCGGACAAGCTGATGACGTTCAAGTACGTCATCAAGAACACCGCCTGGGCGGCGGGCAAGACCGTGACGTTCATGCCGAAGCCGATCTTCGGCGACAACGGCTCGGGCATGCACACCCACCAGTCGCTGTGGAAGGACGGCGAGCCGCTCTTCTACGACGAGGCCGGCTACGGCCAGATCTCCGACATCGCCCGGTGGTACATCGGCGGCCTGCTCAAGCACGCCCCCACGGTGCTCGCCTTCTCCAACCCGACCACCAACTCCTACCGGCGGTTGGTGCCGGGCTACGAGGCCCCGGTCAACCTCGTCTACTCCGCGCGCAACCGCTCCGCCGCCGTGCGGATCCCGGTGTCGGGGGACAGCCCCAAGGCGAAGCGGATCGAGTTCCGCGTCCCGGACCCGTCCTGCAACCCCTACCTCGCCTTCTCGGCGATGCTGATGGCCGGTCTGGACGGGGTCAAGAACCGGATCGAGCCGCCGGACCCGGTCGACAAGGACATCTACGACCTGCCGCCCGAGGAGCTGCTCAACCTCCCGAGCGTGCCGCGGAGCCTCGAGGAGGCGCTCGCAGGCATCGAGGACGACCACGAGTTCCTGCTCGAGGGTGACGTCTTCACCGAGGACCTGCTCGAGACCTACGTGGCGTACAAGATGGACGAGGAGGTCGCGCAGGTGGGGCTGCGGCCGCACCCGCACGAGTTCCAGCTCTACTACGACATCTAGGTCCTGACGCGACATCCTGGCAGGGAGGGCGCCCCGGCGTCCTCCCTGCTGCCATCGGTACCGAAGCGACCGCTAGCGTGGGGCGCATGACCGGTCTGGATGCGAGCTTCGACGTGCGGCTCGCTGCCGCGTGGGATCAGCGTCGAACCGATCCCCTGGCCGCGCTGAACGTGGCCGAGACCCTCGCCGCTGAACTGGCTGACGCCGACGAGGTCGAGGACGAGCAGCGGGCACGGCTGCTGCTGCTCGAGGGCTCGTGCCGGTGGCGGCTCAGCGGCTACGGCGAGGCGCTGCGCTGCCTCACCGAGGCACTGGAGCTGTTGCCCTCGGTCCGCCGGGCCGAACGCGCAGCGGCGCACCAGGATCTCGGCACGGTCCACATCTACCTCGGCCAGCACGACGAGGCCGTCGCGCAGCTGCTCGCCGCGCTCGAGCTGCGGGAGCTGATCGACGACGAGCAGGGCCGCTCGGACGTGGAGAACAACCTCGGCATCGTCTTCTACCACCGCGGTGACCTCGACGAAGCGGAGCGTGCCTACCGCAGCGCCCTGTCACGGCGGCAGCGGCTCGGCGACACCGATGGCGTCGCGGCCGCGCGCAACAACCTCGCGAAGGTGCTGACCGATCGGGCCCGCTACGCCGAGGCACGCGAGCAGCTCGAGCTCGCTCGTGCCGCCTGGGCGGGGCTCGGCAACCTGCGGGGCCTGGCGATGGCGATCACGAACCTCGGTATCGTCCACCGTGACCAGGACGAGCTCGAGGCGGCCGCCACCTGCTTCGAGGAGGCGCTCGCGATCAAGCGCGAGATCGCGGACGTGCTCGGGGCGTGCGAGACGGCGACCCTGCTCGGCCGCGTCCGTGCCCGTCAGCAGCGCGTCGAGGAGGCGCTCGAGCTGCTGCGCCGGGCCGCCACGGACGCGGAGCGGCTGCGCACCACAGGCGAGCTCGCCGAGGCGTGCCTCGCGCTCGCCGACGTGCACGAGTCCTTCGGTGACCACGCCGGTGCGCTGGCCTGGTTCCGCCGGTACCACGAGGCGGACCGGCGCCGGTTCGACGAACGGTCCGCCGAGCGGCTGCACGCCCTGCAGGTCTCCTACCAGCTCGCTCGCGCCGAGCAGGAGAGCGCGACCGACGAGCTGACGGGCCTGCGCAACCGGCGGGCCTTCGACCGCGAGGTGACCGAGCTGCTGCGCGTGGCCCGCCGCGACGGACGACCGGTCAGCGTCGCCCTGCTCGACCTCGACGACTTCAAGCAGATCAACGACCGCTTCGGGCACCCGATCGGTGACGAGGTGCTGCGTCGCGTCGCCGCGGTGCTACGCGAGCACACCCGGGCCGGCGACCTCGCCAGCCGCTACGGCGGTGAGGAGTTCGCCGTGGCCTTCCTGGACACCGAGCTCGCGGCGGCGGTGCGGGCGGCTGACCAGCTGCGCCGCCGCATCCGGGAGATCGCGTGGGAGGCGGTCCACCCGGACCTCGCGGTGACCACCTCGATCGGGGTCGCGACGGCCGCCGCGAGCACCGACCTGCTCGAGCTGCTGGCACGTGCCGACCGGGAGCTGTACCGGGCCAAGCACCAGGGCAAGGACCGGGTGCTCAGCTGACCGCCCCGACCGTCCCCCCGCTGCGAGGCCCCCGATGCTGAGCGACCTGCCACGACACGAGCTCGAGCGCTACCGGCCGGTGGTCGCCGAGCCGCCGACCTTCGACGCCTTCTGGGCCGACCAGCTCGCGGCAGCCCGGGCGTGGGACCTCGGTGTCCGGGCGCGGCGGGTGGAGGCGAAGCTCAGCACCGTGGAGGTCCACGACGTCCGTTTCCGCGGCCACGGCGGGGCCGAGATCGCCGCCTGGCTGCTGCTGCCCGTCGGGACATCGGCGCCACGACCGGCGGTCGTGGAGTTCGCCAGCTACGGGGGTGGCCGGGGACTGCCCCACGACCGCCTCGTGTGGTCCGCCGCAGGCTACGCCCACCTCATCATGGACAGCCGCGGCCAGGGGTCGAGCTCCACCGAGGGGTGCACCGCCGACCCGGGCGATCGCGGCCAACCTGCCGCCCCGGGCTACCTGACCCGGGGCATCCTCGCCCCGGGGAGCGCCTACCTGACCCGGCTGTTCATCGACGCCGCCCGGGCCGTCGAGGTCGCCCTCACCCACCCCGCCATCGACCCGAGCCGGATCGCGGTCGCCGGCGTGAGCCAGGGTGGGGGGCTCGCGCTCGCCGCCGCTCACCTCGCCCGTCCGGCGGTCGCCGCCGTGGTCGCCGCGGTCCCGTTCCTCGCCCACATCCGCCGGGCGGTGGACCTGACCGACGAGCCGCCCTACGCGGAGCTCGCGAGCTACGCGAACGCTCACCCCGACCACGTGGACCGCATGTTCGCCACCCTCGCGTTCCACGACGTGGTCAACCACGCCCGGCGGGTCGAGGCCCCGGCGCTGATCACCACCGGCCTGGCCGACACCATCTGCCCGCCGTCGACGGTGTACGCGGCCGCCAACCACCTCGCGGGTCCCTCCCGCGTCCTGGCCTACCCCTTCGACGGCCACGACGGCGGTGGCTCGCACCGGATCCGGGCGGAGCTCGGCTTCCTCGCCGAGGTGCTCGCTGCCGAGGACACCTGAACCCGGCCCACCGGCCGCACCGGCTCCGCTGTTCGTCGGCGCCGCGCCGTGCCGCAGACGGCCACCGACAGCCCGTTCAGCCCGCCGGCGGACGACGCGTCGCCCAGCGTGCCCAGCCGCCGAGCACGCCGAGCAGCACCGCTGCCCCACCCGGCAACGGGCCCGCCCACCGCTCCAACCCGAGCAGGTGGTCGAGGGAGTAGGCGCCGGGCCCGGCGACCGCGAGCGTGGCCGCGACGACGATGAGGTAGCCGTTCAGCTCCCACCCCTTGTTCACCGACCAGAACCCGGCCTCGGCCCGGTTCACCAACGCCGCGGTGGTCATGGTCCCCACCATCGCCAGGGCGCTGAGCGGGGTGAGCAGGCCGAGCGCGAGCCCCAGACCGCCGGCGATCTCGCCGGTACCGGCGAGCACCGCGGCGCTGCGGCCGTCACCGAACCCGAGCCCGCGGAACCACGCCGCGGTGCCATCCAGCCCCCCGCCGCCGAACCAGCCGAGCAGCTTCTGGAAGCCGTGCAGGGAGAAGGTCACCCCCACCAGCACCCGCAGCAGCAGCAGGGCGAGGTCGACGTCCGGTCCGATCAACGCGTCCATGGGCCGTCCTTGAGATCACGCAGCGAGACGGTAGCGACCTGGCGGTCGGCGGCCTCGAGATCGGCGGCCGGGACGTGGCCGCGGACGACCGCGACCGTGTACAGCCCCGCGCTGCGGGCGCTGGCCACGCCCACGGCGGTGTCCTCGATCGCGGCGCTGCGTCCCGGTGGCGCACCGAGCGCGGCCACGGCGGCCAGGTAGGGCTCGGGGTGGGGCTTGTGCCGGGTCACGTCCTCGCTGCCGACGATCGCCCCGACGAGGCCATCGGTGCCAGCGCAGGCGAGGACCCGCTCGACGTGGGCGTGGCTCGAGGAGGAGGCGACCGCCACCGGCACGCCGTGTCCCACGAGGGTCCGCAGCAGTCCGATGGCGTCGTCGAAGAGGACGAGCTCGGTCGCGAACCGGGAACGGAAGCGGGCGCGGACCGCCGTCCGGAACGCCGCCGGATCGCCGAGCGGCACCCGCGCCGCGAAGTAGGCGAACACCTGCGGGTACGGCAGCCCGATGGTCGCGAGGGAGTCCTCACGGGTCAGGGCGTAGCCGTAGGTCGCGAGCACGTCCGACCAGGCACGCTCGGAGATGGACTCGGTGTCCGCGAGCGTGCCGTCGCAGTCGAACACCACCGCCTCGGGCAGCCCGGTCACCGCGCGCGGTGTGGGTCCGCGACCACGATCGGCTCCAGGGGCCCCGGCCCGGCGAGCTCCAGGATCGCGTCGGCGACCACGTCCGGTGCCTCCTCGTGGACGAGGTGTCCGACACCGGGGATCGCGACCAGGCGGGCGTCGAGGTCGTGGGCGACGCGACCGGCGAGGTGGAAGGCGGTGACCCGGTCCTCCTGGCCCCACAGCACGACCGCGGGGACGCGCAACCGGTGCGGCTGCGGCGGTGGCGCGAGCCAGGGGACGCGGCGACGGACCTTCCGCACGCCCCAGTCGAGCAGGGCACGACGTGACAGGGTGCGGTAGTAGGCCAGCCAGGCCGCCGGGTCGACGGTCACCGCATCGGCGTAGCGGTCCATCGCCGCCTCGTCGAAGGGGATCTGCACCACCGCGGAGCGACGGATCGCCGCCCGGGTCAGGGGACGCCCCGCGACCCGGAACGCGAGCTGGGGCAGCAGCGGCAGGTTGAACAGCGGGACGTGCCACGACACCGTCAGGTCCAGCTGCCGGAAGGGCGAGGAGGCCACCACCAGCGCTCGGACCCGACCCGGGTGGCGGAACGCCGTCGCCAGCGCGACCGCACCGCCCCAGTCGTGGCCCACCAGCAGCGCCTTGCGCGCGTGCAGGCCGCGGATGAGCTGCGCGATCTCGTCGGCCAGCACGCTCGGCTCGTACCCGGTGCGGGGCGTGTCGGAGCGCCCGAACCCCTTCAGGTCCGGGCACACGACCCGGTAGCCGGCGGCGACGAGCCGGGTCGCCACCGGCTCCCAGCAGGAGCCGTCCTGGGGCCACCCGTGCAGCAGCAGCGCGAGGTCGTCGGCCGGCCCGGAGGTCGGCGTCGACCCCGGCTCCCGCCAGTCCGGGGAGCCGAGCGCACGCACGTAGAAGCGGGTCTGTCCACCCCGGACGTAGCCCTCACGCCACACGCCACGCACCTCCTCGTCCTGCAGCCTACGGTGCCGCGGCCCCCGACGACCATCCGGGCCGCTCACAACCCGTAGAAGACGCGCTCGCACACCGCTCGGACGCGGCGGGCGTGGCGACGCCGGTCGCTCTCGAGCTCCTGCCACCCCCCACGCCCGTACCCCATGGACCGGGCCAGCGTCTCCAGCTGCAGCTGCGAGCCGGGCAGCACGTCGACGTCGCGGTGGCGGCGCAGGTACAGCCGGTTGCGCAGCTGCGACAGGAACCGGTACCCGTCCCTCAGCCAGGTCGCGTCGCGGTGCTCGAGCACCCCGGCGTCCTGCAGCAGGTCGATCGCGGCCATGGTCGACGGGGTCCTCAGGCCCGGGTCCCGCCCCCCGTGCAGCTGGAGGCTGAGCTGGACCGTCCACTCCACGTCGGACAGCCCACCGGGACCGAGCTTGAGGTGGCGCTCGGGGGGGATCCGACGTGGGATCCGCTCCTTCTCCAGCCGCGCCTTCATCCGCCGCATCGGCACCACCACGGCCTCGGGCTCGCAGGGGTAGGCCCACCGTTCGGCCTGCTCGAGCAGGCGACGGCCGAGGTCCCGGTCCCCGGCCACGGTGCGGGCGCGCAGCAGCGCCTGGTGCTCCCACGGCTCGGCCCACCGCTCCCAGTAGGCCAGGTAGGAGGCGAGGGAGCGGGACAGGGGGCCGTTGCGGCCCTCGGGCCGGAGATCGGCGTCGACCTCGAAGGCGGTGCCCTCGGCGGTGATGGCCGACAGGGAGCGCATGACGTTCCCGGCGATCTGGAGCGCCAGGCTGGTGGCCTCCTGCTCGTCAGCACCTGGCACCGCCTCGTGCACGAAGAGCACGTCGAGGTCGGAGACGTAGTGCAGCTCCCGCCCGCCGAGCTTGCCCATCCCGATGATCACGATGCTGACCGGCAGCTCGTCGGGACCGCTGAGCCCCCGGTCCCGTGCCTGGCGCCTCAGCTCGTCCCGCAGCGCCCCGGTCAGGCAGGCCTCGCCGAGGGCGGTCAGCTCCTCGCCGACGCCTCCCACGGTCGTACCTCCCGAGAGGTCCCGCAGCACGATGCGCAGCAGCTCGTGCTGCTTGAACCGGCGCAGCGCCGCGGTCGTGTCCTGCCAGTGCAGCCGTCCCACCGCGAGCCGGACGAGCTCGTCCCGGGTCCGGGGCTGCTCGAGGACACGGGGATCGCGCAGCCAGTCCACCCCCTGCGGCTGGGTGACCAACAGCTCGCCGGCCACCGGGCTCGTGCCCAGGACGCGACCGACCAGGTCGGCGGCGTCCGGATGATCCCTGAGGTAGGCGAGCAGCTCGCTGGAGTCGCTCTGCGCCTCGACCAGGCGCCGGAAGCCCACGAGCCCCGCATCCGGATCGGGGGTGTCCTGGAGCACCTGGAGCACCGTCGGGAGCACCGCCCGCACGGTCCGGGCCCGGCGCGAGACACCACCGGTCAGCGAGCCGATGTGGCGCAGCGCGGCGGCCGCGTCGCGGAAGCCGAGGGCGCGCAGCCGCTCTGTGGCGGCCTCCTCGCCCATGGCGGTCCGCTCCCCCGGCACGCTCACCCCGGCCGACCGGGCCGGGACGCTCGCGTAGGTCTCCAGCAGCGGCCGGTAGAACAGCCGGGCGTGCAGCGCGGAGACCCGGGCCTGGACACGGGTGAGCTCGGCCAGCATGGCGGCCCGGGCCGGCTCGTCGCTGAGCGCCCGGTACCCCAGGGTCCGCGCGAGCCACTCCTGGCGCTCGGGGTCCTCGGGCAGGGTGTGGGTCCGTCGTTCGTGGGCGAGCTGGAGGCGGTGCTCGATGGTCCTCAGGTGCCGGTAGGCCTGCGCGAAGGCCTCCGCGTCCTCCTCCTCGACGTAGCCGTTCGCGGCCAGCGCGCGCAGGGCCGGCAGCGTCCCCGGCACCCTCAGCGACCGGTCCCCACGACCGTGGACGAGCTGCAGCAGCTGGACCGTGAACTCGATGTCACGGATCCCACCGGGACCGAGCTTGAGCTGGCGCTCACGGTGGCGGACCACCTCCGGCTTGGCCTCGATGCGGCCCTTCATGCTCCGGATCTCGACGATGACCTCCGGGTCGAGGTGCTCCGGCCACACGAAGGGCTCGGCTGCGGCGAGCAGCCGGCGGCCGAGCTCGAGATCCCCGGCGACCGGACGGGCCTTCAGCAGCGCCTGGAACTCCCAGGTCTTCGCCCACCGCTGCCAGTACGCCTCGAAGGAGGCGACGCGCCGTGACAGCGGCCCGGAGCGCCCCTCCGGCCGGAGCGTCGGGTCGACGTCGTAGGCCCGTCCCATCGTGGTCGAGGAGTTCAGCAGCTCGAGCAGGGTGGTCAGCACCTGGCGGGTCTCGCGCGCCGCCTCGAGGTCCTCAGCCCCGTCCACCGGCTCGTGGACGAAGACCACGTCCACGTCGGAGACGTAGTTGAGCTCGCAGCCCCCGAGCTTGCCCATCCCGATCACGGCGATGCGTGCGGCCGGCGTCCCACCGGCGACCTCGGCGTGGACGGCCCTCAGCGTCCCCTGCAGCACGCCCTCCGCGAGCCGTGCCAGCTCCGCTCCGACCTCCTCGAGCTCGGCCGCGCCGGTCAGGTCCCGGCCGGCGAGGTCGGCCGTGGCGCGCCGCCGGATCTGGGCGATCCCGGCCGCCTTGGCCGCCAGGTCCTCACCGGCGTGCACCGCCGCCTCGACGGCCCGGGCGGTGGCGGCCACCGCGACGCTGTCGAGGGTGCGCAACGCCTCGACCGCGTCGCGGTAGCGACCGATGAGATCACCCAGCGGCCGGGACGCCCCGGCGACGGCCACGACCCGGGCGAGCCAGTCGGGTGTCGCGCGCACCTGCTCGAACAGCGCACGGTCGGTGCGGGCCAGGCTCGCGAGCGCAGCGAGCGCATCGTGGGGGGCCGCCGCCTCCGAGACCGCGTCCAGGAACCCCTGTTCAGGCCCGTCCTCGCCCAGCAGGTCCGCCTCGGCGAGCAGGCTGAGGGCGTGCTCCGGCTCCAGCCCGGCGCGGGCGAGCCGCCCCTGCAGGGCCCGGTCACGTGCCACCTCCACCCCGGACCTGCTCAGAGCAGCGGGAGGTAGCGCTCGAGCTCGAACCGGGACACGTGCGCGTTGTACTGGTTCCACTCCTGGCGCTTGTTCGTCAGGAAGTGCTCGAAGAGGTGCTCGCCCAGGGTCTCGGCCACCAGCTCGGAGCGCTCCATGATGCGGACCGCCTCGCCGAGGCTCGCCGGTAGCGGCTCGATGCCGTCGGCGGCGCGCTCGGCGTCGGTCAGCTCGAAGGCGTTGTCCTCGCTCTCCTCGGGCAGCTCGTACTCCTCCTCGATGCCCTTCAGCCCCGCCGAGAGCAGCAGCGCGAAGGCGAGGTAGGGGTTGCAGGCCGGGTCGGGAGCGCGGTACTCGATGCGGGTCGAGGCTCCCTTGCGGGGCTTGTGCATCGGGATGCGGATCAGGGCGCTGCGGTTGGAGTGCCCCCAGGTCGCGAACACCGGGGCCTCACCGGAGGGCAGCGGCCCGTGCAGCTGCGCGGCCAGGCGCTTGTAGGAGTTCACCCACTGGTTCGTGACCGCGGTGATCTCACGGGCGTGCCGCAGCAGGCCGGCGGTGAAGGACCGGGCGATCGGCGAGAGCAGGTAGGGGTCGGCGGGGTCGTGGAAGGCGTTGCGATCCCCCTCGAACAGCGACAGGTGTAGGTGCATCGCCGAGCCCCACTGGTCCTCCATGGGTTTCGGCATGAAGGAGGCGTAGATGCCGCGCTGCAGCGCCGTCTCCTTGACCACGAGCCGGAAGGTCATGATGTTGTCGGCCATGGTCAGCGCGTCGGCGTAGCGCAGGTCGATCTCGTGCTGGGACGGGGCGACCTCGTGGTGGGAGAACTCCACGCTGATGCCCATGCGTTCCAGCGTGTTGATGGTCTGGCGCCGGAAGTCCTGCTGGACGTCGAGCGGCGTCATGTCGAAGTAGGAGCCGTTGTCCAAGGGTGTCGGGTCGTCCGGGCCCTGGAAGAGGAAGAACTCCATCTCCGGGTGGACGTAGAAGGTGAACCCCATGGACGCGGCGCGTTCGAGCTGGCGCTTGAGGACCAGGCGGGGGTCGGCGGAGAAGGGTTGACCATCCGGGGTGAGGATGTCGCAGAACATGCGCGCGACCCCCTGCGACTCCGGGCGCCACGGCAGGGCCTGGAAGGTCGAGGCATCGGGCACGAGCACCATGTCGGCTTCCTGCACCCGCGCGAACCCGTCGATCGCGGAGCCGTCGAAGCCCATGCCCTCACCGAAGGCGTTCTCGAGCTCGGCGGCGGTGATCGCCACGGACTTCAGGAACCCGAGCACGTCGGTGAACCACAGCCGGATGAAGCGGATGTCCCGCTCCTCGACGGTGCGGAGGACGTACTCCTGCTGCTTGTCCATGAGCCTCATCCTGACCCGCTCCCGGTGTCTCGGATCGGTGGGCACCGCGCCGTCGTCCGGGAGGGCACGCGGCTGCAAGCGTAGTGCCCGTGTCCGCCCGGTCGGCGGGCTCGCCGCGCTCGAGGCCCGTCCGGCCCCGAACACGGCTCGGGCCGCGAGGACGTCGCGTCCCCACGGCCCGAGCTCACCCGGTTCCTGGTCAGCTGCGCGCGAGCTCCGGGTAGCCGGCCACACCGTGCTCGTGCACGTCGAGGCCCTCGATCTCCTCCTCCTCGGAGACGCGGAGCTGCCCCATGGCCTTCAGCACCCCGAACAGGATCGCCGCGGAGACCGCCACCCAGGCCGCGATGCCGACGATGCCGACGATCTGGGAGATGAGCAGCTCGGCGCCACCACCGAAGAACAGCCCGCCCTCGGTCGCGGCCAGCCCGACCCACAGGGTGCCGAGGATGCCGCAGGTGCCGTGCACGCTGACCGCACCGACCGGGTCGTCGATCTTGATGCGGTCGAGGAACTGGACCGACAGCGCCACGAGCACCCCGGCGAGCAGCCCGACCAGCGTGGCCATCGCGAAGCTGACCGAGTCCGCGCCGGCGGTGATGCCGACCAGGCCCGCCAGGATGCCGTTCGCGGTCATGGCGACGTCCCACTTGCCGTTCCGTAGCCGGGTGTAGAAGCCCGCGGCGGTCCCACCGGCAGCACCGGCGAGCGCGGTCGTGACGATGACGTAGCCGATCGCCTCGCCGTCCAGGGCGAGCACCGAGCCGCCGTTGAACCCGAACCACCCGAAGAACAGCAGCAGCGTGCCGAGCGCCCCGAGCGCGATGGAGTGGCCGGGGATCGCGCGGGCCTTGCCGGTCTTGGCGTCGAACTTGCCGATCCGGGGGCCGAGGAAGGCCGCACCGACGAGCGCGGCGACACCACCGGTCATGTGCACGATGGTCGAGCCGGCGAAGTCGTAGAAGCCCTGCTCAGCGACCCAGCCGCCGCCCCAGGTCCAGGCACCGACGATCGGGTAGATGATGCCGGTCATGACGATCGCGACCGCGACGTAGGCCCCGAACTTCATCCGCTCGGCGACCGCGCCGGAGACGATCGTGGCGGCGGTGGCCGCGAACATCGCCTGGAAGGCGAAGTCGATCTCGAGGGTGTAGCCACCGCCGGAGGTGTCGTAGGCCGGCGTGGTCAGGAAGAACCCGTCCGTCCCGAACAGCCCGGCGACCTGGGAGCCGTACATCAACCCCCACCCGATCGCGTAGTAGACGAGGATCCCGAGCGAGATCGTCATCAGGTTCTTGCCGATGATGTTCGCGGTGTTCTTCGAGCGGGTGAAGCCCGCCTCGAGCATCGCGAACCCGGCGTGCATGATGAAGACGAGCACCGTCGCCAGCATCAGGTAGAGCACGACGGCCCCGACCGCGAGGTCCTCGACGCTGACGCTGTCCTGCGCGTACGCAGGCGCACCGAGCATGAGCACCAGCGCGGACGTGACCACCCCCAACTTCAGTAGACGCTTCACCGTGTCCTCCAGGTCGACTCGTGGGATCGGGGGCCGGGCAGGGGTTGGGGTCGTGCACACGACACCGGGCCCGGTTCCACCGGTACGGTCCGAGACGCTACGAAGCGGCGGTTTCTCTGCCGTTGATCTCGCGTTTCGACCGTGTTTCGTGTCCGGAGGAGGTCCGACCCATGCCGCTGAGGGTCGCGCTGGCGCAGCTCGACGCCCGCGTCGGGGATATCGACGGCAACGTCCGACGGATCCTCGACGCCTGGCATGCCGCGGCGGCCGAGGGCGCGCAGCTGCTCGTCGCCACGGAGCTGACCATCACCGGCTACCCACCCGAGGACCTGCTCCTCAAGCGCGAGTTCGTCGCCGCCAACCTCGCCGCCCTGGACCGGCTGGCTGCCGCCGGGCCGAGCGGGTGCAGCGCGATCGTGGGCTTCGTCGGCGCAGGCGAGAGCGACACCACCGACACGGTCCACTGGGACGTGGCGCTGGCCACGCGCGACCTGACCAACTCCGCGGCCGTGCTGCGGGACGGGCAGGTGGTCGCGACCTACGACAAGCTCCGCCTGCCGAACTACGGCGTGTTCGACGAGGCGCGCTACTTCACCCCGCGCGACACCCCCTGCGTCGTCGATGTGGACGGGGTGGCGGTGGGGGTCACCATCTGCGAGGACCTGTGGACCGAGGACGGGCCGGTCCGCGCCAGCGTCGAGGCGGGCGCCGAGGTGGTCGCGAACCTGAACGCCTCGCCCTACCACCGCGGCAAGCGCGAGGACCGCGAGGGCTGGGCCCGCCACCACGCCACGACCCACGGCGTCCCCCTGCTGTACACCAACGTCGTCGGTGGGCAGGACGAGGTGGTGTTCGACGGTGCCTCCTTCCTGGTCGACGCGGCCGGTGAGGTCATCGCTCGGGCGGCCTCCTTCGAGACCGATCTCCTCGTCGCCGATCTCGACCTCGGACCCTGTCCGCGGTCGACGAAGCCGATCACCTGGCGTGAGGAGCCACCGCTGGACCCCGTCGGGGAGGTCTGGGCGGCGTTGCGGCGCGCGACGGCGGACTACTGCCACCACAACGGCTTCGACCGTGCCATCGTCGGGGTCTCGGGCGGGATCGACTCGGCGGTGGTGGCGGCGCTGGCCGCCGATGCGCTGGGCGGGGCGGCGGTGACGACCGTGGCGCTGCCCTCGCCCTACTCCTCCCCGGGGTCGCTGCGCGACGCCGAGCAGCTCGCCCGCGCGCTCGGCAGCGTGCACCACCTGCTGCCCATCGGCCGCCCCCTGGCGGCCATGGCCGAGGTGCTCGGCGACCTCGTCGTGACCGGCTTCGACCGTGCCGACGGCCGGCAGCCCGGCGTCGCCTACGAGAACCTGCAGTCGCGCCTGCGTGGGCTCACGCTCATGGCGTTGTCCAACGAGTCGGGGGCGATCGTGCTCGCCACGGGGAACAAGTCGGAGTACGCGGTCGGGTACGCCACCCTGTACGGCGACATGTCGGGGGGGTTCGCACCGCTGAAGGACATCCCGAAGCTGCTCGTCTACGAGCTCGCCCGGTGGCGCAACCGCGCCGGCGAGATCATCCCCGAGGCCACCATCACCAAGCCGCCGTCGGCGGAGCTCAGACCCGGCCAGGTCGACCAGGACTCCCTGCCCGACTACGCGGTGCTGGACGCGCTGGTCACCGGCTACGTCGAGGAGGACCTCGGCGTCGAGGAGCTGGTCGCGGCCGGGCACGACGAGGCCGTCGTCCGGCGCGTGCTGCGGCTCATCGACCGCGCCGAGTACAAGCGCCGCCAGGCGGCACCCGGCCCGAAGATCACCGGACGCGCCTTCGGTCGCGACCGACGGGTCCCGATCACGAGCGGCTGGCGGGGCTGAGCACCGTCGGCGCGGGGACCGGCCGGGCCGCGAGCCTGGCCGGGCGGATGACCGTGGCGGTGAGCGCCACCAGCACGCCCACCCCCAGCATCGCCACCGCCGGCGAGGTCAGATCGGCGAGCGCGCCGTTCGCGGCGGCTGCGAGGGGACGCGAGCCGAGGAAGGCCACCGACCACAGCGCCATCACCCGCCCCCTGAGCTCGTCCGGCAGCCGCGCCTGCAGCTGGGTGCTGAGCGAGGTGAGCGCGAGGGTCATCCCCGACCCCGCGACGAGGAAGCCGACCACCGCGCCGGCGAGGACCGGGACCAGCCCGGCGAGCACCATCCCGCTCGCGAGCAGCAGCAGCCCGGCCACGGCGAGCCGCTCGAGACCGAAGCGCACGCGCAACCGGGTGAGCACGACGAAGGCGAGCCCCGCACCGATGCCGAAGGTCGAGGCGAACACGCCCACCAGCCGCGCTTCGCCACCCAGCGAGGCTGCCAGCGACGGGGTCAAGGTGATCACCGGGTCGACGCCCAGCCCGATCGACGCGACGCCGACGAGCAGCAGCACGATCGCCCGGTCCTCGCGCAGGTAGGCGAGCCCCGCGCGCACGCGGCGGTCGCCCTGGCCGGCGGTGGAGGGCCGGCCCTGGATCGGCAAGCGCACGAGCAGCAGCGCGAACAGCAGGTTCGAGGCACCCGCGAGCGCGAACGCCGCGGCCGGGCCGAGGCTGGTGGCGAGCAGGGCGCCGAGCGCCGGTCCGGCCGCCCGGGCCACGGTGAAGGGGACCGAGTTGACCGCGATGGCCGTCGCCAGCTCCTCCGGCCGCACGAGCGAGGGCACCAGCGCGTTCATGGCCGGGCCACCGATCACGAACCCGATCCCGACGACCAGCGCCGCCGCCACCACCGGCCAGGCGCCCGGGAGCCCGTCGACCCCGACGATCGCGACCCAGGTCGCGAGCCCGAGCGAGCCGCCGGCGGCGATGAGCCGGCCGAGGACGAGCTGGTGACGACGGTCCCCGCGGTCGGCGTGCGCGCCGCTCAGCGGCGCGAACAGCAGCTGCGGACCGAACTGCGCCACGCTCACCAGGCCCACGACGAGAGCGGAGCGCGACAGCTCCCAGGCCAGGATGGCCGCGACGATGTTGTGGACCCAGATGCCCGCGGTCGAGATCGCCTTGCCGGCGAAGAAGGGGCCGAAGACCGGATCGGCCAGCAGCTTCCAACCGGACCGTGGCGGCGCCGGCTGAGGCGGGCCGGCCGTCCTGCCCGGCTCGGGGTCGGGGACGGGCGTGCCCGGCGGCGCGAGGCGTCGCTCGGTCGTCGGTTCGCGGTGGCGCTCGGTCGTGTCCTGGGGATCGCTCATGACCCCCGGCCTACCACCTCTGCTCCGGAGCTGGGTCATCCGAGCCCGCCCATCGGGGCAGGGGGATCGAGGTCGGCCGGGTCGAGCGGACCGTCCGGCAGGTCGTCGAGGTCGCCGACCTGGCGGACGTCGTGGGCTCCGCTCACCCGCAGCACCCGCAACGCCCGGCGCAGGCTGCGCGCATCGTCGCACCGGACCCCGATCACGACCCCGCCGGGCACGAGCGGTGAGAAGGTCCGCTCCCAGGAGGCGGCCATGGTCGGGGCCACCAGCAGCCCGCCGACGGCGCCCACCGCCAGGCCGAAGAACCCCCCGCCGCCGGCACCGGCCAGGACCGAGGTGAGCGACCACCCGGCCGTCACCCCGAGCAGCAGCGCACCGAACACCGCGCCCGGCAGCACGCCCAGCAGCATGCCCTTGAGGACGTGGGCACCGAGCGCGAGGCTGGCGCCACGGTCGGTCTGCCGGTCGCCGTAGCGTCCGGCGGTCACCACCTCGACGCGCCCGAGCAGCACGATGTCCCCGCCGTCGACCCCAGCCCGCGACAGCCGGGTGATCGTGGCCCGCGCCGCGCGACCGTCGTGGTGGAAGGCGACCAGGTCGGGCTGGCGCGCAGCCTGCTCCACCTCGCGACCTCCTGCGACGCCCCGGCCTGCCCGGCGTCAGCGGGCAGCGTGCCCGATGGCGCAGCCGAGGTCCGGACCCGGCACACTGTACGGACCACCTCCGCTCACGCCGCTGGACCCCTCCGGGCCGGCAGGAAGGATCCCGAGGTGTCCGTCCACGCGTCCCCCACCCCCACGCCGTCCTCCCCCGGGCGGCCCGTCACGATCCGCGACCTCGCGGCCGCCAAGGCCCGGGGCGAACGCTTCGTCATGGTGACCGCCTACGACGCCTCCAGCGCGGCGCTGCTCGACGAGCTCGGCGTCCCGGTGCTGCTCGTCGGCGACAGCCTCGGCATGGTCGTGCTCGGCTACGACTCGACCGTGCCGGTCACGCTCGAGGAGATGCTGCACCACACCCGTGCGGTCACCCGGGCGGCGCGCCGGTCGCTGGTCGTGGGTGACCTGCCCTTCGGGACCTACCAGGACGGACCGTCCCAGGCGCTCGCCTCAGCCGTGCGCATGCTGAAGGAGGGCGGCGCTCAGGCGGTCAAGCTCGAGGGCGGTGGCCCGATGGTGGAGGTCACCGCGCACCTGGTGCGGGCCGGGATCCCGGTGATGGGCCACCTCGGTCTCACCCCGCAGTCGGTCCACCAGGTCGGCGGCTACCGCGTCCAGGGCCGCGACGCTGAGGACGCAGCACGCATCCTCGCCGATGCCCAGGCGCTCGAGGCAGCAGGCGCCTTCAGCCTCGTGCTGGAGGCGGTGCCGGAGGCCATCGGAAAGGCGGTGACCGAGGCGGTGTCGATCCCGACCATCGGGATCGGAGCCGGACCCGCCACCGACGCGCAGGTGCTCGTCTGGCACGATCTGCTCGGGCTGACCAGCGGACGTCTGCCACGCTTCGTCAAGGCCTACGCGGACCTGCGCTCGCAGATCGCGATGGCGATCAAGGCCTTCCAGAGCGAGGTCGCCGATGGCGAGTACCCGGGGCCCGAGCACACCTACTGACCCGCGGCGACCGCGGCGAGCATCGAGGTGAGGGCGCGCACGGCCGAGGGCGTGCGGTGGCCCCACCACCACAGGGCGCGGCCGTCGACCGGGACGCCGACCAGGCCCACGGCCGCGAGCTCGGCGACGTCGACGGCCCCGAAGGCGTAGGGCTCGTCGGGCAGGAGCACGACCGCCGGCGCGAGCGCCCGCAGCTCACCTAGCGGCGCCCGCGGGTAGCGGCCCGTGGGGTCGTCCGGGACCAGCGCGCCTCCGGCTGCCGCGATGACGCTCGCGCCGTAGGTGTCCCGACCGAGCAGCCACCAGCCCTCCTCGTCGCCGCCGCGCCGCGGGTCGTCCCGCCACACCGCGCACGCCACCCGGGGCCCTGTGGCGCGCGGTGCCGGCGGCAGGGACCGCAGCTCGGCGAGCAGCCCCGCGACCCTCTCGGTGACGTCGAGCACCTCGGCGAGCCGGGCCAGGCTGGCCGGCAGGTCGGCGAGGGACCGCACGCGCGTGACGTGCACCGCGATCCCGGCCGCGCGCAGCCGCTCCACGTCGAGCGCGCGGTTCTCCTCCTCGTTGGCCAGCACGAGATCCGGTGCCAGCGCGGCGATCGCGGCCACGTCGGGGTTCTTCGTCCCCCGCACCCGCCGGGCCGAGGGGAACCCGTCGGCCGGCAGCACGCAGTACTCGGTCACGGCGACGAGCCGGTCGCCGAGCCCGACGTGGGCGAGGAGCTCCGAGAGGTTCGGCACGAGGCTCACGAGCCGCCGGGGTGGGCCGGCGAGCGGGACCCGGGCCCCGAGGTCGTCGACGAGGGTCCGCGCCTCGCTCACCGCGGCTCGCGGGAGGGCAGGTGGGTGCCCTCCACCTCGCGGGCCAGCACGAACAGGTAGTCCGCGCAGCGGTTGAGGTAGCGCACGGGGGCGTCGTCAGGGAGCATGCCCTCGCGCGCCATCGCCACGGTGTAGCGCTCCGCGCGGCGGCAGATCGTGCGGGCGAGGTCGAGCGCGGCGGCCGCCCGCGTCCCGCCGGGGACGACGAAGTGCTGCGGCAGGGGGTGGCGATCCACGCAGGCGTCGATGCGGGCGTCGAGCGTGTCGACCATGGCCTGGTCGACGCGGCTGACCCCGACCTCCAGACGGTCCCAGTGGTCGGCCCGGGTGGCGAGCTGCGCGCCGACCACGAACAGCTCGCGCTGGACCTCGAGGATCAGGTCGTGGAGCGCGCCGTCGAGCTCGGCACGGGCGAGCCCGAGCGCGCTGCAGGTCTCGTCCACCGTCCCGTAGGCGGTCGTGCGCACGTCGTGCTTGTCGACCCGGCCGCCGTACAGCAGGCCCGTGGTCCCGTCGTCGCCGGTCTTGGTGTAGACCTTCACGCTTGGCCTCCCGGTGGCCTGCTCAGTGGGCTGGTCGCGGGAGGGTAGCCCGGTACCTGCAGCGCACCAGCCCGGTCCGTGCCGCTACCGTGCCGGCCACCACGTTGCCCGACCCGTCCCGAGACCGCGGAGGAGCCGTGAGCGAGGACCGTCCGCCCCACCGCGACTTCCGCGTGCTCACCCGCCGCCGCGGGGGGTACGACGGGGCGTGGATGGTGGACGTGCAGCTCCAGGTCGCGGCGACGGGCAACCTCGTGTGGGCCCAGACCTTCTCGGACGAGGCCCAGGCGGAGGCCTTCCAGCGTGAGCTCGAGGAGGACCTCAGCGCGTTGGACGGGGTGGCCTTCCGGCGCAAGTACGGCGTTCCCGCGAGCACGTGAGCGCCAGCGTGCTCCCGCCGGCACCGCCCGGACGGGCGCTGGTCCGCGAGCTGACCGATCTCCCCCTCGACGCCGCTGGGCGCGTCGATCTCGATGCGTGCGCCCGGGCGCTCGCCCCCGTCGACCTGCTCGACACCGCCACCGGGGACGGCCCGAGCTACCTCGTGCCGCACGGCGCCTTCCGGCTGGTCGACGACGGCCGCGAGAGCTCGGTGCGCGCTGACGGCCGGCCCGTGCTGCGGCTCGGCACCGACCCCTTCGCCGCGATCGACCGCCTCGCCGCGGCCCTGGGTGCCGGACCTCACGCGCCGCCCGAGCCCGACCTGCCGGCGTGCAGCGGTGGTCTGGTCGGCATGCTCTCCTACGACCTCGGGCGACGGATCGAGCGCATCGCGGGTCAGGCGCGCGACGATCGTGGGGGGCCGGCGCTGTCCCTGCGGGTCGCCGAGGTGGTGGTCGCCATCCCACCGGCGCAGGACCGCGCGACGCGGGAGCGGGCGGAGCGACGCGCGGAGTGC